>DASYSX010000030.1:0-12549 GCA_036002955.1 Candidatus Udaeobacter sp. | reverse complement strand
GCAGGTGCTTTTCTTGTCCGACATTTTTCCAACCGGTTATATGGCCGCAGAAAATGCAGAGATCGAATCTGGTGACACGGTTGCCGTCTGGGGTTGCGGGCCCGTCGGCCAGTTCTGCATCCAAAGCGCGTGGATGTTCGGCGCCGGCCGTGTCATCGCGATCGACCGAGTTCCGGAGCGCCTCGAAATGGCCCGGAAACATGGGCGAGCCGAAGCAATCAATTTCGAAAAGAGCGATGCCACTGTTTACGAACGTATCCAGGAGATGACAGATGGCCGGGGAGCGGACCGTTGCATCGACGCGGTGGGCGCGGAGGCACATGCCACTGGCTCGTTCGATGCACTTTTGGACAAAACCAAAGCCTCCGTGTTTCTGGCGACCGATCGCGCGCATGTTTTGCGCGAGGCCATTTGGTGTTGCCGCAAGGGCGGCACGATCTCTGTACCCGGAGTTTATATCGGCTTTACCGACAAGATTCCTTTCGGCGCATTCATGAACAAAGGCCTAACGATGAAAACCGGCCAGACACACATGAAACGCTACACTCAGAAGCTGCTGGCCAAAATCGATTCGGGCGAGATCGATCCTTCATTTGTGATTACTCACAAACGTCCGCTGGAAGAAGGGCCTGAACTTTACAAAAAGTTTCGGGATAAGGAAGACGGCTGCATCAAGGTGGTTCTTAAACCATAAGGACATCAATCCGGTAAGGCATGCTCGTTAGCCACTATGACGTTGTTGAGCCAGTTAAAACCCTTTGATCGCAAATCGGGAAATGTAAACGTCGTCATCGACACCCCGAAAGGCAGCAGGAACAAATACGCATTCGATTTCAAGATTGATGCTTACAAACTGAAGGCCGTTTTGCCTCATGGTAGCGTTTTCCCGTTCGACTTCGGATCCATCCCAGGCACGGTCGCCGAAGACGGCGATCCTCTCGATGTTCTTGTGCTGATGGACGAGCCCGTGTTTATCGGATGCCTCGTCGAAACTCGGTTGCTCGGGGTCATTGAGGCGGAGCAAACTCAGGACGGCAAAACCGAACGCAATGATCGCCTGATCGCGGTGGCCGCGGAATCACACACTAATGCGACGTTGAAATCGCTTGAAAAGCTGGATTCAAAGCTACTAGACGAAATTGAACACTTCTTTGTTTCTTACAACGATGCGCGCGGCAAAAAATTCAAGCCGAGAGCCCGCAAAGGACCGGCCGCGGCGGAGCGCCTGATCAAAAATCAGACGAAGAAGCGAAAATAACTCGGGTGGGCGGCTGAGATCAGAGATTCGATTGCAGTCTTAGCCTCCGCAAATCCTCTCGTGGTTCAATCGCTGGAATGACCGCTCTAAAAAAACCGCGAATCGCGAAGTGACGTTAGGCGACTCATCACGCCCGTTAAACTCCCTTCTGGGAGCGAACAGCTGCTGCGCATTCCAGCCTATTCGGACAATTCCGTTCGCGGCTACGGGCGCGGTGCTGGCGTAGGCCGAGCCCGCGGAACTGGTGTAGCTCTCGCTGTGGCTGTTGGTGTTGGACTTGGAGGTATCGTAGCAGTCGGTGTCGCAGTTGGTGTAGGTGTGGGCGTGGGCGTTACCGCTGCAGACGGCTCCTGATCGAAAAAAGCATCCTGCTGCGAGACGCCGTTGATGGCCACACGACCGTCCGTCCATGAAGCTAGATGTTTGCCCGCGATCGCAGAGGCATAGTCGAAGCCGCCAACGTCAGGGATGATGCCCGGCTCGGTCTGTCCCGGCAGAGGGCTGACCACATCCGAGAACATATCGTCAGACAACCAAGTCACACCGTTGTCAGTGGACTTGCGCGCCCACATCCTGTAACACGGAACGGCTGCGTCAAGGGTGCAACTAGTGCTCTCTCGTGCGTCATACCACACGGCGAAAAGGGTGCCACTGGGACTGACCGACAGGTTGGGCTGCCAATTAGGACGAGTACTGGAATCACTGTTTAACTTGAGCGGTGCGCTAAAGGTCTCGCCCCTATCTGTCGAGCGGATGTAATAAACGTCACCGGGATCGCTGCCGGTCCCGTGCTGGGTATAAACATAGTGAACTACGCCGTTGATCGCGGCGGGTTCGCCCCAGCCCTCGTAACGCCAGTAGCCACCGTTATCGGGAAACATACAAGCGAAGTAGCCCACAGCGGTGACCCCCGGTCCAGGAAATGGAGTGCCGATGTAACTATTGGTCCAAGTGTTGCCACCGTCGGTGGAGCGGAAGAAGTAGTTGACGTCGTTATGTGGGAAACCTCCTCCGCCTTCGTCCATGCCAGCGATGTATACGTCGCCGGTGACCAAGTCGCCAGTCATCTGCACGTTGCGGATAAAGTTGGTCCCAGTGCTCGCCATGATTGGGCTGTGCCACGTTGCGCCGTTATCACTGGAGAAGGTGACGAAGATGTTTGCGTTGCCTTGACTAAAGTCGTTCCACGAAATGTACATTCGCCCGTAGAACGGAGACTTTGGGTTATTGTCGGCCCAGCCAGATTGCCGATCGTTTTGGGCGTTGCTATCAACGCAAGAATTGGTCCAGCTATTCGGGTCCTCGGGAGTGGCGGATTTGTACCCGTTCAGAGGGCAGCCGTTTGCGCCCGACCACACCGTAAACCAGGTGCCGGACGGCTTGTTGTACAGAATAACTGCGCCGCCTAATGTATTTGCGAAGGGGCTTTGACCGCTAGCGGTGGTCAAGCGGGTAAATGTATTTCCTCCATCCGTTGAGACCGATGCGCCAGAACCGTTTAGGGGCATGACCCCAATGCCTCGTGTATCGCTGTAGCCCACGACGATTTGATCGGGGTTATCCGGGTTACCCGTAGTGAATGTCTCGGACTGAGTAACATTAGGAAAGTTTTGGTCTCCGGTGATCAGGTCCACGTCCGTGCCGCCATAGGTCATGGGAGCTGTGAGCTTTTGAATAAGCTTGGAAAATGCACTTGAAGACGGAGCTTCGCGAAGCTCGCCGCCCTGCGCTTGGCCGCAGGCAATCATGATGGCGCCGGCCCGGAAGTTCAGTTGCTTGTCTATGCCGAGCTCATGAATTTTGGAACAATCAAATTCGTTCGGGACCAGGGGGTCTTTGGAGTTGGCGATGATGTTATTGCTCTGCTGCGCTCGCGCCATGCTAGCAGTGAGCGCCGAGAATGCGCCGAGACCTGCGAGTGCCACAAAGACGCCGGCCACGACTATGAATACGCCAATTAAAAGGCGCAGATTGAAGAACCCAGCTTCGCCGACCCAGCCTTCGCAGATGCTTCGGCGGAGTAGGCGGCTACGGCGGGCAGGCGCGGATTGGGCGGTGTGTTTGCTTTTCATAACAGGTTACGGGCGTGGCGGGGGCGTGGGATGCGGCCTAGGCGTTAGCGCCGGTCTCGGCGTCGGTGAAGGTCTCGGTGTCAAAGTAGGTTTAGCTGTTGGTGTTGGTGTCAGCGTCGCTGTTGCCGTCGCAGTTGCTGTGGCGGCGGGTGTTGGCGTCGCTGTTGGAGTAACCGTCTGTGTGGGCGTTGGCGTCGCGCCGGATTGCGCGCAGTATCTCCCGCCGGTGTTAAAGAAGAGGTCGTGGGTGTAGTTATATCCACCCCAGACGATCATCTCGCTGCCGGTCCACACCGCAGTGTGATTCTCTCGGGGGTAGGGGGCATTCGTGATACTAGTAGGTACCCAACTGTCCGTGCCGGGATTGTATCTGCCCCCTTCGTTAAAATCGATGTAGGGACAGCAGAAAATCCCTCCCCAAACAACCATTTCGCTGCCAGTCCACACTGCTGTGTGAGAGTCTCGCGGCGAGGGTGCGTTGGCGATGCTCGTAGCCATCCAGCTATCCGTGCTTGGGTCATATCTGCCGCCAGTATTGCAATCGTTAAACGTGGAGTCGCCGCCTCCCCAGACGATCATTTCGCTGCCAGTCCATATCGCGGTGTGAGCAGCGCGGCCCAGTACATCATTCGGCACGCCGGTGGCCGTCCAACTGTCCGTCTCTGGATTGTATTTGCCGCCGGTGTTCAGGTAGGTTATTTGACTAGTTCCACCCCAGACGATCATTTCGCTCCCTGTCCACTCTACGGTGTGATACCATCGAGCCTCCGGCGCATTGATGGTACTGGTCGCTGTCCAAGTGTCTGTGTTTGGATCGTATCTGCCGCCGGTGTTAAAATTGCCGTGATCGTAGTCGTACCCCCCCCAGACGACCATCTCGCTGCCGGTCCAGACTGCGGTGTGACGGGCTCGAGCTGGGGGCGCGTTGGCCGTGCTAGTAGATGTCCAACTGTCGTCGGTCGGGTCGTACCTGCCCCCAGTGTTCAAAAAGTGCGTGCCGTCACCGCCACCCCAGATAATGATTTCACTGCCGGTCCACACTGCCGTGTGAAGCCATCGGCCAATGGGCGCGTTGCTAATGCTCGTACTCATCCAACTGTCAGTCGCCGGGTCATATCTCCCGCCAGTGTTAACATCGCTGCTGCCATCATACCCGCCCCAGACCATCATCTCGCTGCCAGTCCACACTGCAGTAGAACCCTCGCGCGCATCGGGTGGATTCACAGTGCTAGTAGCTGTCCACATATCGTCGGTGCACTCCGCACCAACAGGGATTTCCGGGAGTTTGTACTGAGCGTTGCCCAGGTTTGCCATGACACCAATGCGGTTCCCTGTAGAGGGAGCCCTATCGCCTGCAGACAAGCTTGACGGTGCGGGTGATACATCTGCCGCTACAATAGGACCAGCGGCCAGCCTCTCCGCCAAGATAGGCTGTGCAAGACACTCGGCAATAACAAATGGATCGTTTCCGAGCACCGCAAAGAGTTCGCGCAGCACCTCAGGCTGTTTGGTGTGCGTTGCCATACGATCCATTTCAGCCTGAAGCTCGCTGGGAGTAATTGGTCGCCCCCGCTCATCGGCTACCAACTGCGACTTGCGCAGATAACCGGTGACCTTCTTCTCAATTTGCCCCCGCGAGATCACCGCATCGAGCGGCGGCTTAGGCCCCGGGCTGTCCTTTGGCCAGATGCGGTGACGCCAATAGATCTCTTCGATCGCATACTGGTAAGCCACGCGCTCTGCTGAGCTTAGCGTTCTACCTGATCCCGTCTCCCGCGGTTCGGGACTGGCGTTCGCCAGTCCCAACGCTGTCGGGATCTCCATCCCCAGCAGACACGCGATGGCCGCACAGCAAAAATGAGCGATCAACGCACGCACACTTAATTACACGTGGATATAACATGAAGAATGACGTCACTGCTACCATCGTTATTGTTACGGTAACTGACGCTGGCAGATAAGCATCCGGTGTAAGTGAACGAATAACTCGAGAACTGAGTATTATTGAAGCCGTTAGCCGCGTGCAAGAGCGTAAAATCTCCCGTAACGCTCACCGTCACGGACAATTTGCCGTTCAGCAGCGCCCTACCGGAGACCTGGGAGTTGTCCACGCTGGTCGAGCTAACGTTGCAGCGCATGTTAGCAGCGATGCTGCCAAAGGTTAGATTGCCGTTAATAGTGAGTGTCCCACTCGGCGCAAGCGTGCCATCAACGGTCGTCGGTCCGTTGGTCGTGGTCACCGTGCCGTTCCCCGTTAATGTGCCCGACTTCCACACGTGAACATTGTCTGCACTAACCTGTGCTTGATTGGTGACGGTCAAGAGGGCAGTTCCGCCCACGCTGCCGCCGGTCCCGCCGACGCCGACCCCCGCGCCGATCACTGTCCATGTTGACTTCCTGCCATCTGGGTTTGTGCCATCCACGGTTGCCGTGCCGCTTGAATCCGGCTCTCCTGCGATGAACCCGCCAGCAATCGTGGTAACAAGCCCGCCGTTCGTAATCTTCAGAGTGCCTTTGCCGTAGTAGCCGACCCACATGTCATTACACTGATCCAGGGTAGCATGATCCACAGACAGGTTGCCAGACTGCCCTGAGTCCTTACCAATAAACACCTCGCAGGCTTGGGCGGTCTGAGCCAGCGTGCTAATCTGAGCCGTGCCACCGTTGTTGATGTCCGCCTCGGTTGTTCCTCCATCTTCTGGACAAATGGGCCCCCCGCAACTGGGCAGGTAGTCGTGGTAGGGGGCCCAATTCGACGGGTCGAACCAGTCACCTGCGCCGGAGTTGTCCCAAGACCTCAAACAGCCACACAACGACGCGTCAGCGCGACTGCGGGGCGAGACGGAAAGCGCTAAGGCGATTATGGCGAGCAGAATTAATTTCTTGGTAAGTTTTCGTGCTGTTTCTGAAACGGATTTTGTTTTCATGAGTGGATTATGATGTGGATGGATTTTGGCGTGCTAACGCTGCTTGTACTGAAAACACCAACCGCATGTCAACACTTTTTTCCGTCTCTTGCGTGCTTAGAAGAAGGCATTGAAGATGCGCTTTCACCCCCCTATTTGGTTCGTTTTTATTCCTGTAGGGACCGCGAAGCTGGCGAATCGATCCGAGGTTCGGAATTCTTCGACGCTACGGGCGCGGTGCGAGGCCAGGCCGAGGGCGCGGTGTTGGAGCAGTTCTGAGCGTCGGTGTAGGTCTGGGGTCGAAGTAGGCGTAGGTATTGGTATTGGGCTTAGAGGCAGAGTAGCTGTTCGGATCGCGGTTGCCCTCGACGTAGACGTGGTTGTTGGAGTGATGGTAGGTGTAGGTAATCCTTTGATCACCGCTGCCAGCGCTCGAGGTGGTGTGCTTCCTACCGGTGCTTTCCGCTCTAGAGTCTCTGACGTTATTTATTACGTCCAAAGGTGTGGCTAAAGGCGTAGTCCTTTTGTTATGCCAGAAGAAGAAGTAGTTGAACGCGCGCGCGATGATGAGCGCGAGGGCAAGTCGCCTTCCACGCAGGCGGGCGAGTTTGTGCGCGAAGAAATGGAGCACATCCGCGAAGGCGAACATGGCGCCCGATCGCCAGAGCAAGCAATTGCCATTGGTCTATCCAAGGCGCGGCGGGCGGGAGTAAAGTTGCCCCCTCCAAAACGCGGCAAGCCGCGAACAAAACACCAGGCAAAGCGGGATCTGGCGAAGGGTCGCGCCGGACGACGCACAAAGCCGTCTCTGAAACGCTCACGCGCCACGAAACGGGCGCTCAAGCGCGAGAGCCGTAGCTCGGCTTCAAAGCAGGCCTTGTCCAAACACGCGAAGCGCGTGGCGGGGCAACGCTCGGCGCGCTCGCGTTCTGCCGCCGCGAAGAAAGCAGCCCGCACGCGGAAGCGCCGCCGCTGAGACGCTAGTGTAACTTTCGGCGCGCAGAGCTTGGCTAGGAATATGGCAACAAAAAAACAACGCGCCGCTGCAAAGCGGAACATTAAGAAAGCGGCCAAAGCTGCGGGGCGAAAGAGAACGATTGCGCACTTGCCGAAAAAAACGCGCACCGCGCTCGGTAAAAAAGGAGCACAAGCGGCGCGAAAGAAGCGAAACCGCTGAAGATAAAGATCAGGTCGAGCGTTGATCGCTGCTAATGCAGTGTCTTTGTAAATATCAGCGACTTATTTCCGGCCGCCTTTTTTCCCGCCTTTGCGGGCACTTGATTTGCTTCGTTTTTTCCCGCGACCTCCGCCGCCTTTTTTCCGGCCGCCCTTGTCGGATTTATTTACTGTCGCCCATGCGCGGCGTTCCGCTTCCTTAGTGCTTACGCCGCGCTTCTTGTAGCCCTTCTCGATATCATGGGCTTTCCGTTTTTGCTTGGACGTGTACTTCTTCTTGCTTCCTTGCGCCATAGATCCTCCGTGTAGCTATTCGATAAAACGAAACGCATTTCAGCGACCGATCGGATTTGATTACTTCGCGACTTAACATGCGCTATTGGAAGTCTTGCCCGGCAATGAGAACTTTCAGGCATGAATACGTTCTCACAATTGCTTCACACGTTGCTTGGAATCGGCACTGAACCCAGAGACTTAACATTCCTGCAAGTTTCAGTGCGCGGGGTAATTGTTTTTATCGCGACTCTAATAATGATGAGACTCGGCAGTAAGCGTTCGCTTGCCGAGAAAACTGCGTTCGATGCTGTCTTCGTGGTTATTATCGGCTCGATGCTGGCACGCGCCATTAACGGATCAGAAGCCTTTTTCCCCACGCTTGGCACTGGATTCGTTCTGGTGTTGTTGCACCGGCTCTTCGGTGTGGCGGCTTACTATTCACATTTTTTTGGATTTCTAATTAAGGGAGAACCAGTGGTGCTCGTGCAGGATGGCAGATTGCAGCGGAGAAACATGCTTTGGGAGCACATTTCCAAACATGATCTGGAAGAGGATATGCGCCTGGAGGCAAAGACCGATGATCTGTCAAAAATACAAATTGCGCGACTCGAACGCAGCGGAGACATCAGCTTTATTAAAGCGAATGGTGTCAAGCAACAGGCGACGCAATGAAATTGTGACAGCAGTTGCTGAACGGTATTAATTCATTGAGAGGAAAACGACATGTCTGAAGAACACTTAACAATTACCGACGATCGCACGGGCAAATCGTACAAGTTGCCTATCGAGGAAGGGACTGTGCGTGCGATGGATTTGCGTCAGATCAAAACGAACGAACACGACTTCGGTCTGATGACCTACGACCCTGCGTTGATGAACACCGCGTCCACCAAAAGTGCAATTACGTTCATAGACGGCGACAAGGGAATTCTCGAATACCGCGGCTTTCCGGTCGAACAACTTGCCGAGAGATCCAACTTCCTGGAAGTGGCGTACCTGATCCTTTTTGGCGAGATGCCTAACGAGGAGCAGTCGACGGCGTGGACCTACGACATTACGCATCACACCTTCGTCCATGAAAATATCAAGACGTTGATGCAGGCGTTCCGCTACGACGCACATCCCATGGGAATGTTCATCAGCACTGTCGCTGCGCTTTCAACATTTTACCCTGAAGCGAAACAGGTTAGTGACGCCGACAATCGTCTGGCGCAGATCAAACGCCTTATCGCCAAAGTGCCGACGATCGCCGCATACACTTTTCGGCACAATCGTGGCCTGCGTTACGTCTATCCTGACAATGATCTCAGCTATACCGGGAATTTTTTGAACATGATGTTCAAGATGACAGAAACCAAATACAAGCCAAACCCGGCGCTCGAACACGCGCTCGACGTGCTTTTCATTCTGCACGCAGACCACGAACAGAATTGCAGCACCAATGCGATGCGCGCGATCGGTTCAAGCTGCGCGGATCCCTACAGTGCGATGGCCGGAGCAGCAGCCGCGCTTTATGGCCCTTTGCACGGCGGTGCGAACGAAGAAGTGCTCAAAATGCTCTCGCGCATCGACGACAAGCGGAACATACCCGAATTCATCCAACGCGTTAAAAATGGCGAAGGCAAGCTGATGGGTTTCGGCCATCGCGTTTACAAAAATTATGATCCCCGCGCGCGCATCATCAAACGCGTGGCGGACGAAGTATTCGAGATGACCGGGCGCAATCGTTTGCTCGACATCGCGCTTGAGCTCGAACGCATCGCGCTGGAGGACGAATATTTCATCTCGCGCAAACTTTATCCGAACGTCGATTTTTATTCCGGCATCATCTATCAGGCCATGGGTTTGCCGGTGACGATGTTCCCGGTGATGTTCGCCATTCCGCGCACAGTAGGCTGGCTGGCGCAATGGCAGGAGATGATCACCGACCCGGAGCAAAAGATCACCCGCCCACGCCAGATCTTTGTCGGACAGCCGCGCCGCGAATTGCCGAAGAAAAAGGACTAGCAGGGCAGCACCGTTAGCTTAGCGTTGGCACTCAATAGCTGAACACAAACCGCCCTTTCCAATTCCAAAAACGCAGTCATCTTCTCATCTGGGCGCACAATGAAACGCATACCGTCGTCGCGGTGCGCGTCTGCCATCCAGATCGTTCGCCCCTAAGAATCAATCGCCGACGGCTCAAGGACCGCTTGATGCGCTAGGACACGCTGTATCACTTCGATAATTTGATTGGCAAGCTTGGGCGACGCGATGGCGTTCTATTCGCAGTTCTGGATGGATTCCCGCTCACGCGTTGCCGTTGTCTGATTTTGGCAGCAAACGGTTTGTCATTTATGTTTCCGCATGAATGATTCGCGATGGATCAAATGGTTAGCGATAGCAACTGCTGTGTTGGCCGTCAGCCTGGTATTTTTGACCATCGTCCTGGCAAGATATGCTTCTCGCTTGGACACGCTAACAGATGCACTAATCGCGTCCCAGCGAAGCAATCAACCTTCAGGTCCGACGCCGGAACAATCCCCGGCTGCAACTGCCACAGCTTCGCCTATACCGAGGGCCATACCCATAGCTACCCCCAACGTTACGCCTTCCCCAAGTCCTCACCCTGCGCAAGTGCCTCACCGACGTCCGCGCCGGCACCGATAGCATCACTTTCGTTCGCATTTCTGGCGGCTCTGCGCTCGTGCCTGTCACTGAAAAGCAACGGCAACCGGGCGGTCGCGATCGACGCGTACGAGTGTAAGGCGGATTCGGAGATTGATAAGCTTGCTTACCCGCGCAGGGCGGCTGAGCTTGCAGCTCGTCTTATGAACTATCGAACGTTGATTATCGCTGTGGCGCTTATCGCGGTTCGTCTGATGGTTCCCTGCACCTCCGCTGAGGCAAAAGGCCGCGACACCGTCTTCTACAAGGGCAAGGCTGCTGGCGTGAGAATCGTCTTTGAATTCGATCGCGGCCATGTGGAGGCAAGCAATCTTAAGATCACCGAATCTGCGAGCGGGAAAGTAACGAGGTTTTACCTGTCAGGTAGAGACACACAGATGGGAACGGGCAAGATACGATTTGCTCCGGCAAAGGGCGCAAAAAAAGAGATTTTGTTAGACATGGATCCGTTTGGCGATCCTCAGTCCACTATCAAGGGCAGTTATATGGCCGCCGGGAAAACTGTCTCGTTCACTCTTACAAAAAGGAAGAAGCACTGAAAGCATCAACTGCCGCTTCAAATTCTACAGACGCCATCAGCTTTTCATCCGCTCGCACTTATGTTTCGACATAAATGATCGCGATGGATCAGTGGTTTACGATAGCAACTGCTGTGTTGACCCCAGCCTAATATTTTTGGCGAGATATGTTTCGCGCTTGGACACGCTAACGGATACGCTCGTCCCAGCGAGCTAATCAACCTTCAACTTCGATGCGGGCTATCCCCAGCACCCCAGCACCCTGACGCCGTCACCAACTCTTCAGCTTACGCGAGTGCCTCGCCGGCATCCACGCCGCCATCGATAGTAACGGTTGACCTGCTCGATTCTGCTTTCTAAATCTCCCATAACTCGGCTGTTATAGGGCGGTTGCGAGGGAAGCGACCGGATTAGACGGAATAATTCCATCCATATCTGCACTCAGGTCTCGATCCCCTCACCCTTGTATGCCATCGTCCGCATATGAAAAACCTAATTCTCGGGATTGTCGTCGGCCTATGCACCATCGCATTCGTGAAAGCATCTAATCCACTTGACTCAGGGCACGTTGTTTGGCTTCCAGCAATGACTGGGAGTGTCAATAACCATGGTTACATGCTTGGACTCGCACCAGACGGGCACGTCGTATGGCGCAAATTCCCTTGAGTACCTCAAATCATTAGGCCGGTTAGGAATTCGAAATTGCAATCCACCGCTGATTCATGGTGGAATCAGTTGTCATGGCGAGCAGCCGGTCACACGATGTCGTGATCCGTCATTGTGGTGAGAGTGACAACGCCATTGGAAACGCGGGAACACAGGGGCGCGTTTAACGAGTTCTAAATGCGCGGCAGTTTATCGATTGCCGCAGTCGCCCGAGCGGCGGTGAATTTGTAACCCCGTCGTTATCTTTTATCTTGTGCCGGGGGTTTCAATGTTTGGAACGTGTAACGCCATGAATCGGAGAAGATTCGTTCTCCTTCCTTGCGTGGTAGCATGTGTTTTCGCAGCTTCGAGTGCGACGGCGCAGATGAAGGCGCACAGTAATCCAGTGTCCCGGATCGGAATGCGCGGCGCTTTCACCCTACCTTCGATTGCTCGCTCGCCGATGCACCGCGCTCCAGTGATGAATTCATCCTTGGGCTTTCGACGCTTTAACCATTTCAATTACGGCGACTTTGGTCGAGATAAACGGTTTCGTCGCTTCCACCGGTCCAATAAAATCATCTTTATCGGCAACTTCGGCATTCCATGGTGGTGGGCGTCTTGGTCGGGCTGGAACTCCTACCCACACGGACCCTATGAATATTCCGATTACTCTTATCCGCCCTACTATTCCTACCCGTCGTCCTACTCCGGCTACGGATATGGGTATGGTAACTATGGTTATAGTTACGGATACAGCTACCCGCCTCTGCTTTACTATGGCGGATATTACAGCGCCACGAACTACGAAAACGACGAAAGTGTTGTGCGCGATGTTCTCGCCGAATATACAGTTTGTTGGAATCGGCATGACACGGCCGCCCTTGGTCGCCTCTTAGATGAAAACTGCGACTATGTAAACATGGCCGGTGTTCACTGGAAAGGAGTGCATGAGATTGTCCAGCGGCAGGCTGAACTGTTTCAGCACAGATTAAAGACCGCTGTTCGCAGGCTTACTGGTACAGAAGTTA
>DASYSX010000029.1:0-2667 GCA_036002955.1 Candidatus Udaeobacter sp. | reverse complement strand
CTGTGCGCGGCACGTCCATCGAGGAAAGATTCGGCGCAAAACCGGCCGGACGCACAATTGTTTGATCTGTTGGTTTTCGGTCTGGTATCACGGTTAGCTCAGAACAGAGGAAGGACGTTGAGGAGGTGGAGCACCGCGGATATGCCGGTCGCAATCGGCATGATGACCATACCAATGAGCGCGGTGAACACAGCCGCTTCGCTGAGGAATTCGCGGTTCGCTTCAGCGTCGAAGTAATCGCGGGTAATGTCGCGCAATGATTTCGATGTCTGAAGGCATGGCGCGCTCGAACTGTTGAGTATCGATGCGTGATAATGATAATCGACGAGCGGAAACTTCCGCGCGTTGGGTTGGGTATTTGGCAATGATTTCATTTTCTTTCAGCTCCTATTAGTTAGAGGTGTTAGGCACATTCATTGGATTCAACATTTTCCTGTAACTTCCCCGGTGTATTGCAATGGCCATGCCAACCCAAAAAATAAAGTCGTAAACTGCTGATGCTCAGCAGTTAAAGCTTTTGGACCGTTTCGGCGCGCTCTTTTGAAGTATCCGCTTCCGGGACTGTATCGTCCCAAGTTCGGGAAAAAGTTTGGAGTGCGCGGACATGTCCGCGCTTTCGAAAGCGGCGACATGTCGCCGCACTCAAAATGGTATTGCTGAAGAATCTGGCTTCGCCAACACTCAGCCATGAATTAGCCCCATGGGCCCGCGCACTGGCTATTTGAACCCGGCCTTTATATGATTACCACGGGTACGTACAAGAGATTGCCACATCTAAGTTCACCAGAACGGCTGGACTTCTTTCAAGACTCGTTATTCCGATACGCGAGCGAATTCGGCTGGAACTTACGAGCGTGGGCGGTGCTATCTAACCATTACCACTTCATCGCCGCATCACCTGCGGATGCCGCGACGCTGCGCAAATTCCTCGGCAAACTTCACGGCCAAACCGCTAGGCAGCTTAATCGCTGGGACAAAACGGACGGGCGGAAGGTCTGGTTCCAGTTTTGGGACAGTCACATCACTTTTGGGCGATCGTATCTGGCGCGGCTGAAGTACGTGCATCATAACCCAGCAGCGCACGGTGTTGTTCCCGTGGCGGAAAATTACAAATGGTGTTCTGCCGCCTGGTTTGCACAAACGGCGCCGGCCGCCTTAGTCAACACCGTGAACAGTTTTAAGATCGACCAAGTTAACGTGCCAGACGATTTCTGATTTGGAGTGCGCGGACATGTCCGCGCTTTAAAAGCGGCGACATGTCGCCGCACTCCAAACTAGCGCGGCAGACGCAGCAAAGCTTGCACTCCCTGGCGATCTTCTCGATTCATGAGGACCAACGTGCCGTCATGCGCTTCGGCAATTTGACGGCTCAATGGGAGACCAATTCCCGAGCCCTCAGGTTTTGTGGTAAAGAAGGGAACGAAGAGATTGGCGGGGTTCATGATGCCGGGACCTTCGTCTTCGACAAGGATCTCAACGCAATTTCCTTTCTCGCGCCAGCCAAGCGTAACGTTTCCATGTGTTTCAAGCGCGGCGTCAACAGCGTTGTGCACCAGATTGATCAGTAATTGTTCAATCTGCGCCGCATCCACGCGAATAGTCGCCTTCGGACCCGGCCGGACTTGGACCGCGAGCCTGGGTTCCAAATCCACGACACGTTGTATTAACGGGGCAAGATCGATGTCTTGTTTTTGGGGCGGCGGGAGCTTTGTCAGCCGAGTGTAAGCCTGCAGGAAACGGCTCAGCGAATCGGCTCGCGAAGCGATGGAGTTCAATCCGGATTTTGCATCCTCTTTCCAGTCGTCTGGCAGAGACTCGCGCCGCAGCAGCGATTCCAGACTCGCGGCAAGCGATTTGATCGGCGCCAGCGAGTTGTTCATCTCATGGCCGAGCACGCGCACGAGTCGCTGCCACGCGCGGCGTTCCTCTTCGCGCAGCGTGCGGCTCAGATCGGTCAACACGAGTAATTCATGCGGCAAACCCTGTTCGCGAAATGTGCTTCGGCGAATACCCCAACGGCCTGAGCCGCCTGGAAAACTCAAGGTAAGCGGTTCATCGTCGTCCGCGTCGAAACAAGCATGAAGCCCGAGTTCCAGCGCTGTTTTGCCTAACAACTTGTCCATCGGTCGTCCCAGCAAAGTCTCACCGGCACGATTGATGAGTCGGAGACGCCGTTCGGGATCAAAGGTAAAAATTGCCACATCGATTTCGCTCATGATCGTGCGCAACAGCGCGGTCGCTTCAAACGCGCCCAGACGCTGCTGACGTAAGGTTTCGCCGAGCGAATTCACTTCGAGCAGGACTTCGCCCAACGCAGTGTCTTCACGCGCGCCTCTCGCACGAATGGAGTAGTCGCCCTCCCGCAATGCTGCGAGCAAGTTGGAAAGCGTTTGTAATGGACGAACAGCGTGTTCGCGCGTGCTCCAAACGAATGCAGTTAAACAGCCAACGATCAGAATCGTAAGTGTCCACTGCACTTTCGGGGTATGATCGCCGAACCAAAGAAGCACCAGCGCAACGATGACCGCAGGCGCCACTGCGACCAACGTGAGCCAGGTAATCTTCCCTTCGTAGGAAAGCCGCGCCGGTCTTTTTACTTTGCGCGCCATCAAAGCTGTAATCCGCAATCGGCAAACGGTAGTTTGAAAGCAGCACGGGACGGAGCTG
>DASYSX010000028.1:0-2738 GCA_036002955.1 Candidatus Udaeobacter sp. | reverse complement strand
GCTCGTGTCACCAGTTACTGGGCGGGTGAGGGCTCCAAATTCGCCAGTACCGGACGACGACTACACTCCGGACATTGCGCCGTCGATCCCAAGCGAATTCCGTACGGCAGCAAAGTTGTCTTCCCTGATCGCGCCTGCACCGCGGTCGACACGGGACCGGCGGTCATTAGTCGCAAAGCGGCTCGTCTATGCGGACGGACTGCGACCCAACTCAAGGCCATCGTGGTCGACCGATTTTTTGAAACAAAGCGAGAGGCGATGGCGTGGACGAACGCGCATCCCCACTTCATGACCCTTCAGATTGTCCGGCCCGGATCTGACTCAGAACCGTCCGAGCGATGATAAAGCAGAAAAATATTCGTAATCGCTTCTCATACGACGATAGGGGCTTACGGCCGAAATCACAGTGCGATGCTGGACAAACATGGAAACGGCTGTACATCAAGGGCCGATGAAATTGATCGACGCGCCGATTCGCGCTGCCCGCTGGGGCGGGCGAGCGGCATAGAGGCCCGTTAGATTTTCGCCAAGTTGGAGCCCGCAAGCCGCGGCACCCCAGTGGTCGAATCTTACCACGCGCGGATTTTTCGCGCCGGTATCCCGAACCCACTTCGCCAATCACATTTAACAACCTAGAAAGTTATGAAACCAATACTTCAAATTAATCACAAACAACGCCGCTCACGTCGCGACAACCGCGCACGGCGTCGTTACCAGAGTTTTCCATTAACGGATTACAACTATCGTCCGACAGCGGAAGCAGAGGCGAATTCCCTCGCTGTTCGGTCGGTCACGAAGGCGCCTGCCTTTCACAAATTAAGCAGTAAATTCTTCGGCGCAGAAACAAGCCGGGATTATCTCGCCGAGCTTTTGTTTTTCGTTCTGATCACTGGGATCGCGGCCTGGCCAGTCGTGTCGATGCTTATCGCCGTGGTTCGCATGATCAGGAATTACTAACCGGTTCGGAGTGTCTAGCGATGTCGCGCCTTTGCCCGAAAAAAGGCTGATCCTCAGCGGGCCTCACCATCACCACTTTGTGTCTTTGTCAGCCACAGGCGTGCCGAACTGCGGATAGAGCTGACGTTTTTTCAGACTGAGGGAGAAACCTACAGCTTTGCGTAAACGCCCATCAACGGGCGACGCGATGGTATCTGTGAACGGAAGTCACTGACAAAACCATCCTTGGTGCGTATCTCAACATGACCAACGCTCCGCGCCGTACCATACACGAGCACAGAACCAACGGGCGCAGAGAATGGATCTGTTATCGACAGTTTTTTAAATCCGTAATTATTCACGAGTTCGGACGCAGCATCTCTGGCAAGCTCGGTCTTCGGGCGAGAATCGATGACTCCTGAAGCGAGCAAGGCGTCTTTGACGTAGTGCCAGCATCGCGACCGCGAATGCGCATGCGCGCGCTCCTGAGCCAGCGTTGCTGCCTGCACTAATCTGTTGTCGATTCGTCGATCGACTTTCGCGAGCGGGTAAACGATCCGGCTGGGATAATAGTCGGTTATCACGGGCACGGATTCCTTTGTACCCTGCGGAGATTTGAAGCTGAAACGACTGCCATGCTGCACCGTTTGGTTTACCGTCGGCTGGCTCATGGGACGCACGGGTTCCATCGTAAACGTTGCTCGGGAAGGCGGCTTCTCGACTGCTTGCGGCGGCTTTTGCGCGGCTACCCGGACTGGCTTTTCAGCGCTGGTGTGCACCGATTCGGTCAGGAGTTTCCGCGTTTTTTTAGAGATCTTAGGCGCTGTCTTCGCGGTGATCACCTGGACTACATCGTTCGCGCCCTGATCGCTTCGACTGTCGCCCCCCAAGCTGGGCGGCGCCAAGCCCTGGGCACGTGCGCCCGCGCTGAACGTCACCGAAACCAATGCAGTTGCTAGTGCTAAGAAAAGTGGTGGTCTCCGCACGAGCGCGAGGTATGCCGGAAATCACACACCGTGGCAAGCTTTTTTTTCGTTAAAAATCATTGGCGGCTGGTCGGTTAGAAGGCCGCCATTTTCGCGGCGGCGCGTGAGTCACGCCACTCCGTTTCAATCGCCGGGGGAGTAATCGGACCCAAACCCTGGCGGAGGACCGAACATCTGGTCACGATCCATGTATTCCCGGTTTCGATGGCGAGGCGCAGATTCTTCACCGTCCGGCGCCACAATGGCAGTGCGACCGGAGGGCAAACGCAGGATCAATCGCCCATCGGACGTAATACCCGTAACCCGACTGCGCACCGAATGAGTGCGGCCCCGCGCGGAATCCGTGACTGAACTGCGGCTGGAGGCAGCGCGTTTGGCTGTTGCGGTAATAGGTTTCTTTTTGCTCTCGGCAGCGGATCGGCTTGCCGTAGCTGGCGGCGGCTCGGTGTTTGTCTGCACGGATGAGTTTGCGGCTGTGTTCGTAGAAGCAGATGTGTCGGGCGTCGCTCTCGCTGCATTTTCCGCTGTATTCGTCGGAGCGGTGCCGGGTGATTGAGCGTTGGCTATTTGAGCCTGCTGAACGTCGGCTGGCGAAATGTGAAACGGATTCGGAGTCGTCGCGGCGTTTTCAGGAGCCGGTGTTTCAGGAACGACATTTGGTTTCACCGGTCGCGATGACAAAACGGCGGGCGGGGATATCGAAGTGTTTCCAGCGACTTGACTGGCCGGGTGACTCGCCGCCGGTGAAGAATCCGGCACACCAACCAGAACGCCAACTTGCTTTGGCTGTTGTATGCTACTGACCAATTTGCCGAA
>DASYSX010000027.1:0-8346 GCA_036002955.1 Candidatus Udaeobacter sp. | reverse complement strand
GTGATCGCGTTCGCTTCATGAACAACGTGGCTGTTGGTCAAAATAAACCCATCAGGCGCGATTACGAACCCTGATCCGTTCCCGCTGACTTCGCGCTGTCCACGTCGTGCGCTGATCCGCTGTGTGACGTTGATATTAACTACGGACGGCGCGACGCGTGCAACTGCACTGACGACCGTGCGCGAATATGCGTCGAGTAACTCGGAGTCGTTCGGTTGCGTTTCGCCGCGGACTTGCTGTGAAGTGGCGGAGTCCGTCTCATGGAAAAGAAAGTCGATTCGACCGGTATTGTTTTTCGGAGGAGCTGCGATGCTCATGCATTAATTTCGGTCGAGGAAACCAGCAGTCAACTACACACGATCGAGCACTATACGCACCTTTTGGAGTGTTACCCTCCAGCTTGCACCTGTTCGCAACTTGTTTTACACAGGGCCATGCCCAAGGTCTCTTCAGTTCCCTCTGTGCTCGACCCGCGTTGTCCCTCTCGACTAGTGCTCGACCGCATCGCTGACAAATGGACTGCCCTCATTATCCAGATTCTTTCCGCCGGCACCATGCGTTACGCTGCACTTCAGCGCGAGATCGGCGGGATTTCTCAGAAAATGCTCACGCAAACTCTCCGCAGTCTCGAGCGTGACGGCCTCGTGCAACGAACAGTGCATCCGGTCGTGCCACCGAAAGTAGAATATTCCCTTACAAAGCTGGGACGCACTTTGATCGAGCCGCTACAGGGACTTTGTCGTTGGTCGGAAAAACATCTCGCGGAACTTCAGGCGAACCGCGCGCGGGCCAAAGCTGTAGCCGCGGGCGTTGACTGCGGTAGATGAGGTACTTTTTCGTGCGGGCCGGGGTCACCGCCCCCGGCTACAGCAAACAGTGAGTCATGCACCAGGCCGAAATTATTGTGCTTTTGTTCACGGCTGTCGGGGTTCTGGCCGTGCTGGCGCACAAGATTGCGCTGCCGTATCCCATCGTGCTTGTCCTGGGGGGACTGGCATTAAGTTTCGTGCCGCGATTGCCGGCGGTGAACCTGAATCCGGACGTTGTCCTCTATTTTATTCTTCCGGCGGTGATTTATCCCGCTGCGTTGTTTACATCGTGGCGCGATTTTCGACGAAATTTGCGCCCAATCCTCCTGCTGGCCATCGGTCTCGTACTGGTAACCATGCTCGCAGTTGCATGGATCGCGCATGTCATTGTGCCGGCGCTTCCATGGGCGGCCGCTTTTGCTCTCGGAGCAATTGTCTCCCCGCCAGATGCAGTTGCAGCGACGGCGATTATTCGGCGACTTGGCGTTCCTCATCGGATACAGGTGATCCTCGAGGGCGAGAGCCTGGTGAACGATGCCACTGCGCTGGTTGCGTTGCAGTTTGCGATTGCCGCCCTCGTTACCGGCTCGTTCTCGCCGGCCTATGCTGCGGGACGCTTTGTGTGGGCGGCTGCAGGCGGCATCGGAATTGGATTGCTTGTGGGCGTAGCGATGCGCTGGGTGCAGAGCCACCTCAATGATCCACCAATCCAAATCACGTTCTCTCTACTCACTCCGTTCATCGCTTATCTATCTGCCGAACGCATGCATGCCTCTGGCGTTTTGGCGACAGTTGTTGCCGGCATTTTTCTCGGTTGGCACTCGCCGCTGATGATCACCGCGCGGACTCGTCTCCAAGCTTATGCCTTTTGGGAAATGATCGTGTTCCTTCTCAACGGATTCGTTTTCATTGTCATTGGTCTGCAACTTCCCAGAATCCTGCACGCGTGGAATCGACAATCGCTCACTGGCGCCTTTACGAGTGCGATCGTCGTCTGCGCAATTGTGATTTTGGTTCGTTTCGCGTGGGTGATACCGGCGACCTACTTATCTCGTTTACGCAGAAACGAGCGACAGGTGCACGATCCAACTCCACCGTGGCAGCACGTTGCGATTGTCGGCTGGGCCGGCATGCGTGGCGTGGTGTCACTCGCGGCCGCCTTCGCGTTGCCGCTGGCGCTGCCTGGCGGTCAGCCGTTTCCCAGGCGCGATTACATTTTGTTTCTCGCCTTTTCAGTGATCCTGGTCACGCTGGTGTTACAAGGGCTGACGCTGCCGCTGTTGATTCGGAAGCTCGGCGTTCCGCCTGATGCAGAGACGGATGAAGAGGAGCGCATGGCGCGATTAGAAGCAAACAAGGCGGCGCTCAAATGGATCGAGGAAGCAGGGGCAAATGGGAAGTTTTCGCCGGACGCGGCAAATCGGTTGCACGCCGAATACGACGAACGCATAGAGCAACTAGAAGTTTGCGCTGAAAATCCCGATGATTGCCGTGGCGAAATCGCGACACCACAATATCAACGTTTGCAACACCAGGCGCTGCGCATCGAACGAAAAACCATCATTCGCCTGCGAAACGAACGAGTGATTAATGACGATGCATTGCGCCGAATTCAGCGTGATCTCGATCTGGCGGAAGCGAGACTGAGCGGCGGGTGAACAGTAGGGGGCTTACCTGGTAGGGACATCGCGCTGCGATGTCCGGACGGCGCAGCGCGCCGTCCCTACCTACGAGATCCAATCCCGCCAGAAGAAAAGATCGATGCTGTCATCGAGCAGATTCCAAAAGAGTAGCAGTAGTGAGAAACCGTATCGCGCCGGCCAATCTCTGGCAGCGCCACCGAGCCGCGCCGCACAGGTCTTTAGCTCTTTCTTAAAGAACTGGGCCAGATGCGACCGAATCTTATCCGTAAGCGGAAGCTTTTCCATACCGGCCCAACTGTTGGACTCAGGCAGCATCCGGCTGGCTGGCTTATTCGAATCGGCACCCAGAAAATCGAGGATTGAATGCCGCAGTTCAGCGGGATTTCTTTGCAGGTCATCAAAGAAATAAATGCGGAATCGGTCTGGATGAACATGATGTTTCCATCGCGCGACGATTGCGCTCGGATATGAACGCAAGAGCAGCCCTCGCCGGAGCAGATTCCGATTAACTTCGTCGATATCGGTTACGTCGAACGATTCGATCTGATGGTAATGCACTTCCATGGACAAGTGCGACCACACTCGCTCAACCGGATCACGGGCCAGGAAAATCACCTTTAATGTTGGGAAATATCCGACGATTTGCCGAATGATCTTGTTACTGAGCGTCGAGTAGTTTGGCGAAATATCACCGGAAAGCAGCGTTCCCTTCGGCTCGAACAGTCGGGCATAATGCTCGAAGTCTATATCCGGTTTGGTACTGAGGCTGTTTATGCTCTCGAGAAAGCGACGGTCGCGCTCATCTCTACACCGCGAAGAAGATGGGCGTTGGACTCTGCTCAATTGATCAAAATAATGCAGCTCCTTTAAAGGAGGCATCCAGAAATCAGGATGGGAATCGAGCTGTTGATAGAGCCAGGTCGTTCCGCCTTTATGGACTCCAACACACAAAAAATCGGGTCCTGCACTGTGAGCATCGGAGTCGTTCCCGCTCTTATGTTGGCCGTTGCCGGCGCGACCATTGAATGGCCAGATCCATCTCATGCCTGATTATCCTTTCCTGCGACTTGGAAAAAGCAAGTGGTAGGGGCATCGCGCTGCGATGCCCGGACGGCGCAGCGCGTCGTCGCTACCTACGAGATCCAATCGCACCAGAAGAAGAGATCGATGCTGTCGTCGAGGAGGTCCCAGAAGTACAGTAGCAATGAAAAACCGTATCGTGTTGGCCAGCTTTTCGCGCGTCCGCCGAGTTTCGCCGCGCAGGCTTTGAGTTCATGTTCGAAAAATCGAGCCATACGGTCGCGGACTTTTGCCGTGAGCCGAAGCTTGTCGCGGCCCGCATCGTTATTGTCCTGCGGTTTTAATCTACCGCTTGGCTTGCTGGGATCGGCGCCTAGAAAACGCAAAACCGATTGCCGCAGCTGCGCAGGATTTTCCTTTAGATCGTCGAAGAAATAGATACGGAAATTTTCCGGACGAACATAACGTTTCCAACGCGCCACAATCTTACTGGGGTGCGATCGGATCAGCACACCTGGATTCAGCAAATTGCAAATCACCTCATCGGGATCCGTGGCATCGAATTTACTGATCATTCCGAGCCGCACACCCATGGACAATTGCGACCATGCTCGCTCAACAGGGTCGCGAGCGAGAAATACGACTTTTATGTTCGGAAAATGATCGACGACTCTCTCGATGATCTCGTCGCTGAGAGTCGAGTAGGCCGGCGAAATGTCACCAGAGACAAGGGGACCTTTATGACAAAACAACCGGCCGTAACGATCGAGATCGATATGGCTTAGCATGCTCAAATCTTTAATGCCCTCGACAAAACAAGCGTCTCGATCGTCGTTGAAGCGCGGCGACTGATGTCGCTTTGTCCGGTGTAAATTGTCCAGGTAATGGAGTTCCTTTATTGGGGGCATCCAGAAATCGGGATGCGGCTCCAGTTGCCGGTAAAGCCACGACGTACCGGCTTTCTGCGCTCCAACGCATAGGAAGTCTGGACATGCGTCACCGGTGGCGCCGTTGAGGTCATCTCCATTACCGCCATGGCCGTTAGGGGGATGCCCGTTGCCATCGTCACCGTTCCGATGGTTACCGTTGCGGGATTTCAATGGCCAACTCCAACGCACCGCCCATTTTTTCCCATGTAGCATTAAAAAGCAAGCCGGGAGAACAGGTTGCCTCGATCGCGAATGGATCGGAAAATTCTAACGAATGAGCCATAAAATTGGCGATCGTATTTTCCTTCTCTCAGCGGCGAACTGCATTCAATTATTCGTTCGTTTCAGAAGTTGGATTACCGCAAGGCCTCGTCTCGTTAGGTTTGTTGCGCAAGCGATTCTCGCCGCGGTCATACTGACACCCTCGATCTGGATGTTGAGCCTGATCCCGCCGCTTTGGAGAGGCGTCGATGCCTATGTTCAGGTCACACAGCCACCGGGACCGGGAACGATCCTGCAATGGGGCCCGCTCTACTGTTTCGTCGCGCGAATTCCGCTCTACTTCGGCTACGCCATAGAATGTGTAAGAGCAGGCGCTCCATTTCCAACGCCTGTTTTTTTTATTCATCCGATTCTGACGGACTCAGGTGTGTTCCTACTGCTCCTGTCACAACATGTGGCGCTTTGCTCCGTCGCATTCTATTTGATAGCTGTAACGACTCGATTGTTGTGGGTTCGCCTCATTCTAGCTGTCTTGTGGGGAGTTAATCCACTTTTTTACACTTTTGCCCATTGCGTAGGCTCCGAAACACTGAGCATGATTCTCGTGCTCTTGGTCGGGGCAACCGGACTGAGAATGATTCGACATCCCCGAAAGATTCCCCGGAAAGAGTGGTTTCTTTTCGGTATTCTTGTATGGCTTTGTATCCTGACCCGGCACATCAACGCCACTCTGGCTGGGCTGCTGTCACTCACTTTCTTCCTCCTGAGCGCATATCGGTTAATCATGATCAGATTCGCTCGATCTCAGTTGCTTCGCCGCTGGCAACGATTGCGGGCGAGGCAGGCTTTACAAAAAGCGACATTTGCTGTCGCCGTCGGCATTAGCTGCATCGTCCTTGCGAACGTTTCTTTACGGGGGTTATGCTACGCCGTTCAAATACCCTACCACTCCACACTCGGTTTCACGTTTTTGTTTAGATTGAAATTTCTTGCGGGGCTTCCTGTTGAAGAACGAAACCAGTTACTCGACAAAGTGACGAAAAATACTGGCTCCACGGATGTTAAAAAGCTCATTTCACTACTACGCAATGCTTTCCCCGACGAAACTCCGAATTGGGATGTGATGGCCTTCAGGAAGAAAGCACAAGCATCGCTTTTTCCACCACAAACGGATCCGCGAGAAGAAAAATTCTATCCCGTGCTCAACCGCACAGCGCAGGCATTTCTTTATCCACCAGAGAAGATATTCCTGAGTGTGGTCGCGACAGATTTCAAGAGATCTCAGGAGGCCACGATCCCGACTGTCGTGAGGCAACTCTTTGCCGACACAACGCGGTACTTTTCTCACCCCGAGCTTGTGCCTGATCAGGCAGCGCTGTTTACCTTTCGCGACAAGAGCTCCGCCCAGATCATGGCTATTTTCAAGAAGCACTCTTACTTCCATCATCCGAAGAATTTCGGTTACAATGCTTTTCTGTTCTTCTGGTGCGTGAATCTTGCGCTGCTTGCTGTTGTCGCGAAGGTTTGGACAAAGGAGCTTGCCGCAGTCTCATCGTATGCTGCGGCATTGACGTTAGTCGGGCTATTCATGATGCTGGCAAACTGCTTCCTGAATGTGTTTCAGCCGCGCTATACTCTTCCAATGTGGGAACTAACTGTTGTTTCCTTGTCCATTTTGTTTGGAGAAACGGTGGGATATTTATTTTCTCCGCCGTGCCGTCTGTTTGGTGGACTTAATGGACAAGCAAAACGTGCAGAACCCACCAAGAAGTAAATCGGAAATTCAACCGAATGAGCCAACCGATTGGCTATGATATTTTCCTTCTCTCATCGGCGAACTCCGTTCAATTATTCGTTCGTTTCAGAAGTTGGATTACCTCAATGCCTCGTCTCGTTAGGTTTGGTGCGCCGGCGATTCTGTTCGCGGTCATACTGGCACCATCGATTTGGATGCTCAGCGTAATCCCGCCGCTTTGGAAGGATGTTGACGCATATCTGCAACTAACCCGGCCCGCGGGATCGGAAACTATCCTGCAGTACGGCCCGCTATACTGCTTCATCGCGCGGATTCCGCTATACGTAGGGTATGCTATTTGACTGCCTGCGAACAGGTGGGTCACTGCCAGGCTTCTCATATTTCGGTCATCCGCTCTTGACTGATTCGGGCGTTTTCCTGCTGGTCGGATCGCAACACCTCGCGCTGGCCCTTTCGTCATTCTATGTGATCGCTGTTACTACTCGATTACTTTGGGTACGCTTCGTCATCGCGGTGACTTGGGCGGCAAATCCGCTCTTCTACACTCTTGCGCATTGCGTTGGCGGTGAAACGCTCAGTATGATTTTCGTCCTCCTCATCGGTGCAACGGGACTGAGGATTATTCGGCATTCGCACAAAGTTCCCAAGAAACAGTGGCTTCTTTTCGGCATTCTCTTGTGGCTGTGCATGCTGACGCGGCAGATCAACGCCGTCCTTGCTGGGCTCTTGCCCCTGACTTTTGTTCTGCTGGTTTTATATCGGTCAACTGCAGTCAGATTCGTTGGGTGCCAATCATGTGCCGGGTGGAATGGACCACGCTACAAACAATGCTTCCAAAAAGCGATCGTCGCTGTCGCTGTGGGCATTTCATCAATCGTGCTTGCGAACGCGTCATTAAGGACGTTGTGCTATGCCGTTAAAATCCCGTACCATTCGGTAGTCGGTTTTGCATTTCTTGGCCGGATCAAATTTCTTGCCACGCTGCCTGATGAAGAACGCAATCAGTTGCTTGATAAGGCCAGTAAGAATGCGAACTCCGCAGACGTTAAAAGCCTGATTTTCCTGCTACGAAATGAATTCAACGGCAGGGCTGCTAGTTGGGATGCAGGCGCTTTCCAAAATACAGCCCGGGCATCACTCGTTCCCTCGGAAGGGGACCTCACTCAGCAGCAGAGATTCTATCACGCGCTCAACGGCATGGTCCCCGCTTTTCTTTGGCCGCCCTCCAAAATTTTGATTAGCGCTGTCGCCACGGATTTTAAAAGATCTCAGCGAATTACGATTCCCGAAGTGGTGGCTTTCGTATTTGTAAGTTCAAGATTCTACTTTTCGCATCGTGACGTGATGCCTCAGTGCGCATCTTTGATTACATTCCGCGACAAGAACGCGGACCAGATCTTCGGCATTTTCAAGAGCCATTCCTATTTTCGCCATCCGAAGAACGTGAGTTACCGTGCTTTTTCGCTTGTTTGGATCGTACTTCTCGCGGCGTTGTTTCTAATCGCGAAGACGCACAAGCGAGACATTGTCGAGGTCGCCTCATATGCTACTGCACTGATCGTGATCGCTATATTGATGATGCTCGCAAACTGCGTTTTAGCCATATTCCAGCCGCGCTACACGCTTCCGATGTGGGAGCTGACGCTCGTCTCACTGTCCATTTTGTTTGGAGGAGTGATGGGAACTTTGTTGCATCCATCACACCCTCTGCATTCTCCGAAACTTAGTGATCAAGCAAAACAGTCAGATCGCGTCCAAGGGTCGTAATTGAAATGAAGCGCGCAACCAGCCATCGGATTTTCCTTCTCTCACCCGCTTACGCTGGAGGTGAACGAGCCCGAATGATTTTGCGAGACCAGGCGCAGTTTCCGCTCGCCCGAGAGTTGCGCGGAAAAAATGGCGCGCCGATCGCGGATGTCTTCACCTTCCTGAGCGGCCTTTATTTTCGCGGAAAGATTGCCTACGCG
>DASYSX010000026.1:0-30929 GCA_036002955.1 Candidatus Udaeobacter sp. | reverse complement strand
CTGCCCTCGGTGATTTTCTACGGCCCGCCTGGCAGCGGAAAGACTACCCTGGCGCGCGTCATCGCTGAGATGACGCATGCGAAATTTGTTCGGATCAGTGGAGTCGAAAGCAATGTTTCAGAAATGCGCCGCGTGCTTGCCTCGGCCACGAATCGGCTCCGCACAACTGGAAAAAAGACGATCTTATTTGTGGATGAGATTCATCATTTCAATAAGGCGCAACAGGACATCCTTTTGCCGGATGTCGAAGGTGGGAATCTTCGCCTCATCGGTGCGACCACTTACAATCCATTCTTCTATGTAAACAGCGCGCTGGTGTCGCGCTCGCAGGTTTTTCGGCTCGAACCGCTCAGCGTTGAACAATTAGAGCAATTGATCGACCGCGCGTTAGCCGACAAAGAGCGCGGCCTTGGAAATTACAACGTTAAGATGGACGGGGATGCGCGCCGGCATCTGGCGAAGCTGAGCGACGGCGACGCGCGCAAATGCCTAAATGCACTCGAGATTGGTGTGCTAACGACGCCGCCGAGCGTAGCTCGACCCTCCGCGGTTGCATCCGAGGGAAGGGCAAGCGAGGACGCTCGTCCTCCAATTCATTTTACGCTCGCAGTTGCCGAGGAGACCATCCAGCAGAAAGCGGTCGTGTATGACCGTGCTGGCGACGCGCACTACGACACCATCAGCGCGTTCATCAAAAGCATGCGCGCTTCGGATGAAAAAGGCGCGATGTACTGGCTGGCGAACATGCTGCACGCCGGGGAAGATTTCCGTTTCATTGCTCGCCGGATTGTAATTTTCGCAAGTGAAGACATTGGTCTTGCTGACCCCGAGGCGTTGCAGCTTGCGATCGCGACGCAACAAGCGGTGGAGTTTGTCGGGATGCCGGAGGCGCGCATCCCTCTGGCGCACGCTACTGCTTACATGTGCCACGCATCCAAAAGCCGCGAAGCGTACGATTCACTGAACGCCGCGACGGAACAGATAGAGGCCGAACAAACCAAAGCTGTGCCCGAGCGGCTTAAGAACAAGCATTTTCCCGTAAATCCGAAAACAGTTAGGAATATTTCTGAGCGCTGAAATTTCTGGTTTTCCCGAGTCGTGCTTACCGTGGAAAGGCGAAACTATTGGCGCGACTTGACGCTGCAATCGAATTTCACTTCGCTATTCTCATCACATGGCCGCTTCATCACTCTGGCAGCGATTTCAACGATATTTCCTGGAATATCGTGATCTAGGTTTCTCTCTCGACATCAGCCGGATGAAATTTCCGGACGATTTGTTCGAGAAAATGCGGCCGCAAATCGAGCATTCATTTGCTGCGATGCGGGAATTAGAGGCGGGAGCAATCGCTAATCCCACAGAGAACCGAATGGTTGGTCATTACTGGCTGAGGAATCTTGCGTTGGCGCCGACACGGGAAATCCGGGCGGAAATCGAAGACACGATTCGGCGCATCAAAGCATTCGCACAAGATGTTCACGCCGGAAAGATCACCGCGGAAAACGGAAAGCGCTTCGAGCATGTGCTGCACATTGGGATCGGCGGCTCGGCGCTGGGGCCGCAATTCGTGTCAGCTGCGCTCAACTCGCCGGACGATTCAATGGACATCTTTTTCTTCGACAACACTGACCCCGAAGGTTTTGATCGCGTGTTTGACCGCATAGGAGAGGGACTGGCACAAACGCTCGTCATCGTTGTCTCAAAATCCGGAGGGACAAAAGAGACGCGGAACGGAATGCTCGAGGCAGAAGCGAAGTTCGCCGCGAAAGGACTTCAGTTTGCAAAACACGCTGTCGCTGTGACTGGCATTCGAAGCGAGTTGGATAAACACGCCGAAACGAATGGATGGCTCGCGCGTTTCCCGATGCCTGATTGGATTGGTGGACGCACGTCGGTTATGAGCGCGGTGGGGCTACTACCGATGGCGCTGCAAGGCTTTGATATCGATGCATTCCTCGCCGGCGCCGCGGCCATGGACGAACGCACCCGCGTAGATGACGTCGCGCAAAATGCCGCCATGCTCCTCGCACTCATGTGGTATTACGCCGGCAACGGAAAAGGCGAGAAGGATATGGTCGTTCTTCCTTACAAAGATCGGCTGGCGCTGTTCACCAAATATCTCCAGCAGCTCGTGATGGAATCGTTAGGCAAAGAAAAGGACCTGATGGGCGAAGTTGTGCATCAGGGCATTGCCGTGTACGGGAACAAAGGTTCGACCGACCAGCATTCATACTTGCAACAATTGCGCGACGGCGTCCTGAACTTTTTTGTGACATTTGTAGAAGTGCGCAACGATCGCCGCGGTTCTCGGTTTGAAGTCGAGGATGGCTTTACGAGCGGCGATTATCTTGAGGGATTTCTGCGCGGGACCCGCAGCGCGTTGTACGAAAACGGACGGGAATCGATTACCATGAGCATTCCCGAGGTGAACGCGTTTTACATCGGAGCACTGATCGCGCTGTATGAACGAGCGGTCGGCTTTTACGGTTCGCTGGTTAACGTTAATGCGTACGACCAGCCCGGCGTCGAAGCAGGCAAGAAAGCGGCGAGCAAACTGTTGCAGCTCCAGAAGCAAGTGCGCGCGCAGCTTTCGGGTGAAAGTAAAACCGCCGAAGAGATCGCGCACTCGATCGATGCGGACCCGGAGGACGTTTTTCACTTATTACGGCATCTGGCGAGCAATGATGCACGAATCAAGATCGCAGCGGGCGATGAAGCTGCGGATGATCGGTTCTCTATCGTAGAATCGGCATGATTGTGCAGTTATGGCGAATAAACCTTTGGAAGCTCCTACGGACTCGTTGAACGTGCCGTGGAACGACGTGGTCCGTTTTGTCCGACAACTTAGTCACGATTTGCGCAATGATTTGAACGCGATTGAACTGCAGTCGGCTTATATCGGCGAACTGACGCAAGAGCAGGAAGTGACAAGTGAGATTAAGCGTTTGCGTGAAGTCGTCTCAAGCATGAATTCAACGCTGCAACTGCTTTCGAGAGCCGTCGGAGAAGTTGCACCCAATTTCGTTACTTATCCGGCGGGCGAATTTTTGATCGACATGCGCACGCAAATCGAGCGAAATTTTGCAAAAGAAGACCACGAGGTCACGTGGGACGTGCAACTTCAGGACGAAATGCTGAACATTGATCCGCAGCTGTTCCAGGAAGTGTTTGTGGAGCTTTTTGCCAACGCTTTCCAGCATGATCGAGGCAACGGCGCGTTAATTGCAAGAGCCAGCATCAGCGATGGCAAGTTCGTGTTCAGACTCCACGAACCAAAAGCGGTCTTCTCTTCCAACACGCAGAATTGGGGACGGGAACCACTCCGCAACATCAGACAGAGGCATTATGGCCTTGGTCTAAACCGCGTCCGCGCTATCGTCGAAGCACACCGCGGAAACTTGCAGGCTGAACACGACCCCGAGACGGCGACGCTCACTTCGACGATGAGGCTCCCAATTTCGAGTCCCCAAACCGAAAATGCTTGAACCGCAAGGTATTCTCGCAGTTTAAGGAACTGCAGGACACTGCACGTGCGTAGTACCAGCAGCGCAAAGTAATGAAGACCGAGAACCATCGCGTCCTGATCATCGACGACGAGCGGCCGGTGTTGATGACAGTGGAGGCGTTACTCAAGCGCCATGGTTATCACGTGGATGCAGCGGCCACCGCGTCACAGGGCCTGAAGTTGCTGAAATCAAATTCGCCATCGCTTGTCTTGTTAGACTTACAACTGCCCGATGCCCATGGGTTGGAAATGCTCGATCAGATCAAGACGGACCTGCCCAAAGCCCAGGTGATCATTCTGACGGCTCACGACTCGTTGCATAACGCCATCGAGTCGATCAAACGCGGCGCTTATCATTTTATCAGCAAGCCGTATGCGCCGGAAGAACTTCTGAGCCTCGTGGAGAAGGCGTTGGAGAAACAGTTCCTCCTTCGGGAAGCTGAACAACTACGAGAGAAGACGGAGCAATTGGAGAAGCGGTTGGAAATCGCCGAAGCGCGACCTGCTCCAATTTTTAAAAGCAAACCAATGCAGGAGATTGATGAATTAATCGGGGCGATGGCTCCCTCGGATGCGAATGTTCTTATCGCCGGCGAAAGCGGCGTGGGCAAGGAAGTAATCGCCAACACGATTCACGCCCGCAGCCGGCGCGCTGAACAACCGATGGTGAAGCTCAATTGCGCTGCGTTTCCGCAAACAATGATTGAAGGAGAACTCTTTGGTTACGTTAAAGGCGCGTTTACCGGAGCGATGCATGATTTTCCGGGAATGATCGCCGCGGCAGACGGCGGCACGCTATTCCTTGATGAAATATCCGATATGCCGGCTGATTTGCAGACGCGTTTCCTGCGCGTGCTGCAAGAGCGCGAGTATCGTCCGCTTGGGAGCACCCAGACGATGAAAGCGAATTTTCGCGCGATCGCTGCGACTAACAGGCCGATTCCCGAGTCGCTCAGCGAGAATCGGCTGCGCTCCGATTTGTACTACCGTTTAAATACTTTCCAGATTGAAGTGCCGCCGCTGCGGAAACGAAGAGAGGATATCCCGCCGTTGATCTCTCAATTCGTTAGGCAATTCTCTCAACAACTCGGCAAACCGGAACCGGACATTTCACCGGATGCATTCCAGAAGTTACTCGATTACTCGTGGCCCGGAAACGTTCGCGAATTACAAAACGCCATCGAATACGCTGTGGTGCTGGCGCGAGACAGCGTGATCGGCGTTAAAGAACTGCCGGCAGAAATACAGTTGCCTCCGGCTTTGCAGCAAGCCGAACTCAGCGGATTGCCGAGCAAGGGCGTGCAAACTCTCGATGACTTGGAGCGCAATGCGATTCTCCAAGCGCTCGCCGAGTGCCGCGGGAATAAGAAAAAAGCAGCCGAACTGCTGGGAATTCAGCGACCCACCCTCTACAACAAGCTGAAACGCTACGGGATTGAGTTGTAGGTTCGACAGGAACCCGGCGTTCCACCGGAGTTCTTTATTGGCCGCGATAGATGCAACGCGCAGTGGGCGTTTCGTGCACCACTATTTCGCAGAGACCCGGACATTGAGGTTCTAATTTTTTCCAGAACCATTCCGCCATGTTTTCGATCGTCGGATTTTCCAATCCTTCGATCTCGTTGAGATAGGTGTGATCCATGATTCTTATAAGCGGCTTCATTGCTGCGCTGATGTTCGCGTGATCGTAAATCCACCCAATCGCCGGATCGACGTCGCCCTCGACAGAAACTTCGACTTTGAAACTATGTCCGTGGACCCGCCGGCATTTGTGGCCCTCCGGTGCCTTAGGTAAAGTCTGCGCTGCTTCGAATGCGAAATCCTTCGTTAATCGCGCGCGCATAATCAGACTCCGCGCTGGGTTGGTTTCCAGATGAATTTATGCATCTGTAGTTGAAAACGAACGTTCAGTTTGTCTGTGAGAATCCATTCCACAATTTCGCGCGGATCGATCCTGCCGAAAATTGGCGAGAAGAGCACGGCCCGACACCGGGAGGAAAGCTTGTAGCGCTGCACTTTATCGCGCGACCAATCGTAATCTTCGCGCGAACCCATGACGAATTTCACTTCATCGCCCGCGTTGAGGTGGTCAATGTTCGACCAAAGATTTTTTTCCACTTCGCCGCTCCCCGGAGTCTTTAGATCCATGATACGGTGCACGCGCGGATCGACTTTGGAGATGTCATGTGCACCGCTGGTCTCTAGCAGCACGGTGTAACCTGAGTCACACAGCATCGACATCAGTGGCAGCACGTTCTTCTGCAACAAGGGTTCTCCACCTGTTATCTCGACCAAGGGGCAGTGATACGCCGAGATCATGTCCATAACTTCTCCAAAGTTTCGTCTGTTCCCTTCGTAAAAAGCGTACTCTGTATCGCAGTAGTTGCATCGAAGGTCGCAAAATGTTAGGCGCACGAAAACGCACGGCGAACCCGCCCAGGTGCTCTCCCCTTGGATGGAATGATAAATTTCGTTGATTGTAAGCGTCTTTTCGTGCTCGCCCATGTCGTTCGGATTCCGGCTGATCGGACGTAGAACGTCTTATGCGAATAAATGCAAAGCAAATTTCTCCGCTAAACGTACCTGCCTTTTAGTGCATCCGATGACGCCACTGAGGCTCGAAGGATCTCCAAAAGCCCCGACTTTACCAAGATTTTTTGATTGACGGCTACATGCCGCCAACCTAGTCTCGCGACCATGTGCCCCGGTTATGCTTTGTACATCCGCCGCTTCGCCTACATGATTGTGGGAAGAACGTCGGTACTCGTCGCAGCAATGTTCTTCGCAGCGATTCTTGCTACGCAAGCACAGGAGTCCGTTGAAGAGGTGGCTCTACCACCGTGGTCGGAGCCAACGCTTCCTTCGAATGAACCTGTGCCGTCGACGCAAGCGGCGCCACTGCCTCCCGCGCCAGAACCGGTGACTTCTGTAGCAGAACCGGTGCCTCCTGCAACAAGCGAGCCTTTACCCTCTTCGTCTGAACCCCTGCCTTCGTCCGAACAGGCGTTTCCGTCGTCGCGCGACCCTTGGTCGTCTTCAACAAACTATACTGCTGCACAAACAAGCGTTGTTCCGGCGCCAGTAGCAACAGGTCCCTATGGGGGCGGCAGTTATAACGTATTTCCAGGCGGGGAAACGATTTACCCAAGTGGGCGTAACTTTCACTACGTACTGCGGCTAACAGTGCGGGGCGTATGGGATGACAACATCTTTATCAGTCACACGAACAAAGTTTCCGATTATTATTTCGCGATTGAGCCGTCGATCAGTATCGGTTGGGGCGACATCGAGGGGCGCAGCAGAAGCTATCTGCGATTGGACTACATGCCGAGCGCTATTCTTTTCGTCGACCACTCAGATCAAGACGCATTTAATCAGTATATTCACCTTGAGGGGGGATTTAACTCTGGCCGGCTGACAGTGAGGCTTTCCGAAGACATAGCCATACTGGAATCGGCAAACCTCAACAGCTTCTACGATACGACGGGACTGTGGGCAAACACCGACGCAAGCGCCCCTACGCGGGTCAATATCTTCTACACGCGCTTGATCGCAGATTACCAATTGACCGGCAAGATGTATCTGCAGGGCGAGCTTGATTCCCCGAGCTACGCCTATCCCAATCACATTAGTGACTACACTATTGCTGGAGGCCTTTACCTTTACTACAACTGGCTGCCAAAGCTATCGGTGGGCTTCGGCGGCACCTTCGGGTACACTTGGGTCGATGATCCAAGCACGAACCAAAGTTTCGAGCAGATAAACTTGCGCCTCAATTATGAGGCAACAGCGAAAATAAATCTGTATGCTTCGGCAGGCGTCGAGTTCCGTCAGTTCGACGGCAACCGCGATACGTACGATTCACCCGTATTTGACGTCGGAGTAGCTTATCATCCGTTCAGCGGCACCAATATTTCACTGTCGGCTGGGCGACGGATATATCCTTCCGGTTACGTTTCTAATCAAGATTTTGGGGCCACATACGTTGCGGCCCGGTTTCAGCAGCGTTTATTCAATCGTGTTTATTTGGGAGTGGGTGCCGGCTACGAACACTCGAATTACTTCACCACTGACCGGGACGTCATTGCAACTCGGGATGAAGACTACTGGTTTATCGAACCGTCGGTTGATGTGGCAATCACCAGGTGGCTGAGCGCCGGCGTATATTACCTGCACCGTGAGGACATCAGCAACGACGATTTCTTCAGTTGGGAGGACAATCAAGTCGGCGTCCGGGCGACGGTCAGGTTCTAAAACGAGTTTGAATCGTTTGCAAGTTGGGACAGAGGGGTGGTTGGCGGTGGCGCTCGCGTTGTTGCTGCCAGGCTTCATATTGGCGCAAACCATGCCAGGGACAGCCTCGTCGCAGGCTGCCGCTGCCTCTGCATCGCGAGCGGCTGGATCGGGGTCCCCATCAACCGGCGGAGTGAGCGCACCAGCGGGTTACGTTCTGAGTCCTACCGACCAGGTGACGATCGAGGTTTTTGGTGAAGACGATCTGCGCACGAACGGACGGTTGAATCCCGAGGGTAACTTGAGCCTGCCATTGCTGGGTTCGATCCATTTGGCAGGACTGACTCTGACGCAGGCAGTTTCAAAACTCACAGAACTATACAGCCGCGATTATCTGGTCAATCCGAAGATCAACGTCACGCTTCTGAGTTACGCAAGAAAGCGCTTTTCGATTTTGGGTCAGGTAAATCACCCCGGCAGCATGGAAATGCCTGAGGGCACGCAGGAAGGTATCGATCTACTAGAGGCGATCGCGTTGGCTGGAGGATATACGCGCATTGCCTCGCCGGAAAGAATAACCGTGCGACGACAGAGCGCCAGCGGCGACCAGATTTTCAAGGTTAATGCGAAGCGTTTCACCAAGGGAAAGGGCGGAGGCTTTCTTGTCAAGCCGGGTGATACCATCAACGTCGGCGAAAGTATTTTTTAGCCGCAATTTTTTGCTGTCGCCTTTGCGGACGCACTTCTTGGTGTAAGATTGCAGCCAATATTCTGCCGTGATTGACCCTGTCCAATCTCTGAGGGGAGCGACCGTTGCACCCAATTCCGATACACCAAGCGTGCCTTTGACAGCGGAGTACGCTGATGGGCCACACACATTCGATTTTCGCCGTTATTGGCATTCTTTCGTAGAACGTATTTGGATCGTCGTGATTTGCGTTCTGGCTGGCCTTTTCCTGGCGCTGGGTAACCTCGCGCGGACGCCGAAGCTTTATCAAGCCCACACGGTGTTGGACGTGGAATTTGAGGAGCCGAGTTTCGTTCCAACCACGGATTATGCGACGCGGACGCGATCGATGTTTCTCGCCAGCGGGGAAGCGCTGCGAACGATCGAACAAAATCTCACTAATCCAACACTTCTTGCACGAGTCGTGCGCTCCGAAGGTTTGGCGCAGGACGGTGGACGCGCTCTTCTCGGCCAAAGTGTCGTCGCCAATAAGAGTTCCAGCGCGACCGAACGCACGGAGCCGTCCCCGGCTGCCAATAAGACTCAGAACGCCAGTGGCATCACGCCGTTTACCCCGCTCGAAGATGGATTGGGTCGAGCAATGGGTGGCATGGTGCATCCGGCAATCCGCCGCGGCACGCGTTTGATCGATTTGTACGTGACCCACGGTGATCCGGCCATGGCACAGCGTCTCGTCGAAGCAGTCGGTCGAGAGTACATCCGCAACTCAATCGAGCGCCGCGCGTCCTCGAGCGAGGACGCATTGCGTTATTTGTTGGAAGAAGAAGAGCGATTGAAGAGGAATCTTCAAAAAAGTGAGGCGGCCGTCGCCGAATACAAGGCGAAAAACCCAGATGCTCTCCAACTCGGGGGCGGCACAGCTGCGACGGGTTCACAGGGGGGTGGCGGATCTCGGGGCGGCTTGGTAGAAGACAACCTTCAAGACATAAACACCAAATTGAGCGCCGCGAGAGCCGATGAGATTCGTCTCGAAGGGCAACTCCAGCAAGTCGATCAGCTTGGCAATAACATCGACGCATTACTCGCGGTTCCGAGTATCTCTGCTGCCCCAATGGTGTCTGCCGCGCGCAGCAATATTATACAGATTGAAGCGGCGATCACCACCCTCGCTTTACGATACAAGGAGAAGCACCCCAGAATGATGGCGGCTAAGGCGTCGTTAGCCGAAGCGAAAGAAAAGCTTCGTCAAGCGGTCTTGGCGCAACGTCCGATTCTGCGCAATACCCTCGAGCAAACGAAAGCGACAGAAGCCAGCTTGCAACAAGCTTTGCAAGCCCAGCAGGGCGTCGCAGTAAACCTCAACCGCACGGCGATCGGGTATCAGGAATTGGCGCGGCAAGCCGAAACCGATCGTGCGTTGTACGAAAGCGTTCTTCGCCAGATAAAAGACACAAATCTGGCAAAAGACGTCAAGGCAAATGCGGTCAGTGTGATTGAGCATTCCCCGCTTCCGAACTCTCCTGTTAGTCCCCGGCCCGCGAAAACAATCTTGCTGGGCCTGCTTGGCGGCCTCGCTGTCGGTTTGGCTCTGGTTTTTGGGATCGACGCACTGGATCGTTCTATTAAAACTGTGGACCAGGCAGAGAGCACGCTGGGTCTGCCTGTTTTTGCAGCTGTTCCAGACACCGATGAAGGGCCCGTTAGCCGACTGAAACGGCGAAAGAAAGCTGTCGGAACTTCAAACTATCGCGTCGTGGTACAAACTCCCCAAAGTCCTGCAGCCGAAGCGTTCCGCAATTTGCGCGCCGCACTTTCTCTCCTCGGTCCTGAAGCCGAGCGAAAAGTATCACTTTTCACCAGTGCTGTGCCCAATGAAGGCAAAAGTTTCACCAGCGCTAATTATTCACTTGCGTTGGCCCAGCAGGGTTATCGCGTGCTCCTCATCGACGGCGATCTCCGCCGGCCAAACATGCACAAGATTTTCCGGTTCCCGAATGCGCGAAATAATTCCGAAGAAGACAACGCGCCGGGAGTGACAGATTGCCTGGTGGGTGAAGCAGATATAGCCTCGGCAGCGCGCCAGATTCCCGCCGGAGAAATCCAGCTCGTCGATGAGGGCATTGAGGTGACGGAAAATATTCTCGCCGCGACCGGAGGCCAATTGTTTGTCCTCACAGGTGGACGACGCGCGCCCAATCCTGCAGAGATTCTCGCCGGCCCGTTTTTCGGCCAGCTGATTGCCAAGGCCGCAACGCTGTTTGATCGCGTCGTGATCGATAGTGCACCGATCCTCGCAGTCAGTGACACTCTCCTCATAATGCCATATGTCCAAACTGTCTGCATTGTGGTTCGCGCGGCAAAAACGCCGCGGACAGCAGTCCACCGCGCGATTACTTTGCTGGCAAAGTCAGGAATTCGCCCGGCTGGTCTGGTCTTGAATCGATTGCGGCGGGGTCGAGGAGTCGGCTATTATTACTATTACGCTTCGCCTGGTTATGGCAAAGACGAGGGAGCTTATTCTCGCACCTACAGCTACAGTGGTAGATCCAAGCCGAAGCACGAAGGTAACGGAGCGTAGCTGAGCCGTCATCAGCCCGATGATTGGTCGAAGAGTGACCGCAGTTAACACGGTTTGATCTTTGCTGCTACCTGAACCTTTCGTGCCACGATCTGCTTCCCCAGCAAAGACCCAGATACGTTGCTACATACAGCTGGATAGATTCTATCTGAGCTGGGAAATCGACCAGCGCGTTCAGCGCCACTCCTATGAGCGCTGTGATGACTAACGGCTGTAGCACGCGTCTCCGCGGCGTCCACTCACGACTTGCGTGCTCTTTGTAACTGCGAATACCGACTGTGATTCCTCCGAAGAACAGCAGCGCCCAAAGAATTCCCCCGACCCAGCCCCATTCCAACAGGGTCTGCAGATAATCTTCGTGTAGAAATCTCCATGTGCCGAGCACCTGATCGCTCCCAGTGCGATTGTATGTTGGAAACACAACGCGAAATGTCCCTGGCCCAAACCCGAATAATCCGGCGTGCGGCAACGCACGTACGGCTACGCGCGAAACCTGCCAGCGAGCATCATTGGGAATGTGCTCAGTCTCCGACCGCCAGCGCTTAAGAGCCTGTTCGAAATGACTGGCCTGCGCAAACGCAATGAGCGCTAAACCAATCGCAAGCGCTCCTACCACAGCGACCCCTTTCCCACCCGATAGTTTGCGGAGAAGCGTTGGTCCAAATTGCACGCAAATCGCAACCAGCAACAGGAGCGCAACAAGTTGAGCCATGCGCGACGTATTCGCCAGCACCGCGGCCATGGTTATGAGAAAGACGCTCGTCCACATCGCGCGCATCCACGGATGGGATTCCCTGGCGAAGCTCCGGATAACTAGTCCGAAACTCAATGGCCATATTAGGTTTAAAAATGCACCAGCATTTCCGTGATAATAATACGTCGCAAAAAACGTGTTGATTCGAAGCGGCCACGGTGTCTGGGGTCGCCAAAAGATCATATCCGCACCGGTGGCTTTCTGGAGTAAACCGAGAAGCGCTATCGAACCGCCAGCCAGGCCGATCACGTACCACAAGCGAAGCAACCATCGGCTGCTTTGAGAAAGATCTGCGACAAACAAGATTATCCCAATGAGCAAAGCGCCTCTGATCATCCACGCAGCACTGATCGGGTAATCAACGGAGCCGGTCACGCCGGGCGCGAAATTGTCTAGCGGCACAAAAACAGCAAAGTCCGCATCGTAGACTGACCTCGCGTTAAAAACCATCCAAGCGCCCACGCAGATCAAAGCCACCGTTAAGAACAACAGAAGCCGTGGGAATTGCGGCATTCGCTTGCTCAGAAGCAACTCGATAGCCCAGAAAACGAGTGCACCCAGCAATACCCAATTCGTTATTTGGATGCTTTCGGATGTTGTGCCGCCGTACGCCCACGGTGCGTAGACGAGGGCGCCGAAAAAAATCCAGCGTGATGCGCTGCGGACGATGTGAGAAATCACATGTTAGACGTCACACAATCTGATCTCTGACTTTGGCAACCGGGCTCCATCGCATCATCGTCCCTTGCCAAACAGCATCGTGTATAACGTTTTCAGTACGATCATGGCGTCAAGCTTCAGGGAATAGTGGCGGATGTAGTAGAGGTCATATTTTAACTTCTCGACCGCGTCCTCGTCACTCTCGCCGTACGGGTAATTCACTTGCGCCCATCCGGTGATGCCTGGCTTAACCAGGTGCCGAAAATGATAAAATGGGATTGTTTGCTCATAGCGTTCGGCGCACTTGCTCCACTCCGGTCGTGGACCAATGAGGCTGATGTCTCCTTTGAGCGCGTTCCAAAGCTGCGGCAACTCATCGAGTCGAAGTTTCCGCAGCCATCGCCCCGCAGTCGTCACACGACGATCATCTTTTCGCGTGTAAATATCCTCGTCCGCGTCTTCGGAGTGTCGCATTGTTCGGAATTTAAAAAGAATGAATCGCCTGCCGTCACGACCAACTCGTTCCTGACGAAAAAAAACCGGACTACCGTCCAGCATCCGGATTAACAGAGGAACAAGCACAAAGAGCGGAGCGCAAACTATCAGTGCTACTGACGAGGCAACGACATCGAAAAGCCGTTTGAGATAATGGTAGGGAGAAGTGCGAGCCAGCTGAAAACCACTCTGGAGCGGCCAAAAGGGATCGATGATGCCTAGTGGCAGATAACGCCATTGAGTTTCGTAGAAGGATTCGAGCGTGTAAACGCGCGTCTCCTGAAACTGCGCATGCACCAGGCGCTCCAGCAATTCCGTGCCGAGTGAACTCGCTTTAGCAGCGAGAATGATCCCGCTATAACGCTTGCCGAGATTATCTAACTTCGCTGCGAGATTCCCTTGCACAATCGGGGTTCCTTGGCCAGCAATTGGCTGGCCGACCCGGTCCTCAGTAACATCTACGAACTCGAGCTTTTGCCCGTTTGATGAGTTTTTGTACGCCTCGTAAAAACGAGCGGCGGTCGTGCCGCCTCCGATGACGAGAAACGACCGTCCAGCGCTGCTGGCAACGACATATTGTCTGATCAATCGGCGGTAAGCCAGCGAGACTGGCAGGAAAATCGCGAAGCTCAAAAGCAGCACACCTCGACTAGGCTTCATTGTCTGATCGAAGGTCGCGGCGGAATAGATCAGCATTGCACTGACCACCGCCGCTGCGATGATGGCCAGAATGTGTTCGGCGGCATAGCCCAGGGTCAGCTTCTCGATGTTACGATCGTAGCCGCCGACAAAGTAAAGCGCCGCAACGATTACGCCGAGTTGAATGATGTTAACGATGAAGAACTGAAACGGTGTGGCATAGAACGCATCGAACCTAAACCAACCTGCCACTCGATAGATTGCGAGCCAGCTCACTACATCCAGGAAGAGATACAGCAGTGCCGACGACCATTCTTGGCCGAGGAAATGCGACCATAGACTGGCCGCGCCGCGGCGGCGAGCAGTACTGGCGGGCTTGCCGAAGCCTTTTGAGCGCTCCTGAAACTGAAGGAGCCTCTGAGAGATCATCTGCGATTCTTCGCTGTTCGCCATGAGGCCCGCAATTATATGCTTGATCGCAGCGAAGTGAAAGATGACTTTGAGTCGCCCGTAGCACGATTGGGGGTCGCTGCGGCGACTCTGCGAGCAGTTCGTGGGACCGCAAATTAAGGGAACCGGGCGCTACTCTTGACGCTCCAAGCCGCATCCATAATCTCAAACACACGCCGCTCAACCGGCGCCGACTCCTAACGTGAATATCTTGGCAGCTTTTTATCGCTCGTCGGTCGGAAAAAAAATGATCGTGGCTGTCACCGGCATCATTTTGATCCTTTTCGTTATCGGACATCTGCTAGGCAATTTGCAGATTTTTCTGGGCCCTGATTGGGTCAACGGTTACGCGCAGCACCTGCGCGATCTGGGGCCTTTGCTTTGGGTAATCCGTTTGTTCCTGCTGGTGGCTGTCGTCGTCCATATTTACGTGACTATTCAACTTGCGATCGAAAACCGACGTGCGCGACCGCAGGCATACGTCGAGCGGGACTATGTGAAAGCAACGCTCGCCTCGCGACACATGGTAATGAGTGGATTGATCGTCCTCGCGTTTATCGTTTACCACATTGCGCATTTCACAGTGCGTGTCACCGATCCTCGTTTTGGTTTGCTCAAGGCGGATCCGCTCGGCCACTACGATGTTTACTCAATGATGGTGTACGGATTCCAAAGTTATTACGTCTCCGGGTTTTACCTTCTTGGCCTCTTCTTGCTCGCGCTTCATCTCAGCCACGGATCGTCGAGCTTCTTTCAATCTCTTGGATTTAATGACAAGAAACTGACGCCGCGTCTCGCGTCGGGCGGCCGAATCTTCGCGTGGCTCCTTTTCATTGGCTACACATCGATTCCCGTCGCGGTCCTGACGGGCGTTATTAAGCCCGCACAACAGCTTTAGTAAAAACTGAGATCGTCACAGATCGACGACCTGCACGCCTTCCGCTGCAGTCCGTTTCGCATAAAGATCGCTCAGGCGCTTGGTCATCGGTCCACTTCTTCCGTCGCCGATTTGACGATCATCTACCTTAATCACGGCGGCTAGTTCGCCCATTGTCCCTGTGCAAAACATCTCATGCGCACGATACACATCGACGAGTGACAAATCAGTCTCGACGCAAGGAATATTTTCGGCAGCGCAAATCTCGATCACAGTCGCGCGCGTTATCCCCTCGGGGCAGGCCACGACCCGCCCTGTTAGCACGTCGCCGCTTTGTCGCGATTCATCCGAGTTACGCACAATAAAGACGTGCGTCGCGTTTGTTTCCGCGACGAATCCGCGCGTGTCGAGCATAAGTGCGTCATCGGCGCCGGCATTGTTCGCTTCGATCTTTGCCAGGATCGAGTTCAGCAGGTTTGCATGATGAATCCTCGCATCGAGCACATCCGGCGGCGGGCGGCGGACCTTGCTCGTGATTAAACTCAGTCCCGTTTTCACATAAACAGGCGGCTTGTATTCAGCGAGCACGATCAACGTCGGTCCACTTTTATTGAGTCGCGGATCCATGCCCGAAGTGATCTTAATTCCGCGTGTCAGCGTGAGCCGAATATGCGCGCCGTCGAGCATTTTATTTGCAACAAGCGTGCGTTTGATTTCGTCGATGATTTTTTCTCGTGGCGGAATTTCCTCGAACGAAAGTGCGCGGGCTGAACGCTCGAGGCGATCGAGGTGTTCGTGTAACTTGAAAATCCGGCCGTTGTAAAGCCGCAGTCCTTCCCAGACCGCGTCGCCGCCCTGCACCGCCGAGTCGAACGGACTGATTCCTGCCTTATCGCGGTGGAGCAAGTCTCCGTTGATATTTACGATCAGGTTGCGGTTTCGCTCGTCGAATTTTTGAAGCATCTGAATTACCTCACACAACGTCCACTACGGACACGAAGAAAAACCCTGCATTTTCCATGACGTCCCATCGACTCTTTGTTGAGATCTTCAATGGAGCCGGTATTCGTAAAGCTGCTGATAGCATTCACAGCATCGCTGATGGATCTCACGCAATCGCGCCGGAACTTCGCTTGGTGTCCGATGATACGGTTGAAATGAAGTGGATTTCGCCACTTCGCCGTACCAATGCCTGGCCCAGATGCCGTCGGTGGCACGCAAGCCTGATGGCCACGAAAGCATTGACTTGCTAAACCCGACGCCGACCGCTTCGCAAAGCAGTCGTAGCATTCCCTCCGGATTTTGTAGCACGTCCCTGGCATCAACAACGGGCGGAACGGTAGTCGAACGTGTTCGGACGAAATCAAAGATTTCCGCCTGCTGCACGAAACCCAAATCCTCGAGCGCAGGGTCTTCTCGCTTTTTAATGTAGGAACAGATCACTTCGCGCGGGTCGCGAATTAGAAAACAATTAGTTACAGTTCCCAGCCATTCGCGATCTATTTCGGGCAACAGATGGTGTGTCATCTGTTTCTGAAAAAAAATGTGCTTGCCGTTCGTAATCTGCCCGGTGAGATGCGCAACGACTTTACGCCAATCGATTTCGCCCGTCGCGATTACTTCGTTCGCGCCGGGATGTTCTATACCCGTCACTTTGAGGTAATAGGCGTAAAACGGCTCATCGATAACGACCGTGTCGTCTCGATTGCCCCACGAGCGCATCATGGCCGTCGAAATATTTCGCGGACCAGACCACATGGCGATGCGGATGCTCACGGCCGGAACAGTCAGGCGGCAAAGCCGCGCGTGCAACGGCATTGAGAACAACGCGTTCCACCTTTGTTTAGGTGGATCGGCTTCTCCGAAGACGATGTCAGCCGCCGCAGGCGTGGTCTTTAAATTAACTCTTCGCGAACACGCCAATCAGCGGACGGCGCGATGGGATCTTGGAGCGAAAATCACTAACAAATCCAGTCTCGGTCCGGATCTCCACATGACCGGCCGCGCGCTTAGCGCCGTAGACCAACACAGATCCTACAGGCGCCTCGTACGGATTTGAGACCGGCAGTTTTTTGAATCCGTAATTGTTCACGAGCTCCTGGCCCGCTTGTTTCGCAAGGGGGGTTTGCGGCCGCGATTTCACTACGCCCGCAGCAACCAGCGCTTCCTTTACAAAACACCAGCACTTGCGCAGCGAATGCGCACGTGCGCGCTCCTCAGCGATGGTAGCAGCCCGGCGTAATTTCGGATCAATCTGGGCATCTGCCTTGGCAATCGGCTGGACGATCCTCTTCGGATAATACTGGTCCACAACATCGACCGATTGTTTTTTGCCTGAGGCATCGGTGTAATTGAATTTGGGGGTCGGCGCCGAGAAGCGCATCGCCATTGCGGGATGCGGGCAAATTGCGGCGGATCCCATGATAACAAACGTGAGGGTGAGAAGTTTTGGCATAAAGCGCGCCTTCTATCCAGCATGGCAGCCATCCTGGCAACCAATTTTTCCTAACAAGGAGGAAATTTTTAATTTGACTTACTCGGGATGTACGAGGGTCGTCGGAGACCTAAAAAGATGAGACCAATTCCGCCATCCGGCGACGCAATTTCGCATCGGGCAACCGTCCAATTCCGCTCTGCATATTATCTTCGAGATGACTCGGTTTATCCGTCGCGGGGATCGCACACGTGATGGCGGGATTTGCCACAATCCATTTCAAAAAGAATTGCGCCCACGAGCGGCAATCAAATTCCGCCGCCCAACCCGGCAGCGGTTTCGAACGCACTTTGCCGAATAGATCACCGGATCCGAATGGTCGATTCGCGATCACGGCGACGCCGCGCTCCTGCGCCAAAGGCAGAATGCGCTCGGCTTCGGGTTCCATCAGCGAATAATTGATCTGGAGGAAATCGAACTTCTGGCTCCGCATTAGTTTTTCGACTTCGCTCAAGGCTCCCGACTCGTAATGCGTGATTCCGGTGTAGCGAATGCGGCCTTGCTGTTTCCATTCGTGCAGCGTTGCGAGTTGTGTGTTCACGTCGACGAGATTATGCACCTGCATCAGATCGATTCGCTTCGTGTGCAAAAGCGACATGGAACGTTCCATTGACCGAATTCCACTCTCTTTGCCGCGCGTCCAAACTTTGGTTGCAAAAAACAGCTTCTCGCGAAAGCCAGGCGCCGAAGTAAGATCGCCGATCACCTCCTCCGCGCGGCCGTACATTGGCGAGGAATCAATTAGACGGCCGCCAAGCTTCACAAACAGCGACAGAACGTCTGTGAGCTGCCTTCGGATATCTGCGGTAAGATCGACATCGAAAGCCTTCCACGTTCCGAGGCCGATGGCCGGTAGTTTCTCGCCAGAGGAAGGAATGATGCGTGTCAGCATCGCTGATGATTCGCTGCTCGCCTGGCCTCGCGATGGATCAGTTGGCAACATTAAACCCGCCGCAGCAGTGCCAATCATTTTCCCAGCCTCGCGTCGCGTCACGAACTCCATTGTAGGGCGTTTCTGTGAAACGCCAATGGCATCTGGCAGAGATGCCCTACAGGCGCTATATGCCTCTATGGATCGCCGTCGTTTCATAAAATTATCCACCGCAAGTGCACTTGCCTCGCGATTAACTGCGACAGCTTTATTTGCAGAGAAGATGCCGACACCGATGCGCATACTCATACTCGGCGGCACCGGATTCACTGGCCCATATCAGGTGAAATATGCGCTCAGTCGCGGACATAAGGTCACCACATTTAACCGTGGCAAGACGCATCCCGGCGAATTGCCGGCTGAAGTCGAGCAGCTTGTTGGTGATCGTAACGGTAACCTCGACGCGCTGAAAAACCGGCAATGGGATGTGGTGATCGATAATCCGACGACGCTTCCGGCGTGGGTGCGTGACGCCGCGCAGGTACTCAAAGGAAACGTTGATCGCTACGTCTTCATTTCGACTATCTCCGTTTACGGGGAGGCGAAACAGGGCGCTGACGAGAATGCGCCCACAGAGAAATATGAAGGTGCAGATCCGTACAAGGAGACGATTGAAGCGGTGCGCGCATCCGGATTCAAAACTTACGGACCGCTAAAGGCGCTCTCGGAACGCGAAGCTGAGAAATGGTTTCCGGGGAAAACTTTGGTTATTCGCCCCGGACTTATCGTCGGCCCGCGCGACGAGAGCGACCGGTTTACGTATTGGCCTGTGCGTATTGATCGAGCTGGAGATGTGCTGGCGCCTGGAAAGCCAAACGATCCCGTGCAGTTCATCGATGCGCGTGATCTTGCTGAATGGACGATTCGCATGGCCGAGAATCGTGAGACAGGAATTTACAACGCGACCGGCCCTGCCAAAACCCTTGGCACCGGCGCGATGCTCGATGGAATTAAGGGCGCCCTGAAGTCGGACGCGAAGTTTACTTGGGTAAACGAAGAATTTCTGACTGAGCAGAAAGTGCAGCCCTGGTCGGACATGCCGGTTTGGACCGGGAAAGATGATGCGGTTGCGCGAACGAACATTAGCCGTGCGTTGAGCAAGGGCCTGACGTTTCGGCCGCTCGACGTCACCGCACGCGATACGCTCGCCTGGTTCAAGGCGCTTCCGCGCGAGCGACAGGCGCATCCGAAAGCTGGTCTCTCGGCAGAGCGCGAAGCGGAAGTGCTTGCCGCGTGGAAAAAGAAAAAAGGGTAGGGATATCGCGCTGCGATGTCCGGGACGCCGCAGCGCGGCGTCCCTGCCATATGAGAAACCTTTTCGCGAAAATCGTTGACGTAAAGCCTAACGAACTCCACGCGTTACTCCTGGCGTTCGTTTTCAACTTTGTCGTTCTCGGCGGGTATTACGTCATCCGCCCAATCCGCGATGAAATCGGCGCCGACCGCGGTGTTGAAAATCTACCGTGGATGTACACCGGAACGCTCACCGGGATGCTGATCGCTAACGCGCTGTATGCCACCATCGTCGCGCGCATGTCGCGGCGGCGTTTTATTCCAATCGCGTACCGTTTCGCCATCGCGAATCTTTTTGTCTTCTTCCTCCTAATGCGCTGGATGCCAGCCGCGCAGGAGCGCACGATCCTTGCCCCCATATTTTTCATCTGGGTAAGCGTCTTCAACCTTTTCGCCACAACAATGTTTTGGTCGTTCATGGCTGACGTTTTCACGCCGGATCAAGCCAAACGGCTTTTCGGATTTATTGCTGTCGGCGGATCGATTGGCGGAATTGTTGGAGGTTTGGTCACAAGCTCGCTGGCTGGAAAACTGAGCACCGGACTCTTCCTTCTCATCACAGGAGTCATGTTAGAGATTGCGGCTCAATGCGTGCGCCGATTTCCCACCAATTTTCGGCCCGTAGGGGAAGCTGACAGCTTCCCCGGCACGACAACATCCTTCGCTACAGCAGAGAACCGCAGCGAGGAGCAACCAATCGGCGGCAAATTCTGGGAGGGCGCGACGCATATCGCTCGATCTCCCTACTTACTTGCTCTCGCCGTCTTTCTGATGATCTACACGCTCACGAACACGTGGGCATATTTTCAACAATCTGATCTTGCGGGACATCAACTGCACGATCGGGCAGCGCGCACGTCGTTCCTGGCGAACATCGATATCGCGGTGAACACGATCACCGTGCTGATTCAGGTTCTCCTCACTGGCCGTCTAATGAAGTGGTTTGGAGTTGGAGTCACACTGGTGCTCATGCCACTCTTGAGCGCGATCGGGTTTGCCGCGATTGGTTTTGCGCCTATTCTCACGGTCCTTGCGACGTTTCAAATTTTGCGGCGGGCCGCAGGCTTCGCCCTGCTTCGACCGGCGCGCGAAGTTCTCTTCACGGTCTTGCGGCGAGAAGACAAATACAAAGCGAAGAGTTTGATCGACACGTTCGGCTACCGGCTGGGCGACCAAATCGGTGCGTGGTCCTATCCGTTAATGCGGTGGTTAGGCCTGGGGCTCTCCGGTATTTCGTGGGTCGCGGTTCCGCTGGGAGCAATCTGGTGCGTTCTTAGCATCTGGCTAGGGCGCAAACAACGCGCGCTGGCCGAGGAAAAACGCGAACAAAGCTTGCCGACCACAGCCGCGCCAGAAGCTGCCTGAGTCACACATCAGGGAGGACGATCTCCAGATCGCCCGAGCGGCGGACTGGCCCGCGTTCCTTGCAACTCGCGCGCGCGCGAGCAGAGTCATAATCAACAGCAATTAAAGGGAGATAAAACAATGGCAACACGAACTGGATCGGCAGTATGGGAAGGCACACTGAAGCAGGGCAGGGGAACAATGAAGCTCGGCAGCGGCGTATTCGAAGGCCCTTATTCCTTTTCATCGCGCTTTGAAGAAGGGAAGGGAACCAATCCGGAGGAACTCATTGGCGCTGCCGAGGCAGGCTGTTACTCAATGGCGTTCTCGGCAAATCTGGAAAAGGCGGGTTATCCAGCGAAACGAATCAGCACGACCGCAATCGTGAAACTGGAAATGGTCGACGGTGGTCCAAAGATCACGACAATTGATCTAAAGACTGAAGCGGAGGTGCCTTCCATTGACGAAGCAAAATTCCGCGAACAAGCCGAGCTGACGAAAAAGAACTGTCCGGTCTCGATCGCTTTAGCAGGCACCCAAATTAATTTGGAGGCGAAGCTGCTGTAGGTTGGGAACGTCTGGCCTTTCCGGCCAACTGCCACGCTGACTGAACGCCAAACCAGCTTCGGCTCATCGTCTTTGGCGCTGCAACAGTGACGGTCACGGTTCAGGTGAAGGAATCGTTTCGAACGCGTTTGTTTTCTTTGCTGCGTATGCTCAAATTTCTTCATGATTTGCACGCAGAATCCTGAAAATTCATATGAACTGGCAAATGCTAGGCGCGATTGGCCAGCTGGCGGCTGTGCTGGTGGGCATCCCGTCAATAATTTATCTTGCTATTCAAATCAGGTCGCAAACGAGGGAACGGCGCGTTTCGGCGGTCAACGCGCTGACCGTGCAGTGGGGCGATATGACCAACGCTTTGCACGACAGCGCTGAACTGAGTGAGATTTATCTGCGCGGGGCGCAATCGTTCACCGACCTCGATCCGGTATCAAAGCTAAGATTTAGCGCGTTCTTTAACAGGTTCGTCAACTACTTCGAAGCAATGTATTTTGCGCACCGCGACGGTATCCTTACCGAATCCGCATGGCGAAAGGTCGAAAGAACAATGAGCGATTTGGTGGCTTGTCCCGGCGTGCAACAATGGTGGGAAGTACGCAGACACTGGCACACGGAACAATTTGGTAAGATGATTGATGTTATTGTTGCCAGCAGCGCCGATCCAAGAGGCCTTTCGATCTACGGGATTCAACGAGACAATCCACAGCCATGGCTTGCTGATTCAATCGCTTCGGAATCCTGTTAGCCTTGAAGAAAATGGATTCCGTGTTCTTTGCTGATCTGATCTACGCGTGACATGTCTGGGCCACCAGGCTTCGCAAATTCGTCGTGACAGCGGCAAAAGAATTTTTCGAAACCGGAAGGGACGGTCATAATCAACATCCGCAACGGTTGATCGCCAACGTTTTTGAACGTGTGAATGGAACCGTGCGGCATGAATGCTGACCCACCCGGGCCGAGTTCGTGCCACTCATCGTTCACTAGAAATGCGGCGCGGCCGTCCAGCACGTAGAACGTCTCATCTTCGGTGGAATGGTAATGCGGCGGCGGCCCATCACCGGGTGGATTCACATTTATCCATGCCGTCAGTCTTCCGTTGGTGCGCTCACCGTCGAGGAGAATCGTGACTTCCTGCCCAAAGGCGTGCAGCACCCGGCCTTCTTCTGGACGAACAATAGCTGGCAATTTGTCACCCATTGTTACTTGGCTAATTCGTACAGGTATTCAACAAACGACATCGTTGCCCCGTCGAAGTCTTGAATTTTCGGGTTCGTGGATTCGATGACGTAATATTCGTCCGGCGCATGTGCGCCGCTGCCGTGGCCAAGTCCGAAATGTCCGGCCGCGAGCTTCAGCGGTTCGCCAGTGAAGACGTAACCGGGATACGAGCCGGCATTGCGCGGCCAGAGCAACGCGTCGATTCCGAACTTTTTGTAGGTTGCTAACTGCGCTTGGATCAATGCCGAATCTTTGGATGTGGCTGTGGGATCGTACCCACCGGTCATGTTCACTTCGATGTCGCCGAAGCCGCGCTTCGCCAGGTGGGCCCTCAACGCGGCAAGCGCGTCCCCCGCCTTCATATCAGGCACGAGTCGCATGTCGATTTTCGCGACCGCGCGATGCGGAAGAACCGTTTTGCCGCCGGGACCGGTGTAGCCGCCAACGAGTCCTTCGATGTTTACAGTCGGTTGCGATTCGAGCCGTTCGTTTGCCTGCTCCCAAGGCAGATCGTTGATCCAATGTTGGACGGTGAATAGTTTTTTCGCCAAGGCTTCACTACGTGCTTTCGACACGTTTTCGATCATCGCTTTTTCTTCCGCACTCAGCGGAAGCGGCTTTGGATAGTCGTCGATCATAATCACGTTACCGTCGTCGGACACGAGTGTGTTCAGCCCTTTGATCAAATGCCATGCGGGGCTGTCCACCATCGCCTTGAGCGAGGAGTGAATGTCCTTTGCCGGACCGCGTCCCCACTTTTCGCCGCTTGAAACCAACTCGAGTTCGATAACGCCTTTAGAACCCAGGTTCACCGTGACGATTCCGTCCAAGTCCTGCGCCGCAAATGGCATGAATACCCCGACACAGTTCTTTAGCGCGTCGAGCACTTCGGGTCGCCTGACGAGTTGTGGAATGTGCGGCGAACCGATCTCCTCTTCGCCTTCGGCCACCAACACCAGGTTTACCGGCATTTTTTTTCCCGCGCCGCGAATCGCGTGCAGAGCAGCGAGAAAAGCTGCTTCCGGTCCTTTCTGGTTCACCGCGCCACGACCGATTATCACCTTTCCAAGTGGCGGTTTGTCCACGATTCGCGCTTCGGTCGGCGGTGATGACCATTCGGATGGATCAAACTGTTTCACATCGTACATGAAGTACAACCCGACCGTTTTCGGCGCACCGGCGTCGAGCGTGCCGAACACACCGGGCTTGCCATCTGTTTTGATTACGACCGCGTTTTGAAATCCCGCGTCGCGCGCGAGCTTCGCCATGTACTCCGCGCCCTCCGGATAGCCACGGTCCTCAGCCGCGATCGAAACCTGCGCGATCCAATCCTGCAATCGCTTCACCGCCTCATCGTGCTGCTTTGTTATTTCCGATTTGATGTCGGCGTGTTCAGTTTCAGCTGAGTAACAAAGTGGATGTGCTGTCCAAAGCAGAGCGAGAGCAACGCCACCTACAGATAGAAGTCGCATTCGTTTCATGCGTCTTGAATGCGACACGACTGCATTGGTTTCAAGTGAAAATCTGGTCGACGTCGCAGGCGATTGCGCTCACGCCGTCTCTTATATCTAAAGTGACGTGAGCAGCTCGCGCAACGCTCCTCGAGGCCACTTGTTAGGCAACCTGAGGAAGGCGCATCCGCATTTCTGTCCAGCTCCCATCGGAATGGACCAGCTCGACGTCGCCGCCATGCGCTCGAGCCAGCTCCCGCGCAATGCTCAGACCCAGGCCATGTCCTGGCACACGTGCGCCGCCGCGCACCCGGTAAAAACGTTCGAATAGCAGGCCGGCGCGCCCTTTGGGGATACCGTCGCCTGTGTTGCCGATTGTCATTTCCACATCGCCATTGACGGCTCGAGCTTCCACCCGGATGCGGCCCCCAGGAATGTTATATTTAACTGCATTTTCGACCAGATTCTCTTCAGCTCCGCCTTTCCCAAGGCGGTTTCACGGTCGTGGACCATGACGGGCTCATGGCCAGCTTCAGTGAGTGCGCGCGAGATATGCTGGGCCAGACGAACTTCATCTTCGACGACTAGAATTTCCATAGGTTCACCTATGGATGGGCCACCGTCGGGAAACGCGCATGACGTTGCTGGGACGAGCCCTGCGAGCCACAAGGCAGAATCGCGGAGCTGTAGGCGATTCACCCATCATGCGTCAAGAGCATGAAGGCAATGCAGTTCTCAGCAAACCCGCAAAGGTTACCAACTCGTTACCTTTTCGAGCGAACCGTTTCGCAACTAAAGCGCCAACGTTTCCTGCTTGGGAGTTGACGGCGCTCCGCTGAGACCGGTGAATTTTTTCACAAGATCATCAAGCTTGGCCACATAATAATCGACGTTTTCGTCGCGGTTTTGCGGATCGAAATCGCTCGCCAGTTTGGCAGCTTCGTAGGCAGGAACCTTCTTCGGCGTCGCCTTGATATAGTAGCTGATCTGGTCGCCCGGCCTGTAGTTGCGGCCACTAGCCAGGGCGAGTTCGTACGCCGCCGCGCGATTACGCGTTGAGCCTGCGATCTTAGCGCGATATTTGTCGAGCGAATCCTGGAGCGTGTCGCTCTTCATCAGCATATCGATCTTCCATTCTCGATTACGGATTTTTTGTTCGAAGTCGTGCCGAAGATCGACAATCGCTTCGGGTTTGCACTGCATGATCATCCTGATCATCTCCTCCAGAAAAACGCGCTGGAATTTTTCGAGTCCACGGGACTTCAGCGCGCCACCTTTGATGATGACGTCGCCGTCTTTTGTGAGAAGCGCGTAATTTTTTGCTTTATAACTCAGCATCGCGTCGAACTGTTCGTCGATTTCAACGTCAATGCCGGCTGGCAATTCTTTGGCCAAATCTTTCTGCAAATTGTCGATGTCGATCTCGTCGGGCGGCACGAAATAAATTCCGTCAGTATCGACCTCAATCACATGCGCTCCCCGCGCGTTAAGCCAGTCGATCATCTTTTTCAACAGATCGCGCCCGATCTGGGTTACACGAGCGGCGGCGTCGAAGTCGGCGAAATGTCCCTGCGCGAATCCAAGGTAACCGTAGAAGCTGTTGAGGAGAATCTTGAACGTGTTTTGCAGCGCCTGAAGATGGTGTTGTCTGCCGGGATCTCTTTCCGCCCGCATTCTTGCTTTGGCTTCGAGCCGGAAAGTACGGAGATCGGTGAGTAGATGCCGGAAAATTTGCAGTTCATCCGTCGCCGGGAAGCAGTCGAACTGCAACATGATAGACGGATAAAGCGAAGCAACGTCGCAATGCCAGACGTTGCGCGCCACACCGGTGAAGAAGATGTCGGTGTAACCGCCTTCGAATGCGCGCGGCAGCGGCAATTCGGGAATGGAATGGCGTTGCCGAAAATATTCGCGCAGGAACAGTGCATTGATACGTGTGGCGTTGCCGCGCACGATCACGTCCTGGTAATTATAAGGAAAAATTTGCGCCTGAATGAAGTAGCTCGGACTTAGCAGATCCGACAATGCGCGCGTTTCACGAACACCGCACAGCGCGCGTCGCTGGAACAATTCTGAATCGTCAAAGTATACGCGTTCCAATTCCTTCCCTGTAAGTCCAGAAAGCTGTTCGCTATCGCACAGGTCGAAATGTCGAGCCACATCCGTCCGTTCGAATCCCGCGAGAGAGCGCATCCCGACGTCGTAAAAGTGCGCCAGCAAAAATGTGTCGAGGAAATGGCGGCCATCGATTGTGAACTTTGGATAATCGATCGTCTTCTCCGCGATTTGCAGCCGTGACGGGCGGGAGCGAAGAAAGCCGCCACTGCGTCCCCAATCGAGCTTGGTCTTCAGCTTCTTCGCGCGGGCGACAAGCAGCGGCAGATGCACGCGGAATAGATCGTGGCCTTCGATTACATCCGGATCGCGTTCTTTGATGAGTGCGGTGAGTCGTCTGATCGCGTTTCGCTCGGATTCTTCTGTGTTGTTCGGATCGACAACGATCAATTCCTCCCAGCCACTCTTGTCCGCGAGCGCGATGCTCATGATGTGATCGTTGTGGGCGGGGTCACCGCCCCCGGCTGCAGCGAGCACTTCTAGTTCCATGCGTTTCAGCTCCTCGAAAGGCAAATCCTTGAATAAGGTGCGGCCTGTAGCGGTGAGGTAGTGCTGAATCGGATCGGTTAACGCAAAGAAATCGCGGCCTGCGTTCTTAAGTCCGTTGCGAAGCGCAATTAATTCCTTCCAGCTATCGAGTGTGATCAGCCATCCGTACTTCAGATTGCCCTGGAGTTTCTCAGTCTCTATACCGAGGTCGACAACGTCTGAGTCGGCCCACACAAACGGATGAAATGGCTCGACGTCGGTAACGGTCGAACCATCAGTCTCCCGCCGATGTACCCGCACGGTGCCGCTCTCGCCCAACTCAACAGCTACAATCCGCGGCGTCGGGTCCGCACCGAAGAGCAGCGTGTTTTTCTCAAATTCCATCGATATTAACGTGCTGTCATTCCGAGCGAAGTCGAGGAATCCCGCTGCGATACGCAACGCTTTCGCTACGGGCTCCCTCGACTACGCTTCGCTCCGCTCGGGATGACAAAATAATGTGCGGAATCTGCGAAATCTGTGGATATAAGTCCGGAATGAAGATTCGTTCGTTGTTGATTTTGTTGCTGTGGATGTGGATAGCGCCTCTCATTGTGGCGCAACAAACGCCGCAATCGCTTGCTGATGCTGAGCTTCCCTCTTTGCTGGGGATGTACAAAGACATGCACACTCACCCGGAGTTATCTGGACAAGAGGAGCGAACGGCAGCGTTAGTGGCAAAAGAATTACGCGCAGCGGGCTGCGAGGTCACAGAGCATCTCGGAAAATACGAAAACTCCAAGCTCAAGGGTTATGGCGTGGTCGGCGTGATGAAAAATGGAGACGGGCCGACAGTGCTTGTGCGCACCGACATGGATGCATTGCCAGTGGAGGAAGAAACTGGATTGCCATATGCCAGCAAGGTCGTCGCCAAGAACGACGAAGGTAAGGACGTCCATGTCATGCATGCTTGCGGACATGACATACATGTGGCGGCGTTCATCGGCATCGCCCGCGCGTTGGCAAAATTAAAAGACCAATGGCACGGCACGATCGTGTTCGTCGCGCAGCCAGCAGAGGAGATTGGTGCCGGCGCACGCGCGTTACTGAAGGACGGACTCTATGATCGATTCGGAAAACCGGATTTCGCCCTCGGTTTTCATGACAAAGCCGACGTTCAAGCGGGCCACATTGCCGTGACCGTAGGATATGCGTCCGCAAATGTTGATTCAGTCGATGTCACCGTCCGAGGCGTGGGCGGACACGGTGCATATCCGCACAAGACAAGGGATCCGATCGTCCTCGCGGCGGAAATCATCAACGCCTGGCAGACCATTGTAAGCCGTGAAAATAATCCTCTCGATCCGGTTGTTATCACCGTGGGATCAATTCACGGCGGAACCAAACACAATATTATTCCGGATGAGGTGAAGATGCAGCTTACGGTGCGCACATATAAATCTGATGTGCGGGAGCGCGTGCTTGCAGATATCGATCGGATCGCAAAAGGCTGCGCGGCAGCCGCTGGAATACCGCCGGACCTGGCTCCCGTTGTAACGGTTTCCAAAGATTTCGCAACACCTGCCATGTACAACAATCCCGAACTCACGAAGCGGCTTGTTGCTGTTTGGAAAAAGTCGTTAGGCGAACAAGATGTCGAGATCATCGATCCCGTGATGGGAGGTGAAGACTTTTCTGAATACAGCCTGCCGGACCACTCCATTCCGGCGGTCAATTTTCACTTCGGCGCAGTCGATCCAGCGAAAATCGCGCAGTTCAAAAAAGAGGGGAAGGAATTGCCGACGCTGCATTCAAGTAAGTTCGCACCCGTTCCCGAGCCAACGATCCGCACGGGCATTATCGGAATGACGACTGCCGTGCTCGAGTTGATGAAAAAGTGAGATCCAGTCATTCCGAGCGCCGTCGAGGAATCCCGTGGCGGAACCCTTCCGTAATTCCACGGGATCCCTCGACTGCGCTTCGCTTCGCGCGGGATGACATCGGCTAACAGCGACGTTACTTCACCTTGACACGTTTCCGCAGATAAGTGGGCACGTCGAGGTCTTCGCCTTCAATGATTGTCGGTTCGCTTTTCTCAAAACGACCGCGTGTCACGGGTTCAAATTGCAGGACTTCCTGCTTGGCCGGCGCCACTGGCTTTTCAACGGGTTCTTTCTCCTCCGGCCACGGCACCGATTTCTCCTGCTGCGTCATCGTCGCGTGCTCGGGCTCGCCGTTGCGGCTCGGTATCTCTGTCGGTTCGCTGGAGACGGGGGATTCCGCTTCAGCTGCCGCAGGTTCTTCCAATATGATTGTTTCCTCGACAGTTTGAACTTCGACAGCCGATTCTTCCGGTTGAATTTCAGGTTCCGGTGCTGCGGCTTCGTATTGTTCTCGAACTGGAGACGGTGCAGACGCATTGTCCGCCGCGGGAGGCGCTTGCAATAAATCTGCTTCGTCTTCTCCCGAGAGCGAGCTGATGATCGTGACGCTCAATCGCTCTCCCAGCCGTGCGTCCACCGCTGCACCAAAGAGAATTTGCGTCTGATCGCTAACGTGACGCCCGAGTTCCTGCATCAGGATTTCGACCTCGGAGAGTGTCATGCCGGGACCGCCCGCTATCTGCACCAGCACGTGCGTTGCGTCTGCCAGCATTCGCCCACGGTCCATCAATGGATTTTTCAGAGCCTGCATGAGGGCTTCATGTGCGCGATTGTCCGAATCAGATTCGCCGTAGCCAAACAAGCAACGGCTATTGCGTGCGTTCAAAGCCGCGAGCAAATCATCGAAGCCGATCCGAATGAGTCCCGGTTGCTGAATAAGGTTCACAATCGATCGGACGCTTTGGCTAATGGTGATATCCGCCATTGCGAAAGCCTGATGAATTCCCGCCTGCGGCGGACTCAGATCGCCCATTCGATCGTTGTCGAAACAGACTACCGCGTGGGCAAATTCGCTGAGCCGCACTAGCGCCTCGCGCGCCTGCACGTTTCGCCGTTTGCCTTCAAATCCAAATGGAAGAGTAGCAAAAGCGATGACCAGCGCTCCGGCTTCACGGGCCGCTTGTGCAATGTACGGCGCCGCGCCTGATCCCGTTCCTCCACCGAGCCCTGCACAAATGAAAATCACACTCGCATCTGCCAACGCTTCGCGAATTTCGTCGGCCGATTCCAAGGCTGCCTGATAACCGACATCAGGATCGCCGCCCGCACCCAAACCACGCGACACACTACGGCCCAGTTGCACTTTGCGCGTCGCAACTGAACTCGTCAGCGAATTTACATCGGTGTTGATGGCGACAACATCCGCTCTCTCCAATCCATCAAGGACGATGCGATCGAGCGCGTTTAAGCCCGCTCCACCCACGCTAACGATTTTGGTCGGGATAAACTCTGCCAAACGTTCTGGAAGACTGTAGTTTTTGTTAAGCTGAATCATATTTTAATCACCAACCTCCAATTCCAAACATCCAAAGAAACTCTAACCTTCAACTTTCGATTGTGATTGCCGCCGGCCTCCGTACGAAGGCTGGCCTTTAGTTTTACGAAAGATGCTAGCAAAAATCAGATGTAACTCTTTGGCCTCGCGGTAGTATTCGCGCGCCTCGGCCGCGAGCTGCGGTTCAGAAGCAGCAATCATCCGAAGGAAAAATTTAGCTTCCTTCGATTCTTTAACGCAACGAGAGATTATATGGTGAAAGTCTCTCTTCGAAACGCCCTCATTGGCTTCGCAGTAATTGCCGCCAACACTTGTGCTAGAGCCCACCAGCTGATCGATCAAACGGTTGTTGGCGGGATCACGTGGGATTTTTTTTGAAAAACGTACGATCGCTTCTCCAAATTTCGCCGTACGCTCCTCGAGGTCGAACGGGTGTTTCAACGCGGCTGTACCGTCAGGAATCTCGTTCAAAAGCAGGGACGTGCTGGCGACAAAAGGATAAGTGAGCACGAAAGGATGCGCGCCCGTTCCTTTGTCGGCCTGAGCCTTGGAACTTCTCTGGTGCTTGGATATTGCAGGTTGGTGCTTCCTCTTCATCGGTTTCCGCTGAAAATTCTTCCAATAAAGCGGCCGAGTCCTCGCGCCGGCCGGTCGGTGTGCATGACTTGCGCGAACTTGACCAAGCCAATGGCGGTAGAAAACTGGGGATTTTCCACTGCGGACGTCACACCCCA
>DASYSX010000025.1:0-6476 GCA_036002955.1 Candidatus Udaeobacter sp. | reverse complement strand
TGATTTCAATTTTGTTCACGCAGTCAGCGGGCTGTGACATTAGGTCGAAAACCGGTGTCGCTGCCGCGAGTCCAACTACGATGTATTTTGGGTTTTCGAAATCAATGTCTCCGCTAAACGCGAGGTCTACATCTTTGGTTGCGATATTCAGAAACTCGAGAGAAGCGTGATTGCCATCGAAGATCGCCAGAGTGCTGACTCCGGTGACGTTTGAGAAGAAGTCGCTGCTAACCAGCTTTCCGTTTACGAGCTGTACTTCACCAACGATGCTGGGACACTCCAATGTTTCGGACAGAGAGATTTTTCCACTCAAAATACCGTCTTCCAGAATGTTTGAATGGAAAAACTGAGGTGTGGCCGCCAGAAAGATTGCCGGAAAATCCAGCGAAACATTGACAGGCGACATCTGAAAAGCGCTCCAAGTGATCCCGATGGGCAACGGAAAACTCGCGGTGAAACTGAGTGGACTCGATTTGGGCAAGTGAACGACGCCGCGCGTGTCCCACTGACTGGAATCGACGGTTGCTTGAAATTCGACTGGAATCGCGGCCGGTTTTTGCCGTGGTGACACGCGCGCGGTCGAAACGTAATCGCGCAGATCGTTCGTCCAGGCGTCGACAGTTCCTGAATACTTGTGCTGCGGTGAAAGATCGATCTTACCTTCACCTGACAGAAAATCCTTTTTCCGAGCCAAATCGAAACGTTCGATCTCCAGCTCGCTCGGTTTCAAAGTCACGTCTGCTCTGAAGCTGTCGACGTCATATTTGAAAAACGTTAGCGAGGCGCCCTCGATCGCAAGGCTGCCGCCGAAATTGCGGGCGTGAGTATTCATCGACCCTTGAATGCTGATTTTCCCTGCGAAATCAGCTGAGTTCGCACCGAACAGAGCAAGGAATTCACCCAGTTGATTAATCGAGGCGGAAATGTTTCCGCGAAAATCCGGCCTTAGCCACTCGGCGGAAGTCGCTGGTAAGGCAGCGTCGCCGCTTAAGGTGAACTGATTGCTTTTTTGCCTGATGTAAACTTGCTGGAGATCAATCTTCCGATTGTAAAGCGCGGCGCCTAGCATGAGCGCTTCCGCTGTGCGATCGCGCCAGGTGAGCCCGGTTAGCTCACCCCAGAGCGACGCAGTTGCGCGGTCCGGCTCCGCCAGGTTGCCGCGAAAGGTGAAGTTGCTGGCATGGAGCAAACCATTGATACGATCGGCGAAACCAAGCGCTTCTGAAATTTGCGCCAGCGAAAGATCGGCCGCGCCGCCCGCAATCTTCCAGTTAGAATGTGGCGAGTGCCATTCATGCGAAATATTCGCGCGAAGTTTGCCGCCGAACGCGTCGACGTCGAACTGCAATCCCAGTCGCCGGTTCCCCAGACGCGCAAGGTCCACCGTCGCAGCCTGCAAGTCGAGCCCATGAGTCAAAGTCAATCCGGCAAGCGTCAACAGGTTGCTTTCCCAATGAGTTGCTCCACGTAACTGCGAAAAAGTTTGGCGCACCCAGGGTGAGGTGATCATGAGCTCCGCAGCGGTGAATCGGCCGGGTTCTGTCTCACTTAAAGATAGCGATGCATTCCGCAACAAAACCAAACTCGGCCCTGTCTCGACCCGCGTCTCCAGCTTGGCGATACTTAAGCTTTCGGGGAGCATTCGATGAAGTGTCGCCCAACCGCGTTCACTTAGCGCTTGTACTTTTGGATTCGTGCGGTGCAGCTCGGCGTGGAGTTCTCCAACGGAGATATTTCGGATGTCGCGGCCGCTCAAGTGCAGAAAGATGTGCTTTAGATTCAAAAGGACTCGCGCGTCCAGCAGAGTGATATCAACGCGCGCCGCATCGTCACGGACGCTTTTCAGGTGAAGCTGACGAATGACGATGGGACGCAGAAAAGGCGCGTCGACCCCGTCGATAGTGGCGACGAAACCCTCCTGGCGAGCGAACCACCAGACCCAGAGGCGAACTGCATTGGAGACTGCAGTTGGCGCAAGCAGGACAGCGGCGAGCGCCAAGACGACGATCACTAGAATAATGAGGAAGATTCGATTTTTAAAGGGCATCCCAGTGCGACAAAGAGGTGATCAGCGAAAGCCAGAGCGATAATGGGTGATCACACCTGTGTGTGTCACTCGGATACTGATCGCAGTTGACGTACCACTATTCACTTTTGCTCTCGTCTTTGAAGACCAAACGCAGCGGCTGTCCGGTGTGAATCCGTTGTTCGAGTTGCTCCTGCAAATTTTTCTCGGCTTCAGCGGGCAGTTCGCTTTGCGCTGCTTTTTTCCAAGCCAACTCAGGCAGCACTGACAATTCGCTTTGAACATCCTGCCCGGAAATGCGGTTCCATAAGCCGTTTTCGAATGCAAGCACGTCCACTTGTTGCTGCTCAACACCCAAAATCTGCGCGCGCGGCAGCTGCACCATGATTTTGTCCGGACGAATATCGATCGAGAGACCTTTCCTCAGATCGAATCCAGCTTTGGCAAGGAATGTGCCATGCAGCTTCACCCGCTTAGAGCTGCCGGCCCACGTATGGAGCAGTTCGTGTTCGACTTCGATGCGGCGTGATAGGACGACCAGCTCGCTCACCGGCGTCGTCTGTTCCATGTAAACGCGGTCATTAATCGTGATCCGTGGCTGCAAATGCGCGATGTCGACGAATGCAGCGCGCAAATTTTTACCGACCCGCTCCAGCTCAGCCGTGCTTTGGTGCGCAGTGCGAGCCGGCCAGCTCTCCAAACGAAGGAAAATGACGACAATCGTCGTTGCGACAATCAATGCCACTAGCGTCAGCGCGATTGGCCACGCTACGCGATGCGGAGTTCCGGATTTTGACATTGGACCTTCGGCCTTACGCCTTTGTGTTCACACGCAATCGAGCAAGAGCAGATCACGAGCAAGAAGAAAGCGGCGAACGTTTCCACCCCAAAAAATTACCGCCCCCCACGCCCGATAGGCGTGAAGGGCGGCTGTTCCCCCCAGAACAATCGTAGAAAACTTTCAAGGCTGTAAGCGAGGTTTCATCTGCTGGCAACAAAATTCTATACAAAAATTCCGAAAAATTTTCGCCCAGTTCTGCCGTTGCAATTTCCGCGATAAATGAGCGCACTACAGAGTGAATAGGATGTCGCGTGTAAGGCCGAGCAAGAGGTTGCACAAGCGCTCGTAGCGGTCTCTAATTTGGAATGCGTGATTTGGGCAGTGAGGCGGCGTCGCGCAATTTTGCCGGTTCATTGCTGGTCGCTCATCCGAATATGGTCGACCCGAATTTTCGGCGCACGGTGCTTTTTGTTTCCGAGCATGAGCCTGCTGAGGGCGCATTAGGCGTGATAATCAATCGCCCGCTTGACCGCCCAGTGGCTGAATTGGTTTCCGGGACACCGCCGAGCGGGCTCGAGAATGTGCCGGTGTTTTTGGGCGGTCCGGTGGGAAAAAACCAACTAATGTTGGCGGCGTTTGAATGGAAGAAGGGCGCGGGTCTGAAACTCAACCACAACATCGCGTTTGACGAAGGAAGCGATGCACAGAGCCATAAAAAGTTGGTGACGGTTTGCGCTTTTGTGGGGTACGCAGGGTGGGGCGCCGGGCAACTCGAAAATGAAGTGAAACAGAAAGCATGGGTTGTGCAGAATGCCAAACCATCGCTGCTTAAACTTGATCGCCTGCCAAATCTGTGGTTCGACATTATGCGAACACTGGGACCGTGGTATAAAATGCTCGCCGCTGCTCCAGATGATCCCTCGCTCAACTAATCAAGAAGTGAGACCATCGAAGTGATTTAGCTTGATTCCAAGTCTCATTTCTCACTAATCACTTTCACTTCGCGCCATGATCATCGGTGTACCAAAGGAAATTAAGGAACAAGAGCAGCGTGTTGCGTTGCTGCCGTCGGGCACGATTCAGCTTACCAAGCATGGTCACTCCGTTTTGGTGGAAACGAATGCCGGTCTCGGTTCCGGCTACCCCGACGAGGACTACGTAAAAGCCGGCGCGGAAATTGTTGAGCAGGCAACAGAAGTTTTCGCGCGGGCTGACATGATTGTGAAAGTCAAAGAACCTTTGAAAGCAGAGTTCCCGCTATTGCGCAGGGGCCAAATTCTTTTCACCTATCTGCACCTTGCTGCGAGCAAATCTCTCACTGAGGCTTTGCTCAAATCAGGTGTCACCGGCGTGGCGTACGAGACGATCCAGGTGGACAATCGTTTGCCGCTGTTAGAGCCCATGAGCGAAATTGCCGGTCGCATGTCGGTCGTAATGGGGGCAAATTTTCTCGCGAAGTACAACGGTGGCAGCGGAGTTTTGCTCGGCGGCGTTCCGGGCGTGTTGCCGGGTCGCGTGGTCATCATCGGTGGCGGAACTTCGGGCGTGAACGCCTTACGCATGGCCAGAGGTCTCGGCGCGGATGTCACAATTCTCGACGTCGACGTCGAGCGGATGCGATTTCTCGATATCGCCATGGAAAACCTGCACACGCTTTATTCGAACGAAGCAAATTTGGACGACTTAATGCCCGGTTGCGATTTACTCATCGGAGCCGTGCTTTTGCCGGGAGCCAAGGCGCCGAAGCTGATCACGCGTGCAATGTTGGGAAAGATGAAACGCGGCAGCGTGTTCGTAGACATTTCGATTGATCAGGGCGGTTGCGCCGAAACCTCGCGACCAACAACGCACCTCGATCCCGTTTACGTCGAGGAAGGTGTGACGCATTATTGCGTGGCAAACATGCCCGCAGCGTACGCGCGCACCGCGACGCAAGCGCTTACGAACGTTACCTATCGTTACGTGGAGCTGCTGGCCAACATCGGTCTTGAGGGCGCGTGCAGGAAGCAGCCGACGCTAATTGGTGGGATCAATACGCGCGATGGCCGGCTTACTTGTGACGCGGTAGCTCAGGCGCATGGCTTGAAATGGGAAGCACCTTTTTAGTGCTCGGGTCGAACCATTTGTGTTTCCAGTAACATTCTACGCGGTACAAAAACTGCGCTTGCTGAGATTGCTCAATTAAAGCAATGTGAGTTTCTAACTATGAAGAAATACATCTGCATTCTGGCCGGAGCCGCACTTCTCGCGGCGTGCGAGCAAAAAACTGAAACTGTCACTCCTGAGACAAGTCCAACTCCCACGACCCCGCCGCCTGCGGCGACTGAAATGACGAGTCCTGCTGCGACGGAAGCTCCAGCTGCCGTCACAGAATCGCCAGCTGGCACCACTGAATCCCCGGCTGGCACCGAGGAAACACCTGCTGAATCGCCGCCTGCGCAGTAAAGCTAAAATTCCTTTTACAGAAGTCTTCCACCGTTTTCGGTGGAAGACTTCTTTTGTACGGAGTGGCCGATCACGAATCGCGACTGCGCCTTGAGCAGCTTGTTCCCGGACGAAATCCTGGTGCCCTAAACGACGAAGGTGAGTTCACTGTCATTCCCAAAAACGCACCGCCTGACGCATCGCTCAGAATACGAGCGTGTGAAACGGAACGGAATTACGCAACGGGGTAAACTTGTAATGCTAAATGCGCTGGCGATGGAGAATTGTCGTCTGTGGCGGGCAGGATTCGTTACTTCAGGCCGCGTGGGCGAGGCAGTTGTTCGCAATCGTGTTCGACGTCGTTTGCGAGACATTGTTCGCCGCCACCAGCATGAACTGCGACACGGTATTTGGTTCGTAATTATCGCCAGACACGAAGCCGCGACCGCGAGTTATGGCGCGTTGGAAGATGAATGGTTGCGCCTCGCTAGGCGCGCTTCTATTCTGGTCTGATGCTCGGACTGGTTCGTTTTATCATCCGCCTTTATCAATGCACTCTTTCGCCGCTGCTTCGCCTGCTGTGCGGTCCTGACTGCGGCTGCCGGTTTACCCCGAGCTGTTCGAGATATTTTCTGGAAGCGGTGGAGACGCATGGCGTTAGATATGGAAGCTGGCTGGGTTTGAAACGCCTCGCTCGCTGCCAGCCATGGGGTGGATGTGGGTACGACCCGGTGCCGCCGCGCTGGGCTGGCGGATCTCAGAGTGAGATCCGTCGTTGCGTCTGATCGTGCAAAACCGAATTTATGGATCGAACAGCGTGGATTGTTGTCGCTCTTTGCGTAGTTGGGCTCGTCGTATGGGAGGTATATCTGGCAAAACAGATGGCGCCCGGACGAGCTCTCGTGACTGCGACGCCAGGACAAATTTCGGCAACAGCGACGCCGGCTGCCCTCGGTCCTTCGCCGTCTCCACTTGCCACCCCTGAAGCTGCGCCGACGCAGGGCGCTGAATCAGTCCCAACTTTTTCAGAAAAGTTCGAGACGCTGCATAATTCGGATTTCGAATTGCGCTTCACTAACCGCGGCGGCGGCATTTCGGAGGCGATTATGTTCAACCACATCGCCGAAGACGCTAAGCGCGTCATCTTGAATTCTCCCAAGCACATGCCTATCGGCGCGATGGTTGATGACCCCGCAAAGCCGGTGCTTCCGGAATTTACGTTGGCGCGTGACTCCGACAGCAGCG
>DASYSX010000024.1:0-10619 GCA_036002955.1 Candidatus Udaeobacter sp. | reverse complement strand
AAATTATCTCATCAAAAAGTTATTCACCGGAGGCCTGGGCATGGTCTGTGTGTCCAACCAGGCCCGGATATGACATAGCAGCACGGTGCCCGGTCTGGGCACCTCCTTCGGCCGGGGCGGAGCTACAACCGCACAACAGGACCTCGCGAATGCAGATTGCATTTTAATCGAAGGTTCATCGATGGCCGAAGCACACCCGGTCGGTTTTCGCTGGGTGATGAAAGCGAAAGAGCAGGGGGCCACGATCATTCATGTCGATCCACGTTTTTCGCGCACGAGTGCATTGGCCGACATCTGGGTGCCGATCCGCGCCGGTAGTGACATCGTGTTTTTGGGCGGACTGATCAATCATTTGATTGAGTACGAACTGTACTTTCGCGAGTACGTCGTTCATTACACGAACGCCTCATGCATTCTGTCCGACGAATATGGCGACCCTGAGGACAACGACGGGTATTTCTCAGGATGGAATCCAGAGAAGCGCGCCTATGAAGGCGACAGTTGGATTTACAAAGGCGGCGATCTAAGTCGCCCTCAACGCGATCTCACATTGCAAGATCCGCAATGTGTTTTTCAGAAATTAAAAAAACATTTCGCGCGGTACACGCCGGAGATGGTGGAGAAAGTGTGCGGTATTCCGCCTGATCTTTTTCACAAGGTCGCGCATGCTCTCGCGGCCGCATCAGGGCCCGAGCGGACCGCTGCGGTTTGCTATGCAGTGGGTTGGACGCAGCAATCGAAGGGCGTGCAGATCATTCGCGCCGCGGCGATTTTGCAATTGCTGCTTGGCAACATCGGCCGGCCTGGCGGGGGAATTCTCGCATTGCGTGGCCATGCTTCCATTCAGGGTTCTACGGATATTCCAACGCTTTACGATATTTTACCCGGTTACCTCACCATGCCGCGTAAAGGCGACAATACTCTCCAGCAGTATTTTGATAAGTACACGAAGAAAACTGGGCAGTGGGCGCATTACCCGGAATACCTGGTGAGCACCCTCAAGGCGTACTATGGCAAACGCGCAACCGCGGAAAACGATTTCGGCTATGGTTGGCTTCCGAAGCTCACGGGTAACCACTCTTTCTTTGAGTATTTCTATGAGATGCTCGACGGGAAAGTGGAGGGGTTGTTTTTGATGGGCCAGAACCCGGCAGTGGGCGCTCCCAATTCGCGACTTCAACGAAAAGGACTGTCGAAGCTAAAATGGCTCGTCGTACGCGACATGGTGGAAGTCGAGTCCGCAAATTTCTGGCGCGAATCACCTGAGATCGACCGCGGTGAATTGAAGACCGACGAGATCGAAACGGAAATCTTCTTCTTTCCCGCAGCCGGTCACGCTGAGAAGGAAGGAGCATTCACGAATACTCAGCGACTCCTGCAATGGCGCGAAAAAGCGGTTGATCCACCGGGCGATTGTCGGTCCGATGCGTGGTTTATGCATCAGCTCGCATTGCGTTTAATCGCGAAGGCGAAAGCGTCGAGCGATCCGCTCGATGAACCATTATGCGCGTTGGATTGGTGGTATCCCGAAGATCAACTGGGCGATCCGCAAATGGAAGCCGTGCTCGCTGAGATCAACGGCTGGAAAACTCTGGAAATGTGGGAGCGACCTCAGGGTCCCGACGGTCGGGGCACTGAGGCCCCTCCCACATTGCAAACCGACGGAATCATTTTCGGCAACGATCGTGACGGCAATCCGCATCACGGGCCGCAAATAAATGGATTTGCTGAATTGAAAACCGACGGTTCGACTGCGTGTGGCTGTTGGATTTATTCCGGTGTCCTTGGTCGCGATGGCGTCAACAAGGCCAACTCGCGCAAATCTAAAGATTATCTTGGGCACGGATGGGGCTTCGCGTGGCCGAGCGATCGCCGCATCATCTACAATCGCGCTAGTGCGCGGCCGGACGGCCATCCCTGGAGCGAACGAAAAAAATTGATCTGGTGGGACTCTGAGAAATGGACCGGCATCGATGTTGCGGGATTTGTCCAAGGAAAACCTCCCGACTTCGAGCCTGAGGTAGGAGCAGAAGGACTCGACGCAATTCCGGGTGATGCACCGTTTGTTTTGCACGAGGACGGGCTCGGCTGGATTTATGTGCCAAAAGGATTAAAGGACGGCCCGTTCCCAACTCATTACGAGCCGCTCGAATCGCCAGTCTCGAATGAACTTTATTCGCGCGAAACTAATCCGCCGGAGCATTGGTTTCCGCGTGGCGAGAATCGGTTCGCGCCGCCGGGTGACCCGCGATTTCCATTCGTGCTGACCACTTATCGCCTGACTGAGCATCACACCGCCGGCGGGATGTCGCGCTTTCTGAGTCATCTTGCGGAATTGCAGCCGGAGATGTTTGCCGAAATATCACCTGAGCTCGCGCGCGAACTCAAGGTCAGCAATGGCGATCATATTTGCATTGTTACTTTGCGGGGAGCGATCGAAACGCGCGCTCTTGTTAGTCGCCGGATTCGGCCGTTGCAGTTGAACGGAAAGACGGTGCACCAAATCGCGATGCCGTACCACTTCGGGACAGCCGGTTTGGTTCAAGGCGGCGCCGCGAACGATCTGCTCGCCGTTTCGGGCGAACCGAATGTGACAATCATGGAAGCCAAGGCGCTTACCTGCAATATCGTGCCTGGACGGCTGCCGCGTGGAACGGCGTTCGCAGAATTTCTGGACAAATACGCGTCACCAACTCGGCCAATGGTTTTGCACCCGGAAGAACCGCCGGCTGGGAAAGGACAAAGCGGCGGCGGTCACGCACAGGAAGGAAAAGAATGAAGATGCCAGCGATGGTAGGGCGCGACCGCCGGGCGCGCCGGAACTCTTGTACAAACGTTGCGGACGGCCCGGCGGTCCGTCCCTACCAAATTGTATGATCGGCGAGGGTACCCACAGCACGAATCAGCGCTGCCATACTTACGTCCGCGACAATGTTGAGGTTGGTTTCTTCACCGATCCAACTGTGTGCATCGGTTGCAAAGCCTGCGAAGTCGCATGCAAAGAATGGAACCAGGTTCCTGATGACGGCTTCGTTTGGTCGGGCAATTCCTACGACAACACCGGCCATCTCGGCGCATCCACGTGGCGGCACGTCATGTTTGTCGAGCAAGACCAACAGAAAGGAGGCCAGATTGTCGGCTCACACTCGTTAGGGGCGGGCGATCGGGATGACCCGTTTCGCTGGATTTTCCTCTCTGATGTCTGCAAGCACTGCGAGGAAGCTGGTTGCCTCGAAGCGTGTCCGACGGGCGCGATTGTTCGCACCGAAGTCGGTTCGGTGCTCGTGCAGAATGACGTTTGCAACGGCTGCGGGTACTGCGTCGTCTCGTGTCCTTTTGGCGTGATTGACCGGCGCCCAGAACCTTTGTCCGACGCCGGTGGCGCATTCAAGTGCACCTTCTGTTACGACCGACAAAAGAGCGGCCTCACACCGGCGTGCGCAAAAGTCTGTCCTACTGAATCGATCGTGTTCGGGCGGCTCGATGATTTGCGTGTACGCGCTACGCAACGTGTGCACCAACTTCGAGAACACGGTTACGCTGACGCGCAGCTTTATGATCCCATCGAAACGTCTGTGCGCGGCACTCACGCGTTCTTCCTGATTCTTGGCGAACCGGAAACCTACGGACTGCCGCCGAAACCGCAGATTCCAACAATTCATCTGAAGGCTGCATGGACGGTTGCGCTTGCCACAGCGATCGGCGCAATCGTTGTCACTCTCTGCGCATTCGCATTCTTGTGAGCGGGCGATCGATAACTCTGGGGAGCGCACGCATTCTGCGTTCTGGTGAAGGCATTCTGCCTTCACGAACTCCCCTGCAGCTATCGAGCACCATTGCAGCGTCGAATAAATGCCGCTGTGGTCCAAGTTCGTCGCCGCAGAATGCGGCGACCAGCACGCTACAAGCGTGCGCTCCCCGGAGAAGTCATGCCTAACGAATCGCGACTGGAACAGCTGCGGGAAGAAGCCTGGGAAAAGAGGGCTGTCACCGGTGGCGGCGTGGACGTCGTAGGCGGCCCGATCCCGCGTAAAGCGGGTTACTATGGTCAGCCAGTTGTTAGGCCGCCGGTCTGGACATGGGAGATTCCGGTGTACTTCTTCGTCGGCGGCCTTGGCGGAATGTCAGCGGTAATCGCGCTTGGTGCGCTGGTGTTTCACCATTTCGATGTTGCTCGCACGGCAATTTGGGTCGCTGCGATTGCGTCGGTGCTTTCGCCCATTCTGCTGATTTTGGATCTGGGCCGGCCGCGTCTTTTCATCAACATGCTGCGAGTATTCAAACCGCAATCGGCCATGTCGATGGGTGCATGGATACTGACGGGTTTTGGAATGTGTGTCGTTCCAGGTTTGATCGCGCTGGAGCTTCAGACATTCCACGCGTTTGCTGGCGCAATTGATCAAATTCTCCACGTTGCTGCAGGAATTTTGGTTTTTGGTTCGGCGGTGTTCGGAGTGTTGTTAGCGACGTATACAGGCGTGCTCATCGGCGCGACCTCGATACCGGCCTGGTTTTTACATCATAAACTGCTGCCGATTCATTTTGGAACGGCGGGGTTGGGGTCCGCTGCTGCGCTGCTGGAATTGCTCGGTTACAGAATCGCGCCGCTCAACGCGATCGGGTTATTTGCGGCCGCGATCGAAACAGTGCTCTTAATTTGGTTGAGTATCAATAAACATGGAGTCGCCGATCGGGCGATCCACGAGCATCGTTCCGGGTGGCTCATTCGCATCGGGGAGATTTTAACCGGTCCGTTCCCGCTGGTGCTCCGATTCTTTGGCGCCATCCCGTTGGCGGCGATTTCATTTCTCCTAGGCGCACTCGTTAGTCGATTCGGCTGGATTGCGGTGGGAAAAATTTCTGGGCGAGACCCCGAGGCGGTTTTCGCTTCGCAATCCGGAAGATAGACTTCGAGTCTGTCTCGGCCGATGAGCATCTTGCTCATCGATTCGACAGGCTAGAAGCCTGTCGGCCGAGTCAGGCAGGATGCCTGACTTCCAAAATCACGCGATCGATATGCGTGTAAATGTTGAAGGACGGCGGGCGCAAAAAACCTATGAGCGTCTGGTTGCTGTCGCGCGCTAGCTCGACAGCAAGACTTGAAGGCGCGGACACAGCAGCCACGATCGGAATTACAGCGGCGAGCGCTTTTTGTATGATCTCAAACGACGCGCGGCCACTGGCTAGAAGAAGATGTTTCTCCAAAGGTAGCTGCTCGTCGAGAAACGCGCGTCCGACTGCCTTATCCACTGCGTTGTGGCGACCAATATCCTCGCGCGCAATCATCAATTTGCCGTCCACGCCGAAAATTCCGGCGGCATGAATGCCGCCTGTGCGCGCGAAATCGCTTTGCGCGTTGTGCAACGTCTCTGGAAGCGACAACAGCGTCTCAATATCAATCCGGACATCAGCCGATCGCACCGCGGGAAAATTTTGCCGGATCGCGTCAATGCTTGTTTTGCCGCACAGACCACAACTGCTGGAGATCGTTCCAAAACGTTTCGTCGAATGCAGTTTTAATTTCACGTCAGCTGTAAGCTCCACATCGACCCGGTTGTCGCCGCTCGATGAAATATTCACAATTTGATCGCGATCGCGCACGATACCCTCCGAAAGTAAGAACCCCGCCGCCAGTTCTTCATCGTGACCGGGTGTGCGCATCGTAGTGGCGATGGGCTGGCGTCCGACGCGGATTTCCAGCGGCTCCTCGATCGTTAGGTCGTCGGGCAAGTACTCGAGTTCACCGTCGCGTTTTCGCCGGATGATTTTCTGTGATCCGATGCCGCTTTCTTTCATGTGAATTGAAACATCTCAATGGTAGCATGGGTGCGATGGAAATTTGTCACCTGTTCATTTCCCGGGGACACAATTTTGTTGGCCATCACGGGCGCGAACCTGACACGTATAAGATGATTGAAACGCCCGAAATAGAATGCGTAGCAGGGCGTGGTATTCGCGGTGATCGGTATTTTGATTTCAAGGACGATTACAAAGGTCAGATCACTTTCTTTTCGCTGGAAGTGTTCGATGAACTTTGCAGCGCGATGCACCTCCAGCCCTGCTCGCCGTCTCTGGCACGACGCAACGTGATCACACAGGCCGTTGATCTGAACGAGTGGATTGGACACGAGTTTGAAGTGCAAGGTGTTCGTTTTTTCGGAATGGAAGAGTGCCGGCCATGCTATTGGATGGACCGCGTCTTCGCTTCGGGTACCCAGGAATTCTTGAAAGGCCGCGGCGGTCTGCGGGCAAAAATTCTGACGGATGGAAAATTGTGTTCCATGGAATTGTCATCCCGAGCGAAGTTGAGGGATCCCGTGAAATTACTTTGAGGTGATGCAGCGGGATTGCTCGACTCCGCTTCGCTGCGGTCAGAATGACCTTAGTGCGGTGCTGCTTGCAGGCGGCGAATCGCGGCGCATGGGCAGGGACAAAGCGACATTTTCTTTTCGCGGGAAACCGCTCTGGCAAATTCAACTGGAAACTCTGCGCAGTCTGCGATCGGCAGAAATTTTTCTTTCGGCAAGAACGGATCCACCATGGCGGCCTGACGACGTGCGGTTCATTCGGGACATTCCACCATCACGCGGACCACTCAGCGGAATTGCCGCATCGCTGGCGAAGATTCACACCACCCATCTTCTTGCGCTCGCGATCGACATGCCCTTCATGACCGAAAATTATCTTCGCTCGATTTGTGACGCGATCGAGCCCGGACGGGGCGTTGTGGCGACAATCGACAATCGTGCCGAGTCGCTGGCGGCCGTATATCCGCGCGAAGCAGAGATTGATTTTCGCACTGCACTCGCAGGCTCCGAATTTTCATTGCAAAACGTCGTCCGTCAGCTGGTAATATCTGGAAAACTGCTGGAAATATCTGTGACGGAACAGGAGAGGCGACTTTTCCGAAACGTGAATAGCGTCTCCGACGTGGACGCTACAATTGCAACGACTGAGTTCGGCGTTTGAGCAAAAAATTTTAGGAAAATGCAAACTGCACTTGAAAATCAATTACACCTGCTCGATATGTTCGCCGCGATTTGGGCTCTGATGAAATCGTCGATCTTCCGCAACGCTGCTCTGCTATTTTTAATTCCGGCGGCCGCCTTTTCAGCCACAAACGTAGTGAATCTTTCTCACTACGACATGATGCGTCCGGATTTTGCCACAATGAAACGCCAGGGCATCGTGGGTGTAATTCACGAAGCGACCTATCCGCCCTTCGTTCGCGACCCAAAATATGTGGATCGCCAAATGGAGGCGCTACAAGCTGGATTGCTATGGGGAGCGTATCACTACGCCAACGGAAGTGACCCAATTCGGCAGGCCGATCATTTCCTCAGCGTCGTTTCCAGTGCCTGGGCGCAAGCGAATCCCGCCGTGCGACCGAGTTCAGGGGTCCTGCTCGTGCTCGATTTCGAAAAGAACGGTCATTATCCCGGAGGAACGATGCGCGCTGACCAAGCCGTCGCGTTTGTGGAACGCATTCGCTCGCGCACCGGTGTGTATCCCGGCATTTATTCTGGCGAATATCATCTCGCGCAGGTTTTGAACAGCGCGCGAGTAACTCCTGCACAGAAACAAACTCTCACCAATTGCTGGCTGTGGGTTGCAAATTATTCGAAAGAGCCGCGTGCAACGGCACCGTGGAATTACTGGGCTATGTGGCAATACTGCGGGGACGGTAAATGCCGCCTGCCGCGTTCTGCTTATCCCATAGGTATTGCCAATATTAGAAAGGCAGAACTCAACATTTTCCGAGGCAGCCGAAATGATCTCGCAGACTTCTGGCAGCGACGCGCTTGGAATCCTTCGGGAGGAGCGCCTCGCGCGGAATCAAAACTGACGGCCGAACTGTAATAAATGCGAGGTCGTCGCGGGGCAAGGCTCGTTATTTCTCAATCCCGCGCTGGGTCGTGAGATAAACCGCAAAGCTGCCGAGCCAATGGCCGCCTTCGTAATGTTCGCCGGTCACCGCTGCAAGACCGGTACGCCGATGCGCTTCTGCTGCGCTCCTTAGCGCTGGACGGCGGGAATCGTCAGCAGGAAGAGAAGACAGAATGCCTTCCAGCATCCACGCTCGACTCAAATTTAATCCGTCGAGATGCGCCAGCTTTGGATCGCTCGGATCGGGTGAAATCGCTACTGGCAACCAATCCGCCGTTGCCGTTCTCGGAATTTGAGGCAGAAATTGGCTGAGCCATTTCGCGAAATCAGCTTGCGTCAAGACTCGACGCATTACGTCGGCTTCGGCGAGGCAGGGAGAAAGAAAATCTTCACCTGAAGGCTCGTACGCGAGCGGACAATTCTTGTCCGCGAGATAAAACTTTCGCGCGGAATCTGCGGCCACTTTAGCGAGGTGTTCGTCGTTTTTGACCCGCGCACAATCCAGAAGCAACCCAAGCGCGAACGCGGTTTGATTGTGCTCACCGATGCGTATTGGGTGCAAAAGTTTCGGAAGCCAAGTGGTCAACCGCTCGATCGCCGCATCCTCAAGCGGCTTCAGGTTTGCCAACATTTCTCGCGCTTGCGGATCATCCCATTCGCGCAGTTCGGCGCAGAGTTGCAACAGCCATGCTAAACCGTACGGCCGTTCGAAACTCGCGCGACCCTCTCCACGGAGATATGCCGCTTCGACGTTCAGATTTTCGGTAGTGAGGCTCGCCTTCAACGCTTCGCGCGCGGCTTTTGCAAATGGCGCGTCCGGAAACGTGCGCAATAGCCGCACCAACAGCCAATGTCCGTGCACTGACGAGTGCCAATCGTAACAGCCGCAAAACGCGGGCGTCAGTTTGCATGGCGCCGCGACATCTGCCTCGCTATTCAGAACGTGGCTGATCTTGTTCGGATATTCCTTATGCACGCATTGCAACGCCAGTTTTGCGAAACGTTCGGCAGCAGAAGCATCAAATGCTCCCGCGGAGGGACTTGCCTCTGGACTCTTCTGATGACCAGCGTTTTCGGCCGCAACGCACAGCAAGGGCGCTGTCACAATCGTGCAAACAAATTTCGGCAAAAGTGAATGATGAAATTTGAGGATCACAGCGGCCACAATCATGCTGGCACCTGGCTTCGTAAAGATCGTTGAGCGGATTTTCCAACGGATCGCGCCGCCGTTGTGTTTGCTTAGCGCCACCGCTAAACTGGCGCGCATTAGCCGGATCGCTGGATATGAATTCGCTCGATTATTACAAAATCGAAGAACTTCTCACCGATGAGGAGCGTGTCGCGCGCGATCGAGCAGCGCAGTTTGTGCAAAAAGAAGTTTTGTCTGAGGTCGTTCCCTGCCATCGTGCGGCCAAATTTCCGAACCATCTGATTCCACGCATGGGCGCGCTGCGCTTTTACGCGCCATACCTCAAAGAGCACGGCTGCGCAGGCATAAGCTACACGGCGTATGGCTTGATCATGCAGGAACTGGAGCGTGCTGACTCGGGGGTGCGCTCGCTGGCGTCAGTGCAGGGCGCGCTCGCAATTCAGGCGATTCATTCATTCGGCTCGCCAGAGCAACATGCTCGATGGTTGCCCGGATTGGTCTCCGGTGAGCGGGTGGGTTGCTTCGCGCTGACGGAACATGGACACGGCTCAGATCCGGGGGGCATGGAAACTCGCGCCAAACGCGATGTTGATCATTACATTTTAAATGGCAGCAAATGCTGGATCGGCAATGCATCTATCGCGGACGTCAAAGTCGTTTGGGCGAAGGATGACGACGGCCATGTGGGCGGATTCGTAGTAGAAAAAGACGCGCCGGGATTTCGCGCGCGTGACATTGAGGGGAAGTTCAGTCTGCGGATGTCTCGCACGTCGGAGTGCTGGTTCGAAGATTGCCGGATCCCTGCGGAGAACCGCCTGGCGAACGCTCGCGGGCTTAGTGCGCCGTTATCTTGTTTGTCCTACGCGCGTGTGGGCATCGCATGGGGCGTCATTGGCGCGGCGATTGACTGTTATGAAACCGCGCTAGCTTATGCCAAATCGCGCGAACAATTTAGCCGGCCGATTGCCAGCTTCCAACTGGTGCAACAGAAACTTGTCTGGATGGCGCAGGAAATCACGAAGGCGCAGTTATTAGCGCTCCGGCTTACGCGTATGATGGAGGCAGGAACATCGCGTCCTGCGCAGATCTCGATGGCGAAACGCAACAATGTGTGGATGGCGCTGGAATGTGCGCGCAAGGCCCGGGACATTCTTGGCGCTGCAGGCATCACCGATCGGTACTCCGTGATTCGACATGCAATGAATCTGGAGAGCGTTTTCACGTACGAAGGCACACACGACATTCACACCTTGATCATTGGGCGCGATCTAACGGGCTTGAATGCTTTCGGCGGGTAAAGGACGAGTGTCATTCCGAGCGGAACGAAGTGGAGTCGAGCAATCCCGTTGCGTTACAGAAAGTCATTTCTGCGGGATCCTTCGACTTCGCTCAGGATGACGTGGCGTGGAAATTGGTTAAGCTAAAGAATGAGTGAATCTGTTTACATTCTCGGCGGCGGGCGCACGGATTTTAAGCGCAACCTGAAGAAGGAAGGTAAAGCGATCCGGCACATAATCGTAGAGGCCGGTAAAAAAGCCATCGATGATGCGAAGATCGATCCCGGCGAAATTCAAGCGGGGGC
>DASYSX010000023.1:0-18135 GCA_036002955.1 Candidatus Udaeobacter sp. | reverse complement strand
TCCTTAAATTTTTCTTCGGCGGCCTTTTTGTCCTTGGCTACGTCCGGGTGATACTTACGCGCGAGCTTTCGAAAAGCGCTGCGAATCTCATCCTCGCTCGCCGTTTTTGGCACCCCGAGTGTCTCGTAATAATCTCGAAATTGTACGGGCATCTAGTCCCAAGCTTGTGCCTCCGCTTCATTCGCGCAACTCTTTGAGTGATGCGCGAACTTGGAAAGTTCATCGTAATCATCGGCGTCGTCGCCACACTGGTAGGATTGGTACTGTGGAGCGGTTTCGCGCCAAAATGGCTGGGCCGATTGCCCGGCGACATTCGGATCGAGCGCGAACATTCGTCGTTCTATTTTCCCATCGTTACCTGCATCGTTGTGAGCGTTGTCTTGAGTTTGCTTTTTTCGCTGTTCTCAATTTTTCGGCGCTGAAATTTTCAAAGGTTGGGGGTGCAAACCCTGTAGCCACGGGCCTGTGGACCGTCTGATCTTGCTAGTTGTCCAGCCATGTGCGAACGGCCCACAGGGCCGTGGCTACAGCAACTCCCCAAAATCGACTCGACAAACATGTGAGGGCGCTTCTTCGCTGTCGCCGCTGCCCACGCATGCAATCCGCTCCGGTATCTGGCGGCGCGATAATGAGCGATGTGATGATCATTGGTCAGGCGCCGGGTCCGCGGGAACCGACGTTGAAACGCCCGTTCGCGCACACGGCCGGAAAAACGCTATTCCGTTGGTTCGAACAATTTTGCGGAATGGACGAAGCCGCTGTTCGATCGAAGATCTATTTCGCCGCTGTCTGCCGCTGTTTTCCGGGCAAAAATTCCGGTGGCACCGACCGCGTCCCTGCGCCGGAAGAAATTCGCAACTGTGCGCTGTGGATGGAAGACGAAATTCGCATCTTGCAGCCGTGTCTCATCATTCCCGTGGGACGACTGGCGATCGTGCAATTCATCGACTGTGCAAAATTGGAATACGTAATCGGCCGCAAATTCCGCGTTGAGCACGCGGGCCGCGGCTTCGACCTGATCCCATTGCCGCATCCTTCCGGTGCTTCGCCCTGGCACAAGATTCCACCCGGCAAAGCACTCACCGAGCGCGCCCTCAAACTGATCGCGCGACACCCTGCAATCCGTCTACTGGATTAATCTCGCAGCCATGAATCCCTGAATTTTCAATGGAGAGTGATTTACTCTTTTCTTGGTTTCCTGGTTTCCTGATTCATCTTTTTCCGAATGTCTTCTGGAATTCCAACCCGCGCTGACATTCCCGACCCCGACAAATGGGACCTGACGCATTTGTTCGCTGACGTGAGCAAATGGCAGGAGGATTTTGCCTGGCTACAGCGTGAATATCCGAAGCTGGAACAGTGGAAAGGCAGAGCGGGGGAATCAGCGGAGACGCTGGTTGGGCTTCTCGAGTTTGAGAAGGCGCTCGAGCAGAAGATGGAACGCGTCTATCACTTCGCGTCGCTGCAAGCAGCCGAAGACAGCACGAATAACGACTACCTCGCTCGCATCGGTCAGGTCCAGAATCTACTTACCAGAATCAGCGAGGCGGCGGCGTTTGTAGTGCCGGAAATTTTGGCGATCGATGATGAACGATTCGGAAAATTCCTTGCCGATCCGGCGCTGAAAGACTGGCGGATCAAGCTGCACAAAATTCGACGAATGAGATCGCACGTGCTTTCGGTGCCCGAGGAACGTCTGCTCGCGTTGAGCAATGTCGCTCTGAGCGGCTACGACGACACATTTTCCCAACTCACCGATGTGGACATGAAGTTCGGCGTGCTCCTTGACGAGACCGGACGCGAGCGACCGTTGAGCCAAAGCTCGTTCAGTTCGTTTCTGGTGAAGCGCGACCCTGAACTGCGCAAACGCGCTTTCCATCAATTCTATGCTGAGTTTCGCGATCATCAGTACACGCTCGCCGCATCCCTCGGCTATTCGGTGAAGGCGGACGTGTTTCACGCCAGGGCACGGCATTACCCATCTGCGCTCGAAGCGGCGCTGTTTCCGGATGATGTGCCGGTCGCCGTGTATGATGGCTTGATTCAATCTGTGCGCGCAAATCTGAAACCGTTGTTCCGCTATTTCGATTTTCGCCGGCGGGTCCTTGGTGTGGGTGAGCTGCATCATCACGACACGTACGTTCCGCTCGTTCCGGAAATCGAGACCAAATTCACATTCGATGAAGCGGTCAAAATGGTTTTGGCTGCTCTCGCTCCGCTCGGAACGGAATACGTCGAGGTGCTGGCGGAAGGTCTGCGCTCGAGACGCTGGTGCGATCGCTATGAAAATAAAGGCAAACGCAGCGGCGCCTTTTCATCCGGCAGTTTCAGCGCGCCGCCTTATATCCTGATGAACTACAAGCAGGACGTGTTCGCGGATGTGTACACGCTTGCGCACGAGGCGGGCCATTCAATGCACAGTTGGTTCTCGCAACGTTCGCAGCTCTTTCAGGACTACGAGTATCCGATCTTTCTCGCGGAGGTCGCATCGACATTCAACGAGGAACTGCTGACGCATCATCTGCTTCGCACTACGAATGATCCGAAAATGCGCGCTTACATTATCAACCGCGAAATCGATGATCTGCGCGGCACCCTGTATCGACAGACGATGTTCGCCGAATTCGAAAGAATCATTCACGCCATCGAGGAAAGTGGCGATGCGCTGACGCTCGACGTCTTCAAATCCGAATATCACAAGCTGCTCGAAGCTTACTTCGCTGAAAACTTCGTTCTCGATCCAGAGCTTGATTTGGAATGCCTCCGCATCCCCCATTTCTATCACGCGTTCTACGTTTACAAATATGCGACTGGTATCTCTGCTGCTGTGACGCTGTCGCAGCGTGTGCTTTCCGGCGAGCCGGGAAGTGTGGAGGCTTATTTGAACTTCTTGCGTTCAGGCGGCTCCCAATTCCCGCTCGAGACACTCAAAGCGGCGGGCGTGGACATGACAACCCCCGCGCCCATCGAGAGCACATTGCAGTTATTCGAACGCCGGCTCGCCGAATTAGAAGAGCTCTTACTGTAGGGCTCAAGGAGCGGCGTCTTTCCAAAGCGCCGTGCTTACTCAATAGTTTTGGCAAGCTCGCTCTCGTACAGCACAAATTCGCGTTCGCGAAGACGCGCCTTTTTGGGATTACGCCTGACGTAACGGATGCAGTTTGCTAGGTGGTTCGAATTGCGAACTAGGCGGTCAAAATAATCCCGCTGCCAAACACAGCCTGTGCGTCCAATTAGCGGATTAATGTGCCGCGCTGTAAAACCCTTCCAACTCAAAATTATATTCTCGAGAAGCCAGGCTGAATTCAGCACAAATACGGCGTGGACGTGATTAGGCATCACAACCCATGCGATCTGTGCAATTCGATCTCCATCAAAATGACGCAGAGCCTCCGCTACAACGGCTGCGCATTTGTGCCGCCGTAGAACACAGGAGCCGTGCCCGGCGTCGAGCCACCGTTCGATTGCACCTGAGAATCGATTGTGATATTCGCGTTCGACTTGTGTGCTCCAAGGTTGTGGATGCACGCGCAACCAGGCTTCACGATCTGATTCCCATTGCGTGCGTAGATGCCGAGGTACAGCGTCAGCGAGTCGAAAGGTAACGAAGTAAACCGCGCCTTGCTGCTGCCAGTGTGGGAGACGATTGGCCGTAAAACGGATATCCTCGTAGGGATTGAAGAATTGGAGGTCATTCATCGAGGAGCTTTTTGGTTGCTGAGAGTAACAAAGAGACGGCGCTTTGGAAAGACGCCGCTCCTTGTTAGCGTCCAGCAATGCAACTTGAAACCGGCCGAGTTCTTCAGCGACTGAAACCGCTGTTCGATGAGAACTTTGAGAGATTCGGCGAGCTAGGCGCGGCGGTTTCAGTTTGGCAAAACGGAAAAGCAATCGCCGATCTTCACGACGGATTTCGCGATGCTGGTCGCGAGAAACCGTGGATGTCCGACACAATCGTGCTGGTCTGGTCTGCAACGAAAGGAATTGGCAGCGCGTGTGTATTGCATGCACTGCAACAACGGAAAATTGAGCTCAACCGGCGCGTCGCTGAGTTCTGGCCCGAGTTTGGACAGGCAGACAAAGATAAGATCACGCTCGAGCAATTGCTTTCGCATCAGGCGGGGCTTTGCGCTTTGGATCGGCGCGTTGACGTGCTCGATTACGACGGAGTGATTCGCGCGTTGGAAGCGCAAACTCCTTTGTGGCCGCCCGGAACTGAGCATGGCTATCATGCGCGCACGTTTGGATTTCTTCTCGACGAACTCATTCGGCGTATCACTGGAAACACGCTGTCGGATTATTGGCAGGAAAATTTTGCCAGGCCGCTCGAACTCGATTTTTGGATCGGCTTGCCGGAAGAGCAGAATTCGCGAGTGGCCACGATTTACGCTGCCAGAAGTGGCAAGCCGCCAGAGCCGGCAGAGTTCTATCGCGATCTTGTTACACCTGGCACGTTGGCGAGAAAGACGTTTACCTCGCCTTATGGATTGAATGTCATCAGCAAAATGAATGATCCGCACATCCGTGCGCAGCCGAATGTTTCCTTCGGAGGGATTGGCAGCGCGGCGGCGCTTGCTAAATTTTATTCCATGCTCGCTAACGGCGGAGCATTTAACGGTCAGATTTTCTTTTCACCAGGAACGATCGAACAGATGACAATGACATTATCAGACGGTGTCGACCGCGTTTTTCAAATCCCGACGGCGTTCTCAGCCGGATTTATGAAAGACTCACGAGATGCAACGCGCAGGATGTTCGGACCGTACCCAACGTCATTTGGCCATGCCGGCGCAGGCGGCGCCAACGCTTTTGCCGATCCAAAAAACAAAATCGCGTTCGCGTACGCAATGAATCAGATGGAACAATCGGTTTTGCCTAACGAGAAATCACTGCGATTGGTGGACGCGATTTACGATCTTCCATAGCGCTGCTGCCTGAGTCCCGATTCCCACCCGGAGTCAAAATCGCAGCTACAGTCATTCGCCAATAATGGTGATGAAAATCTTTCGCCGATGCGGCGCGCGGCGATGTTCGAAAAGGAAGATGCCCTGCCATGTTCCAAGCTGCATTTTTCCGTCTACAATTGGCATGGTCTCGCTGGTGTGCGTCAGAACCATGCGGATGTGTGACGGCATATCGTCGCTGCCCTCAGAATCGTGGGTGAAGTAATCCGCATCTTCCGGCACGAGGCGGTCGAAAAACTGTTCCAAATCGCGGCGCGCGGTCGGGTCGGCATTTTCCATAATGACGATGCTGCAACTGGTGTGCTGAATAAAAACGGTGACGGTTCCATTTTGAACGCCGGACTTCTCGATCTTCGACTGCACGTCATCAGTAATTTCGGAGAGACCTTTGCCACGCGTGCGCAGCTCGAGTTGGTCGTGGCGAATGTGCACGCAACTACATTATTCAGCGACCAGCTGCTAGCAAAAGAAGGAGCTCATGCTGCTATTTACGAGCGCTATCGCAATCTGGCTGGCGGTCAGGAAACGTTGTGACCTTTGTGGTCTTTGTGTGAAGTGTAATGGAACTGATACCAAACAATGAAGGTCAGAGTTCAATTTTACGCGCAATTGCGTGAACTTATTGGAGTTAACGAGCTGGAGCTTGAGCTTCCGCAAGGCGTGACTGTTCGCGAATTACTCGAAAAGATTTATGCCCAAAAACCTGCACTTCGTCCGCACGATAAAAGCATCTTAGTGGGCGCCGGCCTGGAATTCGTCGACCGCAATTACAAGCTGAATCCCGAAGAGGAAATCGCGATCATGCCTCCGGTGCAAGGCGGTTAGCATCGGACTGCGGGGATTCTGTTTCTGTCGTTAGGCTAACACGTCGTCGCCAGCGCCGCGTTTTAATGGGCAAATGCCGCGCTTTTTTGCACTGGCGACGAAGTCCAGAAACTCGCGTGCTGGTGTGCCAAAGATTATCGTCGCTGCTTTGTCGAGGGCCTGTGAAGTGTTTAGTCCGCTCAGGTAGACAAGTTTGAATGCCTCCTTGATTTCGTTTCGATCATTCGCGCTCAGTCCGGCGCGGCGCATCCCGACGATGTTCAGGCCGAACACATAATTGCGTTCTGCCGCGACGACGAACGGAGGCAAATCTTTTCCAAATGCAGAGCTGCCCTGCACCATCACCAATCGCCCAATATGCATGAATTGATGGAAGGTTGATCCACCGCCCAGAAAAGCGCCGTCGTCAACGCGCACATGTCCCGCCAGCAAACAATTGTTGGCGATGACAACATTGTTTCCGATTAGGCAATTATGACCGATGTGCGCTCCGGCCATCAGGAAATTCTTGTTGGCAATTGTCGTCGCGCTCCCATCGGGGCTGCCACGGTGGATCGTGCAGTACTCGCGGATGATATTGTTGTCGCCAATTTCGACCTTTGTCTTTCGTTCCGGCGAAAATGAAACGTCCTGCGGCGGCGCGCCGATTATTGCGCCGTGTCCGACGAAATTTCGGAGGCCGATTGCGACCTCTCCTTCGATCACAACATGGGATTGCAAGATCGTGTTGTCGCCGATTGTCACATCCGACCCAACGATCGAGAACGCACCGATCTCCACATTGGCGCCGACTTTTGCATTCGAATGGACGATTGCTGTCGGATGAATTTTGTTCTGCGTCATCTTTCGGATTTCGACATGCGAACTTCAGATTTCCTTGCCTACAACACGCCAGCCTCTTTGAAACTGAAATAACCGGGACTCGCCTCCGATGGCGCGCCGATGATGATGTGATCCAGCAATTTGATTTGCAAAAGCTCGGCGGCTTCGGCTAAACGGCGCGTCAGGCTGTGATCAGTCTGACTCGGCGACGGATCGCCGGACGGGTGATTGTGCACAACGACGACTGCGTAGGCTGAGTAAGTGATGGCCGGTCGAAAAATTTCCCGCGGATGCGCGATGCTCTCATTCATGCTTCCTACCGAAACTGATTCAATTCGCATCAAACGATAACGTGTGTCTAGCAGGACAACGCGAAGTGATTCAGTCCGCATCATCCGCATTTCCTCTCCGAGCAATTTGTAAATTAGATCCGGTGAATCGAGTTTTTGCTGTGAGAACGGTTCCTGCGAGAACCGTTTTCCCAGGTTAAATGCCGCCACCAGTTCCAACGCCTTCGCCGGCCCGATCCCTTTGATTGTCTTGAGTTCCTTCACCGAGCAACGGCTCAGCTCCCCAAAGGATTTGTATTTATCGAGCAATTCACGAGCGACATCGACCACATTCATGCCGCGCCGGCCGGTGCGCAGCAATATAGCGATCAATTCTGCGTTGCTGAGAGCGTCGGCTCCTCGTGCGAGCAATTTCTCCCGCGGCCGCTCATCCTGCGGCATCTCGCGGATTTTAAGCTGCGGCATAGAAAAGTGGGAGCAGCCTTAGCGCTGCGATGCAAGCCGGCTGAAAGTCGGGACTTCCCAGGTCCCTCCTACATTTCATCAGACGCGAAGTTGATCGAACATGTCGCACAACGCGTCACCGAGCGAGAATAAGGCATCTGTATAACGATTCGGCGCGACGCCATCGAATGCATGTTGCGCTTTGCGAATCAAATCACTGCCGGCCGCGATTGACTCGTTTAACGCGCCGTTGTTGGCGCCATTCTTGAGCAGCTCAATCATTTCTTCGATCTTTTCGTCCAGCACAAGCTGGCAACAACGTTCCCGTTCAAACTCCGAAGCGGAGCGGAGAAAAATCAAAACAGGCAAAGTAAATTTCCCTTTGCGCAGGTCCGTCCCGAGTGTTTTACCGGTCACACTCTCGGAGCCGGCGAGATCGACGCAATCATCATAAATTTGGTAGGCCGTTCCGATTTGGAATCCGAAGTTTTTGAATATTGCGATCACCTTCGGATCAGCCTCGCTGATAACGGCGGCCAGTTCCGCTGCCGCCGAGAAAAGTGATCCGGTTTTCATCTGTACGATCCGCAAGTAATCCTCGACGGTCAGATTAAGATCGAACCTGCGCTGCGTTTGAATCATTTCGCCGGAGCAAACCGTCGTAGCCGTGCGCGCGATTGCGCGACCGATATTCGAATTTTCGAAGTCCGTAGACAACGTCAGGGCGTGCGCGAAAAGACAATCGCCGAGTAGAACGCTCAGCGAATTTCCCCAGCGCGCATTTGCGGTTGGCTGTGCTCGACGCTGTTCTGCTTCATCCATCACGTCGTCATGCACGAGCGTGGCGAGATGAATGAGTTCAACGATCACCGCGAGATCGATATGCCCCGAATGGATCTTTCCAGTGGCGCCGCCGGCAAGCAGAGCCAGCAGCGGTCGAAGACGTTTCCCGCGGCTGCCGATCGCGTAGACGACGTAGCCTTCAATTGCCGGATCGAATGCCGAAGCCTGTTGCGCGATGCGCATCTCGACTTGCTCAAGCTGCGGTTGAACTAACTTTGCCACTTCAGCCAAACAAAGCGCGGGAGCACTGCTCGCCTTCGCAACTGCGCGGCGACTCGAGCTCCGGTCCGTGCGGGCGAAGAGTTCCACGAGGCGAGGATAGTTGCGCGGGTTGCAGGTTGTCAAAGCAACATAACGCCGGTCCTGCACGAATATTGGAGGGCGTTTCTGTGAAATGCCGAAAATGAGCGAGGCGTCTGACACAAACGCCGTACAGTTTTCAACGCTTGCCCAGCCAGGATTCAGTTCCGTATTTCTGCTGCGCTATTTTTCGTGCGCGGTGCAAAACTTCTTCGTTGATCTCGAACTCACTACAATTGGCCGAAAGCGCCTGCGCAAATTTTTCCACGAGATCAGTATTCATAGTGATGCCTTGAATGCTGCCTTGCTGCAGCAAACTGCGACGGGTACGGCGTTGCGCCGCCCCGGCGATCTTGCGGCCATCCATCATCACGTCAGCACGAACCGGATTCGCGAAACAGTTGTACCCGCGATCACGAATCGCGGTTTCCAAGGAGCGGTGGTCTCCAGTCCGCCGCTGGGCGATCTGGAGATCGCCCTTCCTTGATTTCCGGCGCTCATCGAGGGCGGCTACATTTGCGAGTTCTGGATCTTGGCCGCTGGCCGCCAAACCTTCGCACAATGCGCGATGAATCTTTTCGTAGATAGCGATTGATGATTCATCAAAGGCCGGATCGTTCGCCGGAATCACAACGGAGTAGGTGAGGTCGTCTCCGTGAAAAACGATTCCGCCGCCGGTCCAACGTCGAACTAAATCCCGCTCCGCAGTGTAAACCGCGACATCGGAAAACTTCCCAAAATAGCCGAATGACAGGGCAGGGGAACGCCAGCGATAGAAGCGGATAGTTGGATAGACGGCCGTTTCCAACAGCGCTTCATCGATCGCCATATTCATCGCCGCTGAGTGTCGGGAGACGCCGTGACAAACCTGCAGTCTGCCAAATAACTGTTCGGTCATTCCGAGCGAAGCGCAGCGAAGCCGAGGAACCCGCGCGTTATCCTAAGTGATTCCACGGGATGTTCGACTCCGCGCGACATGACAATTAGTTCGACAGCTCCTCAAGAATTCTCGCCACGGCTTCACGCGGGTGCGCGTGCCCAGTGATGGGACGCCCAATACCAATGTAATCTGCGCCGGCTTCATATGCTTCGCGCGGCGTCAGGAACCGTTTCTGATCGCCCGGTTCTGCCCACCTTGGCCGAATTCCCTGGACGGCGATTTTGATTCTGTCGCCGAACTCCCGTCGCAAGATTTTGATTTCATGCGGACTTGCGACGACGCCATCAATCCCTGCTGCTGCGCCTAACTTGGCCAGACGAATTACCTGGTCCTCGACGGTGTCCGTGATTCCAATTTCGCGCAACGTTTGCTCCGTGGAGCTTGTCAAAACAGTCACTCCGAGGAGGAGCAAGTCCTTTTGCCGAGCGGTAGTCGCGGCGCGAATCATTTCGCTGCCGCCGCTCAAATGAATTGTGAGCATCTGCACCCCGAGATTGCTCGCGGAGTCGACGGCTCGCGCGACGGTGTTGGGAATGTCGTAGAGCTTCAGGTCGAGCCAGACCTTTGCGCCGGCGGCCAATACCGCGCGCACAATTTCAGGGCCTTCGGCCGTGTAAAGTTGGAGCCCGATTTTGAAAAAAGAGATCTCGGTTCGGAGCTGTTCAACAAGGTCGAGCGCCTTTTCCTTTGTGGCGACGTCCAGCGCCACGATGATTTTGTCAGCGGCTTTTGTCATGGCAGACAGCGTTTGTCATCTCGAGCGAAGTAGAGACTCTCAGTATTTCGACTACGAGCAAGAGATTCCTCGACTTCGCTCGGAATGACAGAGCAAATTGCAGATTATGCAAGTCATGGCTCCAGCGAAGATCAATCTTTCGCTGAGAGTTCTCGGCCGTCGTAGCGATGGCTTCCACGAAATCGAGACGTTAATGGCGCCGATTTCGCTTTGTGACGAGATCGAGATCGAGCAGCGCTCCTGCAAACAACAAATCGCATTTCGCTGCGATGATCCGTCGGTGCCGAAAGGCGAAGACAATGTTGTAGTGCGTGCGGCGAACGTTTTTTTTGAAGAAACGAAGATCACCGGCGGGATTTCGATCGTGCTCAAAAAAAGAATTCCACACGGCGCGGGTCTTGGCGGAGGAAGCAGCGACGCTGCTTCCACTTTGCTGGCGCTCAACGAATTGTTCGTGACGAATTTACCCCGTGAAGCGCTGGCAAAAATGGCGGAGATGATCGGATCGGACGTGCCGTTTTTTATTTTTCGGTCCGCCGCGGTATGCAAAGGGCGCGGCGAACTGGTGAACCCAACCAGATTGCACGAACAATTATCGCTGTTGTTGCTGAAGCCTGAGTTCGGGGTGCCAACGCCGTGGGCATATTCGCATTGGCGGGACTCACGCGAAATTCCAGGGGTCTCCTATCGCGCCCAGCAGTTCACCCGCCAAAGTTTCGTGAACGATCTGGAGCGCCCTGTTTTCGAGAAGTTCGTTTTTCTGGCGCAGCTGAAGATGTGGTTACTCAAGCAGCCAGAAGCCGGCGCCGCGCTGATGTCCGGCTCGGGTTCCACGGTTTTTGCGGTGGTTCGCGGCAATTCAGATGTCAATCGGTTGGCGAAGCGCGCAAAAGCCGAGCTCGATCCGGAACTGTGGACCTGTGCGGCGCGCACACTGTAGGGGACGACGTTGTCGTCCCGAGGGGAAGCTGTCAGCTTCCCTACAGTTTTCAGCGTCATCTATTCGCCGAGTCGTTTGCAGAATTGTGCGCGCGCGTATTCGCGGTTGAGTTTCGCGATGAAACTGGCGCTGATTTTCGCGGGACACACCGCTTCGCACTCGTAAGTGTTGGTGCAATTACCGAACCCTTGTTCATCCATTACTTGCACCATATTCAACACACGTCGCGCACGTTCCGGCGAGCCCTGCGGCAAAAACGAAAGGTGCGAAACTTTTGCAGCCGCAAACAGCATCGCTGATCCGTTTGGGCACGCTGCCGCGCACGCGCCGCAGCCGATGCACGCCGCTGCCTCCATTGCCAGGTCTGCGTCGTGTTTGGGAACGAGAATTGAATTCGCTTCCGGCGCAGAACCTGTGCGCGCGGAGATGAATCCGCCGGCTTGCACGATCCGGTCGAGTGAACTGCGATCGACCACCAAATCTTTGATAATCGGAAACGCGCCGACGCGAAACGGTTCGACTGTTATGGTCTCGCCGTCGCGAAACTTTCGCATGTAAAGCTCGCACACAGCGCCCGGATGATCTGGGCCATGAGCTTCGCCGTTGACCGTGAGCGAGCAGGTGCCGCAGATGCCTTCACGGCAATCAGAGTCGAACGCGACGGGTTCGCCGCCGTTGCGAATGAGATTTTCGTTCAGAATATCGAGCATCTCGAGAAAGGAGGTCTCAGGCGAAATATCGCGGACTTCGTAATCGATAACTTTGCCGCGAGACTTCGCGTCACGTTGTCGCCAGATTTTGAGTTTGAAGTTCATTGGTGCACGGTCATCCTGAGTGGAGTGCAGCAGAATCGAAGGATCCCGCGGAAATACTCAAGCTTTCGCACCGGGATTCCTCGACTTCGCTCGCAATGACGGAAGGTGCTGTCACTTATAGCTCCTTTGTGCCAGGTGCACCGTTTCGAAATGCAACTCTTCGCGATGCAGTTTCGAGGGTTGACCGTCTCCTTGAAATTCCCACGCGAACACAGCTGCATGGCTCTCGTCGTCTCGGAGCGCTTCGCCGTCCGGCGTTTGATGTTCCTGGCGAAAATGCGCGCCGGCAGATTCGTCGCGTTCCAAGGCGTCAAGGCACATTAGCTCGGCGAATTCGAGGAAGTCTGCGACGCGCCCGGCGCGTTCGAGTGATTGATTATAATCTTCTTTATCTCCGGGAACGCGCACGTCATGCCAGAACTCGTCGCGCAGTTCGGGAATTTTTCGGAGCGCTTCGCGCAATCCTTGTTCGTTACGCGACATTCCGCATTTGTCCCAGAGAAGAAGGCCAAGTTCGCGATGGAACGAATCGGCGGAGCGTGTGCCGTTGATCTTGAGCAGTTTTTCGATCCTGGCGCGGACACTGTTCTCCGTTTCTTGAAACTCTGGAGAGTCGATCGACGGCCGTTTTCCCATCTGACCGGCAAGATAATTCGGCAGCGTGTTTGGCATAACAAAGTAGCCGTCGGCTAGGCCTTGCATCAGTGCGCTGGCCCCGAGCCGGTTGGCACCGTGATCGGAGAAGTTGGCTTCGCCGATCACGAACAAACCGGGCACATTGCTCATCAAATTATAGTCCACCCAGAGACCGCCCATGGTATAGTGCACTGCCGGATAAATTCGCATCGGCACCTTATAGGCGTCCTCGCCCGTAATCTTTTTGTATACCTCGAACAAGTTTCCGTAACGCTCGCGAATCGTCTCTACGCCGAGCCGTTTGATCGCATCGGCGAAATCGAGATAGACACCGCGCCCGCCTGGACCGACGCCGCGGCCTTCGTCGCAAACTTCCTTCGCGGCGCGCGATGAAATGTCGCGCGGCGCAAGGTTGCCGTAGCTGGGATATTTTCGCTCGAGATAATAATCACGCTCTGCGTCAGGAATTTCACTCGGCGGCTTTAAGCGATCTTCTTTCCTTTTCGGTACCCACACGCGGCCGTCATTACGCAGCGATTCCGACATCAGGGTAAGCTTGGACTGATAGTCGCCGCTGACTGGAATGCAGGTTGGATGAATTTGTGTGAAGGATGGATTTGCAAACAGGGCGCCTCTTTTGTAAGCGCGATAGGTCGCGGTGACGTTGCTGCCGCGTGCGTTTGTCGACAGATAGAAAACGTTTCCATATCCGCCGCTGGCGAGCACAACCGCATCCGCCGCATGCCTCTCCATTTTTCCCGAGCGCAAGTTTCGAGTGATGATTCCCTTGGCCTGACCATTGACGATCACCAGGTCGAGCATCTCGGTGTATGGGAGCATCTGCACCGCGCCAGCGGCTACCTGGCGACACAGCGCCTGATAACAGCCTAACAACAGTTGTTGTCCAGTCTGTCCGCGTGCGTAAAAGGTCCGTGAAACCTGTGCGCCGCCGAAGGAACGATTAGCCAGGTAGCCGCTGTATTCGCGAGCGAACGGCACGCCCTGCGCCACGCATTGATCGATGATGTTGTTGGCGATTTCAGCGAGCCGATAAACATTCGCTTCGCGGGAACGAAAATCCCCGCCCTTGATCGTGTCGTAGAACAATCGGTAAACGCTGTCGCCGTCGTTCTGATAATTCTTTGCCGCATTAATACCTCCTTGCGCTGCAATGGAATGCGCGCGCCTCGGCGAATCCTGAAAACAAAAACATTTCACCCGGTACCCGAGTTCTCCCAGAGTCGCCGCTGCCGATCCGCCGGCGAGGCCACTACCGACGACTATGATCTCAAGTTTTCGCCGGTTATTCGGGTTGACCAATCGCGAATGGTCTTGATGATTTCGCCATTTTCGATCCAGCGGCCCAGCCGGAACTTTGGGATCCAGTGTTCCAATCATGTTCTGAAATATCCGAGACCATCTCGTAAGGTCATTGTGAGAGAAGCGAGGAATCTCGAGCCAAATCTGGAGCGATTCACAAACCGAAATATCCAGAGATGTTTCGCTTCGCTCAACATGACAGCGTCAGTTATGACGACGTAAGCAAATCTCGTCTATGGTTCGCCGCCCCATTTGTCTTTTTTGAACGACACGCGTCCGGATCCTTTTTCGAACGCTTCGAAATGCTCGGGGTTCTCCCGATAATATTTCTGGTGATACTCTTCGGCGGGCCAGAATTTCATCGCAGGCAAAACTTCGGTCACGATCGATTTTTTGAATTTTCCGGAGCGCGCGAGTTTGTCTTTTGAAGCCTCGGCAATTTTCTTTTCCTCGGTGTTACCATAAAAGATCGCTGCGCGATAACTCGGCCCGATGTCAGTGAACTGGCCGTCGGACTGGGTGGGATCGATTTGTCGCCAATAGATGTCGAGAAGCTGCTCATAGGAAATCTTCGCCGGATCGTAGGTGACTTCGATTGATTCGCGATACTTTGTTTTTTCCGATGTCACGAGCTCGTAAGTCGGGTTTGGCTCGGTTCCACCGGAATAGCCCACTACGGTTTTTATCACGCCCGGTGTTTTGTCGAATGCTGGCTGGATGCACCAAAAACACCCACCGGCAAAAATCGCGGTGCGTGTCGTAGCCGGATTCGGACTTTGCCCATAACTCGCAGTCGCCAGCGTCACACAGCCAAAAGCGAGAAGAACAATTTCTTTCATATTATCTCTTTCATGTCGCTCTGGACGCGGCGCTGTTCAAGATGTTTCCCGTTAGACCACGATCTTGCCGGGGTTGAACCATTGGTCAGACGCGACATTTTCCCTATGTGATCGCATTAGTGCCGGAATTGCAGCTCGCGCTTCTTGATGTTGCGGAACTTTTCGGACGGAGCGCACCGCTGCATGTTGATCTTGGGTGCGGCGACGGATCTTTTCTCTGCGAAATGGCGCAACAGTTCCCAAAAATAAATTTTCTCGGCATTGAGCGTTTGACCAAGCGCGTAGAGAAAGTTCGCCGCAAGGCGGAGAAGATTAAAAACGTTCGGGTGCTGTGCGCTGACAGTTTATTCGCGGTGCGCTATCTGCTGCCTGAATCTTCAGTGGAAACTTTTTACCTTTTGTTTCCGGATCCGTGGCCGAAGCGGCGGCATCAACTACGACGCATTTTCACGAGCGACTTTTTGGAGGCGATCGCCATTGCGCTGGAGCAACGCGGTGTACTTCGCATTGCGACCGATCAGCTCGATTATTTTCATCAGATCGAACGGCTAAGTCGCGCTCACCAGCAATTCCAAGTTGTCCCGCGCTCAGCTGATGACGCAGTTCTTCCGGTAACGAAGTTCGAGAGAAAGTTTCGCGGACAAAACTTGCCGATTCATCGATTGACGCTTCGAAAGACTTCGCCGGTCAGATAAGCTCGCGCGCTCCATTCGTTGCCTGAGAAGTTCAATTCCACTGCACCGGTTTCGTCCTGGCGAAACAGTTTGACGTCGCGGTCGCGAAGTTGCTTAGCCCACTCTTCACTAATTCGTTCGTGCTCCGGAAACTCTCTCGAGGTCGCGATGATAAGGCGCGGCCGAACCGCATCGAGAAATGGAGCCGAACCGGAAATACCGGAGGAATGTTGGCCCTTGACGAGGATGTCGCTCTGCAGGTCGGGACTATTGTTCAATAATGTGCCTTCGGTTTCTGCGCCGTTGTCTGACATGAACAAAACCGATGAACCCGCCGCGATGGATAGCCGTATAACCAACGCTTGATCGTCCGCCGTCGCTCCTGCAAAGCCGCGGGCCGGAAACAAGACGTGGGCGAAGACTTCGCGAGACAAATCAAGATTCTCTCCCGCCGCGACTTCAACAGGTTTGCGACCGTGTCCTTCGACTTCCGACACTATCCGGGACAGCCGTCGATGAATGAGGGAACGATCGGGCGCAGGATTATCGAGCACACGAACCCCTGGGAAATCGGTCAACAATTGCGTGATACCACCAATGTGCTGCGAATCGCCATGGGTCAGTACCACGCCCGTGAGCCGATTCACGCCGGCCCAGTGCAGATACTGGCGCACGATGCGCTGGTAATTGCGTTCGCTTCCGCAATCGACCAACCAGTCGTAGCCATTCACCCGTACGTGAGCGGCCGCGCCCGCCCCTAAGTCCAGCACGGTTACCTTTGCAGAGATCTGGCCGCCCCAATGGGGTTCGCCAACATAGAAGTGTCCGCCGGGAACTTGCGCGAACAGATGAACGATGCCGATAACCAATGTCGCCAATGCCCAGTTGGCATTGTTGAAAACAATAGCGACCCACGGCAGGAGCGGTGTGGCGATCAGCGACAGAAGCGCAACGGCGAGGACAAAGAATGCGATCGGAACAACGATCAGGTTTGCCAGAAAAGAAATCGGTGTGACAAGGTGGAAGTACCAAAGAATCAACGGCAATGAACCAATCCACGCCGCAAGCGATACAGAAGCGCTGCCGCAAAGCCATTCATAGCTGAAGTGCATCCATCGCTGTGGACCGCGTATCAGGCTTTGCGGCAGAAAAGGATCTGGAGCCGCACGCCGCTGCAAAAGTCTGAACAGCGGATCCGCGAACAGCACAATTACTCCGACCACCGCGAAGGAAAGCTGAAAGCCGGTGGAAAACAATTCGTTCGTGCTCCAGCAGAGGATAAAAAACGCCGCTGCCGCGAGGCTATTTGGCAGAAACGCGCGTCGTTCGAAAAAGTAACTGCCGACAAGGATTGAAGCCATCACAGCCGCGCGCAATGCCGGGATATGCAGTCCCGTTACCGCCGCATAGAAAAAGAGCGATGGAATGATGAATGCCGCTGCGCGCTTGCGTGACAGGCGTGCGATCGCAGCCAGCACCCACAAAAGCGCGGCCACAATTCCCACGTGCAAGCCCGCGACGGCGAAAAGGTGAATCGTGCCGGTTTGCTGAAACGCCTCCTCAATGTCCTCCGGTGTTTCGTGGCGGATGCCAAGCACAATTCCACTGATGAAACTTTTTGCCGCGGGCGCATCGTTCAGCCCGCGGCACAACGCGTTTTGCATCCACGTGCGCGACGCTTGTGCCAAGCGCAACGCCGGATTGCCGCCGCCGTGGCGGATCAGTGTGCCATCCTCGGCATAACGGACGAAGAGCATTCGACGAACATCATGCCGCGCCAGGTAGGCGCGCATATCGAACTCGCCGGGGTTTCGTGGCGGCGCGATTGGGACGGCGGTTCCAAAAAGTTTCAGTTCGTCGCCAAACTCCGGCCAGCCTTTCCAACGAATCTGCCAGACTGCATGCGTGGATTCGGTTTTGGCTTCGAGTTCAATTGATCTCAGCTTGAGCAGAAAAGTTGCGAATCCGCCGGACGAAAATTTCGGCTCAGTGATTACGCATCCCATTGCTGTGACGACGCGTGGCCGCTCGCCCAGTTTGTCCGCGAGTTGCTCGCCTGCGGTGTTCGTTGTCGCAAATTTGTGGAGCAGAAAAAAACCAACAGCGACGATGAGATATGTCGCCGGCAATTTCGGCCAACAGAGCGCAGTCAGGATGCAGATTCCGAGAACTATCCCTGCTGAAAGAAGCGCTGTGGGGGCCAGCGGAACGATCTCCGCCAGGATAATTCCCGTCGCAGCCATCACCGTCAGACCGACGAATGGCTGACGCGGAGCGCTGAGCAGCTTCATCGACTCGCAGTTTTCGCTTAACCCGCGTTGGCAGCGCAAGCTGGAATATGTTTGCACGCTCGTCGGCGCCGCAAGGACGGCGATCTCCAGCGCGGACTCAAGACTGCTGCTCCTTGGCGCGATTGCTTGCACCAGTAGCGCGCCGTAATTTCTCACGTGCAGGACCTATTTGGGGAAGCGCAGGAGATTGAAACTGCAAACACGGCTGCGCCGCTCGCCACGCGGATGCGGCCACGCTCGCTGGAGGAATTTGTTGGCCAGGAACACATCCTTGGGCCGGGCAAACTTCTGCGCCGCGCGATTGAAGCTGATCGCCTGCCCTCGGTGATTTTCTACGGCCCGCCTGGCAGCGGAAAGACTACCCTGGCGCGCGTCATCGCTGAGATGACGCATGCGAAATTTGTTCGGATCAGTGGAGTCGAAAGCAATGTTTCAGAAATGCGCCGCGTGCTTGCC
>DASYSX010000022.1:0-25893 GCA_036002955.1 Candidatus Udaeobacter sp. | reverse complement strand
ATCAAAAGATCCAGGTGTCGGACGTAACGCTCGCATAGCAGCTGGTCCTGAAGCATTGCGCAGAGCGTCGGCGTAATCGACATCGTGAGTTTAAACGGCACGAAATCGTCGACGAGTCGCTGCATCATGTGCAGCAACGGGACGTACGTTTCAGTGATCGCCTCAAACAACCACTCTTCCTCGAGGAAATGCTCGTGTTCAGGATGACGAACGAACGGAAGATGAGCGTGAAGAATCAGGGCGAAATGGCCGGGCATCGCGGACGATTTACAGCGTCATTCCGAGCGAAGTCGAGGAATCCCGATGCAATACTCGGTGTTACGCCACGGGTTCCCTCGACTGCGCTTCGCTTTGCTCGGGATGACGGACTACAGCGTGCGGCAAAAGTCCTGGAAGCGGTCCAAGCCCTTTTTAATAACGTCAAGACTCGTCGCGTAACTGAACCGAACAGTGCGATCGTCGCCAAAGGCAGCACCAGGAACGACAGCAACGTTGGCTTTGCTCAGCAAACGATCGGCGAAATTCTGGGAGGTGAGTCCGAGTTGGCTGATGTTTACCAAAATATAAAATGCGCCCTGCGGCTTCACGGCAGTGATGTTGGAGATCTTCGAAAGGCGATCGAACATATAGTTACGACGCATCTCGAATTCCTCGCGCATATCGGACAGCGGTTGTTGATCGCCTTTGAGAGCTGCGAGCGCGCCGTATTGTGAAAAAGATGACGGATTCGAACTGGTATGGCTCTGGATTGAATCGACGGCCCTCGTGACCGCATCCGGCGCGGCGAGATAACCGAGTCGCCAACCTGTCATTGCGTAGGATTTGCTAAATCCGTTGACCGTAATTGTGAGATCGTACGCTTCCTTCGACAGCGACGCGATGCTCACATGTTTGGCGTCCTCGTAAACGAGCTTTTCGTAAATCTCGTCGGACAACACATAAATGTCTTCTTCTGCGGCGACGTTGACGATCGCTTCCAATTCTTCGCGCGTATAAACAGATCCCGTCGGGTTGCCCGGGCTGTTCATGATCAACATCTTAGTGCGCGGCGTCATCGCATTTTCAAAATCTTCCGGGCGCATTTTCCAGGCGTTACGCTCGCTGGTAGGCACGATCACAGGCTCGGCGCCCACTAATCGCACCATGTCGGGGTAGCTCACCCAATACGGTGCCGGGATCACCACTTCATCGCCGGGCTGGCAAGTCGCGAGGATCGCATTGTAGCAGGCGTGTTTGGCGCCATTACTCACCACGATCTGACCCGCGCGATAATTCAATCCGTTGTCGGCTGCCAACTTGTCTGCGATGGCCTGGCGCAATTCCGGGATGCCAGCGTTTGGCGTGTATTTCGTGAAACCTGCTTCCAGAGCCTCGATTGCGGCCCTTTTAATGTGCTCTGGTGTATCGAAATCGGGTTCGCCTGCACCGAAGCCGCAGACGTCGAGCCCTTCGGCTTTCATGGCTTTCGCCTTGCTATCGATTGACAGAGTCAACGACGGAGTGAGTTGAGCGGCGCGTTCAGAAATTTCCATGGCAATAGTGTCCAAAATGGGAGCGCATACTATTGGCGACGGTAGAAATTTTCAATCAGAGGTTTGAAATTATTTTCTTCGACTCGAATGATCGCCATTTCGCGTTTGGCGTTTTCGACGGAATCCGACGCATGCGCCGCGTTAACCATGATCGTTTGTCCGAACTCCTTTCGAATCGACCCCGGCGGCGCTTTTGCCGGATCAGTAGGCCCGAGCACGTCGCGAATCTTGCGCACGGCGTCCACGCCCTGATAAACGATGGCAATCGATTTCTCCGTTCCAGGTGCGTCGCGTTCGTCCTGGTGACATTCGCTAGGCTTTTTACCGGCCATAAACTCTATGATGCTCTCCCAGTTTTCACGGCCGCTTTTCGCGCCGAGCTTTTTCTCAAGGACGGGCAGCACAGGCCCATAAAACTCCTGCGCCTGACTCACGCTCATCTGGTGCACTTTGAAACCGATGATCGAGAGGCCGGTGCGTGAAAATACTTCGATCACGCCGCCTGGACGCAAATTCGGGAATCGGAAATTGTCCGGTTTGATGAGCACGAGCGTTTTTTCTATTTGCGAGCCCGGCGGAGACGGCACGGCGTGATCCACGATTCCACCATCAGAATCAGAAAATTCCGCCCACAGTTTTAAATCGCGCTCGACCGCGCCGGGTTCGAATTCAGTGACCACTCCCGGTTCAAAGTAAATAACATTCTCCGAATCATCGGTGATGTAATCACCATAGGTGTCACGAATCGTTTCGCCGCTCGTGCGCTCGTGCAGGATGTGACCTACGACGTGATGAATCTTTTCCGCAGCGTCCGGTCCGCGAAAGATCAGAAACAAAACACGCGCATGTTGGCCGTTTTTCTCCCCAGTGAAATTTTTGAGCACGTACTCGCGAATCAGTTGCTGCGTGGCCCGATGGCTGGGGTCAGTTTCCGTCACGATCGTGTCTGCGTAGTGCTTCGTTAGCTCCTTACCCGGGGCGAACATTCGGCCTCCGACCAAATCGAGCCCGGTGCGGGAAATCAACCGGCCGACGATGCCGCCGGTGCGCGATTTCCGCATCGAATAGGGTGTGACAATGGCATAAGCAAGCTGTTCTGATTGCATCGGTTCTACTGTAGCGGCGGTCTATCACCGCCGCAAAAATTTGAGGGCTCGACCTCTTACGGTTCCAGTGCGCTTGCCTGGCCTTGCCAGAATGGCCACCCATTTCCCGCGGCGCTTCGTTCTGATCACGTCAATGTGATTCCGCTGCAGTGCATGAATCAATTCGTCTTGTTGGCTGCGCAAAATGCCTGAGAGAATTAGCCACGCGCCGCCACGCAGTCTTGGCAGGATTTCGATAAGTAAATCACTGTACAAATTTGCTGTAATCACGTCGGTCTTGCGTGCCGGGTTCCAGTCGTGCACATCGCCTAATTGAAAACTGGCACCGGGAACTTTGTTCAGTCGGGCATTTGATTTGGCCACTGAAATCGCGGCGGGATCGTTATCGATACCAATGACCCCGCCGGCACTGAGACATTTTGCCGCCAACGCAAGAATACCGCTACCAGTGCCGAGATCGACGAGCGACCAGCCCTGATTCCAGCACCGAGTCAGCTGTTCCAAAAAACGAAGCGACATTGCCGTGGTCGCATGTTCGCCAGTTCCAAAGGCCAACGAAGCCGGAATGATAATGTGGGAGCGGCCTTTGTGCCGCGACAATCGGGACACTAAGGTCCCTCCCCCATTGGAGATGATCAATCGTTTCCCGATCTTGATCGGCTTCGCATCGGCACACGCAAATCGTTTCAGCCAATTGCGCGGCAAGGCCTCGATTCGACCGCCAAATTCCTTGAGCAACGCAGACGAATCGCTCCGTGAGCGGCAGACAATTTCAAGTTCCAGACGCTTATGCGCGGGTCTTCTTACGATCACAAGCTGGCCGCAATCGCGCGCCTGAAGAAGGCTTTCGTGCGCTTCAACCCAATGCAGTTCGGCTCTTTTGCGCCACAGATACATAGGTAAGGGTTCTAGCTTGCAGCATTTGGGCGGTCCGCCTTCGCTGAAGCTACGGCGCGGTCGCTCCAGTCTTCGATTTGCGCTCCGCTCCAACTGAAGGCTGGAGCGGGTGACGAGGCTCGAACTCGCGACGTCCACCTTGGCAAGGTGGTGCTCTACCAACTGAGCTACACCCGCAGTTTTGAGAGGGACAATAATGTCCAGTCAACCGCGCCACGCAACCTTTTAATTGCCATGGGAAACCCAAAATCGTTGAATCCAAATCAGACGTTTGCTGCATCCTATGATCAAACACTCTATGAAAAAACTATTCCTCCTCTGCCTGGTCTCGCTCGGACTGTATGGCAGCTTGTTTCCACAGGCTCCGACCGGAACTCCGATTGCCACGCAGACTGCAGCGACGGCAGTAACAGCCGCAACTTCAACAGCGGCGTCAGCATCAACGCCAACGGCAGCCCCTGTTGTCACGCCGAATTCTGCTTCATCCGATCTCGCTAACAAAATACATCGGAAGCTGGAGAAAAAGCTTGGGCACAAGCATGGCATCATCATCGATGGAGGTGACAAAGATGGCGATCAGGTGGGCGCCAGTGGGGATATTCCAACGATGGTGATTCCACTCGTTGCGATTGTTTTCCTGACAATTTTTGGTGCGCCGGTTCTGATCGTGATGCTCATAGGAATAATCGCGCTTATCGGAAGCCGCATGCGGCAGCGGACAATCCGCATGATGGTCGAGAAAGGTCAGCCTGTTCCCGCGGAACTGCTTGCACCTGAGGTGCGACGGGTACGCCGACGCTCGGATGCGAGGCGCGGGGTCATATGGACCATGGTGGGTCTGGGCTTGATGATATGGCTCGCCGCGGTGAACGATTGGGAAGGCGGCGCGTGGTCGTTCGGGCTGATTCCGTTCCTGATCGGGCTTGGATATTTGATTGTATGGAAATTGGAACACAAAAAGGACATTCCGCCTCCGCCCCCGGCACCGTAATATTGCGGCCGTGGAGCTCACTGATGCTGACCTCGTTACGCGAGTTCTTGCCGATGACGACCAGCACGCCTTCGGCGAACTCGTGCGGCGGCATCAATCGAGTGTGCGCGGTCTGCTGCGGCAACTCACTCGCACAGACATCGCGTTGGCCGATGATCTCTCGCAGGAAGCTTTTCTCCGGGCTTACAAAAACATCCGCAGCTTTCGCGGTGAAGCGCGGTTTTCCACATGGCTTTATCGAATCGCGTACAATTGCTTTCGCGAGGACGCGCGGCGTCGCAAAGAACTGGTGGGCGTGGATGAGGAGCAATGGCAGGCAGAACAGGACCCGCACACTGTCGATCCCGGTTTGAGACACGATCTTATGCACGCGCTTAATTTGCTTCCGTTACACGAGCGCACCGCAGTTGTGCTTTGCTGCCAGAATGGTCTGTCGCACGATGAAGCTTCGCGTGTCCTCGAAATTCCGCTCGGCACAGTCAAAACGAACGTTCTGCGCGGCCGCGAGAAGTTGAAACGAACACTGGCGGCGTGGGGGCCGAATTGATACAGTGAATTCAATGATTGACGACGAGACGCTAGACCGACAGCTGCGCGAAGCCGTGCCTTACATTAATGACGACGGGTTCACCGCACGCGTTATAGCCATGCTGCCGGTAGGGCGGCGGGAGCCGCAATGGCTGCGTGCGATGATTGTCATTGGCCTGGCGTTAATCGGAACAGGAATGGCTTACTTCCTTTCCGGTGGCGGCACCTTCGTTCGACAAGGCGTGGTCCAGATTGCTGACTTCCCGATTTGGCTGTTGTTGGTCTTTGCATTTGGTTGCGGTCTCGTGGTTGGCGCGTTCGCGGTCATCTTCGCCATCCGCAAGACGCCCGAAGTACGAAATCTGACCCGGCTGGATTTTTAAAGCGCCGAGTTTGTTTAGACTCCGGCCAAATCGCGCGCCTGCTGCACGTCGCATTCGATTTGCCGGACGAGCGCGTCAACGTTCTCGAATTTCTTTTCCGCCCTTAGGTAACGGATGAAGCGCAGCTCAAGATCCCTGCCGTAAACGTCCCGATTGAAATCGAGGAGGTAAACTTCGAGGATCCGATCTGACCTGCCGCTGCTCATCGTCGGCCGACAACCGAGATTCACCACGCCGGGATACACAACACCCTCGAGAGTTGCTTCGGCGAAATAAACACCGTTCGGCGGAAATTGCTCGCTGTGGGCACTCAGGTTTGCGGTCGGAAATCCGATTTTTTTCCCCACATCATCACCATGCACAACTGTTCCCAGAATCGTGTATTCGCGGCCAAGCATGGTGGCTGCTTTTTTTAGATCGCCATCTGCTACCGCGCGCCGAATCGTCGTGCTGCTTACAAGTTCGCCTTTAACACTCACCGGCGGAATTCCCACGACGTTGAAATCAAACTGCTCACCGAGCTTTTCAAGCAACTGGAGATTGCCGCGGCGATTTCTTCCGAATGCCCATTCATGCCCGACGCAAATTTCACTTAGCGGTTTCGAATGCTGAACCAATTGCTGCACGAAATCCTCGGGTTCGGTGGCGGCAAAATGTTTATCGAACGAAATGATCAACAGATGTCGCACACCCAGTGCGCGGATTAGAGCGATCTTGTGTGGCGTGGCGGTAAGCAAATGCGGCGCTTTATCAGGACGCAGTATTTTTTCCGGGTGCGGATCAAAGGTGACTACCACAGGTGTTCCATTCAGTGTCCGAGCGTGTCCCGCAGAAGTCGAAATGACCGCCTGATGGCCGAGATGGACTCCGTCAAAGACACCGATGGCGAGAAAGAGCGGCCCTTGCAACCGCGATAATTCGGAGATGGATTGAAGCGTTTCCATCAGGCGAATGACGAATGACGAATGGCGAGTGACGAATTAATGACTAATAACCAATGACGAATCAAATCTCCGTCATTCCGAGCGGACTCGAGAATGGAGCGGCTCGGGAAGCCGCGACATAGACGGGAAGGGCGGAGCCTGAGCGAACGGGGAGTGAGCGAATCAAGTCCCGTGGCGAATGCTTTCAGGTGATTGCTCGGGATCCTTCGACTTCGCTCAGGATGACAGTTGTGCAAAGCCGACCTTGCCATTCGTCTTCGCAGCTTCGTTATTCTCCTCACGCTCCGCGCATCCTGGAAACTTCGGGCAGACTCAGCATTCGTTTGAGAATTTCGTCCGCCGTCGCATTTCTGATCTCGTCAACTGTGATTGAATTGGCGACGTCGAAGCGACCCGATTTCATTCGGCGAAGCGATTTCAAATGCGCGCCGCAACCAAGCAATTCGCCGATGTCGTGAACATAAGTGCGGACATAGAAGCCTTTGCTGCACAGCACGGTGAAGTCGATTTCTGGCAACGCGATCCGGTCGATTGTGTACCGATAGACGTGCACGAGGCGTGGCTCGCGCTCCACGACTTTTCCTTCGCGCGCCAGCTTATATAACGGCACGCCGCCGTGTTTTTTTGCGGAAACCATGGGCGGCAGCTGATAGAAATCACCGCGGAATTTTTCGAACGCAGCGCGGATTTCATTTTCATCCAGCGCAGGCACCGGCCGTTCTTGAATGACCTGGCCTTCACGGTCCTGTGTGTCAGTCGTTACGCCAAACACGAACGTTCCCACATATTCTTTGTCCTCGCTCATGAGTAAATCCTGAACCTTTGTGCCGCGGTTAACCGTGAGCAAAAGCAGGCCCGTGGCGATTGGATCCAAAGTCCCGCAATGGCCAATCTTCTTCGTTCCAATTTGTCGTCGGGCGAGCGCGACAACGTCGTGCGACGTCATCCCTTCCGCTTTGTCTACGAGCAGAACGCCGTCAGGAGATGCAGGCGCGCTTAATGGTTTCACCAGTTTCCTCCAGAACTTTTTCTTCGATTTCCGCCAACGTTCCGGGCACGCGCGCGCCGGCAGCCAGTGTATGTCCGCCGCCGCCGAATTTCTGGCAAATTGCGCATACATCAACGCGTTCGTCTTTGGAACGCATGCTCACTCGCACCTTTCCGTCGGAAAGTTCTTCGAAAAACACAGCGACGATGACCCCCTGAACTGCGCGGAGATGATCGATTAATCCTTCGTTATCTTCCGGAATCACCCCAAGTTCAGCCGCATTCTTTAGACTGAGACCAAACGTTGCGATTCGACCGCATTCACTAAACCGCATCGTTCGCAACAGCTCGCGCAAAAGTTCGAGCCGGCGTCGAGGATAGTTCTCGTACAAATGCTGACTGATTTTTCCGACGTCGAGTTCACCGTCGCGCACCAACCCCGCCGCAATTTCAAACGTGCGCGCGCTGGTTTTTGGATATTGAAACGAGCCAGTATCAGTCGAGATCGCAACGAACAGATTTTCCGCAACGTCGTGGTCGAAGGGCAGGCCGAGGCTCTTAATAAGCCTGAAAATGATTTCTCCCGTTGCGGGCGCGGTTTGATCGATAATCACCAAGTCCCCGTAGCCAGGGTTACTGACATGATGATCGATGTTGATCCAGATTTTCGCCGACGCAACGGCGGCAAGCGTCGTGCCCAATCGGTTTTGAATTGCCGTGTCTAGCGCGATGGCAACATCGACGTGCTCTGCTGTGGCCGGTGGTTTCGTCAGCAATTCAGCGCGCGGAAGGAACGAATATTTTTCGAGCATTCCTTCCTGGTTCCAGATGCGTACGTTCTTTCCGAGTTTCTCGAGCGAGAGCCCAAGTGCGAGCTGGCTGCCAAGCGCATCACCATCGGGCCGAACGTGACTAAGCACAACGAACTCCTGATGTTCGCGTAAGACGCGGCCGATCTCTTCGAACGTGGTGTTACTCACTCGTCTTGGCCGTCGGGTTTGCCGAGATCGTCCAAAATTTCAAGCACACGCGCACCGCGCTTGATGGACTCGTCGAGATGAAAAATAAGATGCGGCGTATATTTCAACACGACGTGCTTGGACAGTTCCGCCTGCAATGCCGCCCGATGCGCCTCCAGCTTCTCGATTACGCCTTTGCCGTCAGCGGCGCCGAGAGTGCTCACGAAAACGTGCGCGCTCTTAAGATCAGGGGTGACATCGACAGCATTGATGCTGACCAGAGGTCCTTGGAAATTAATTTCGCGCGTGATGAGGGCGCTTAGCTCGCGTTTCACCAATTCGTTTACGCGTAGTTGCCGATGTTTCATATGTCTGAAGGCGTTTCTCGGAAACGCCGCTGTCCGCCGCGGCGGACTTCTTATAGTTTCTGAGCGATTTGCTCGAGCTGATAGCACTCGATTACGTCGCCCACTTGATATTCGCTGAAGTCGCCCAGCTTGATTCCGCATTCCAAGCCAGACCGTACTTCTTTCACGTCATCCTGAAATCGGCGCAGGGTCGAAACCCCGCCGTCGTAAACTGGTTGGCGCTTTCGCAGAATACGGGCGCGTGCCACGCGAGCAATCCGGCCATCGGTTACAAGGCAACCAGCGACGATGCCTCTGCTCAACTGGAAAACCTGTTTTACCTCCGCGTGTCCAATAACCGTTTCGCGCAATTCCGGATCCAACAGACCGGCCATGGCGTCTTTCATTTGATCGAGCAGCTCATAAATAATGCTGTAAAGCTTGACTTGCACGCCTTCGCGTTTTGCGGCAGGAACCGCCATGCTCTCGACCTTTACGTTAAAGCCGACGACGACTGCGTCGGACGCGCTCGCCAACAGAATATCGGATTCGGAAATTGGTCCGACTGCTGAGTGAATCATATCCAGATCGACCTTTTTGGTTTCGATCTGTTTCAATGCGTTGACGATTGCTTCGACAGAACCTTGCGTGTCGGCTTTCAAAACGAGCCGCAGCACTTTCCTGCCTCCGGCGGTTTCGAGCAAGGTCTCGAGCGTAGCTCGCTGCGGAACGTAGAGCTTGTTGGTGCGCTTCGTCTCAAGTCGCTCATCACTCAGTTGCTTCGTGGCGCGTTCAGATTCCATCACCAGAAATTCGTCGCCCGCATTCGGCAGCCCGATAAACCCAAGAACCTTCACGGGTGTTGAAGGTCCAACCTGTTTGACGGGTTTGCCACGGTCGTCGAGGAGGGATTTTACTTTTCCGCTGTAGTCGCCGCAGATAAACGAGTCGCCGACTTTCAATGTGCCCATCTGCACGATTATGGTGGCCGTAGGGCCTCGGCCGGCTTCAACTTGTGCTTCAATGACAGTGCCGCGTGGTCTGGCCGTCGGCGAAGCTTTCAATTCCATTACCTCTGCTTGAAGGGACATCATCTCAAGCAACTGATCGATTCCAGTGCCCTTCGTTGCCGAGACGGGGCAAACAATCGTTTCTCCTCCCCAATCTTCCGGACTTAGACCCCGCTCTTGCAGTTGTTTCTTGAGGCGATCAAGGTTCGCGCCAGGGAGATCAATTTTATTCGCAGCCACCATGATTTTCACATGCGGGGCGGCCTTGGCGTGATTTATCGCTTCGACGGTTTGCGGCATAATGCCGTCGTCGGCCGCAACCACCAGCACGACGATGTCGGTGACATTCGCGCCACGCGCACGCATAGCGGTGAACGCAGCGTGGCCTGGCGTATCGATAAACGTAATTTTGTGGCCGTTATGATCGACGCTGTAGGCGCCGATGTGCTGTGTAATTCCGCCGGCTTCGCCAGCTGCAACGCGCGTCTTTCGAATCGCGTCTAACAAGCTGGTCTTTCCGTGGTCGACATGTCCCATGAAAGTGATGATCGGCGCGCGAGGCTTGAGTTCCTCCTTCTTTTCAATCACCGGAGGAGGTGGCGCGACTACCTGCTGTTCCACCTTATGAACACCACCGCCTTTTTCCCGCCGCTCTTTTTCCAGAAGAAACCCGTGATGTTCTGCAATCTTCGCAGCGATATCGGGCTCGATCGTCTGATTGATGTTGGCGAAAACATTATGCGTCATCAGCTCCGCGATTAGCTGATGCGGTTTTAGGGCGAGCTCGTTTGCGAAATGTTTAACAACAATTGGAGGCTTCATCAGCAGAACCTTCTGCTGCGGCCCGGTTTCCACATCAGCAGGAGTCGAAGGCGCTTCGGCAGGCGGTTGCTCTACCGGCTCGGGTGGCGGCGGTTCCGGTGAAGGCACGTGTGCGGTCGGCTTGGAAGTAGCCTCAAGCGACGCGCGGATACGTGAAATCGGCGGTAGAACGGTGCGCTTTGGTTTTGTCTCGCCCTCCTGAGATTTTTTTGCCGGCCGTTTCCGATCAATGAGCGAAACAGTCTCCGGGTGCGGCGCGGCCTGTTCCGGTCGGCTCTCCTGCGTCCCGGAGGAAGTGGGCTCCGCCGGGACCGCGGATCCCTTTTTCGCGAGCTTAGCTTTTGACGTTACGTCGACTGGCTTTTCAGGAGCAGTGGTCTTGCGTCCTGCTGCGCTCGGGGCTGCCTTACGCGTTGCAGTTTTGCTGCTCGTCTTCGTTGCCATTGTTTTTCCTTTAAAATTTCGCTCATGGCTCAAGCGTCCTCGAACGGAGCCATGTTAGTGTACAACTTCTTGCCGGTGCACTGCATCGTGGATTTCGCGCGCCTTTGCTTCGTCCACCGCGAGAATATCCACCAAATCCTGCACATCTGCATCGCCCAATCCTTCCAGATTAGTAAAGCCGGATTTTACCAAGCTAAGCGCCTGCTCTTGCGTAATGGGGAGCGCGCCGGCAAGCGTTTGGGCGGCTTGAGCCACTTTTTGTTCAACCACTGTGGTCGCAGACGTGTCCTTGCCGATGTTAATTTCCCAACCGGTGAGGCGCGAAGTCAGCCGCGCGTTTTGTCCTTTTTTCCCGATTGCGAGCGAAAGCTGGTCTTCATCCACCGAGATTTGCACGTTCTTTTTCTCGGTGTCGAAAACCAGATTTTTTATTTTCGCCGGCTTGAGTGCTTCTAGAACGTAATCCTTCGGATCTGAACTCCAGCGGATGATATCCACCTTCTCATTGTTGAGTTCGCGCACAATATTTTTGACGCGAGAACCGCGCATACCTACGCACGCGCCCACTGGATCCACTTTTTCGTTCGCGCTCCACACTGCAATCTTGGTGCGATAACCGGCTTCGCGGGCGATGCCGCGAATCTCGACTGTCCCGTCCGCAATCTCACTTACTTCCAATTCAAACAGGCGCCGTACAAAGTTCGGATGGCTGCGTGAGACGATTATCTCAGGGCCACGTATGCCGTTTTCCACGGCAACGACGTAGGCGCGGAGACGATCACCAACATTGTAGTCTTCCACCGCGACTCGCTCGCGCTGCGGCATGACTGCTTCGAATTTCCCAAGGTCGAGAATGACGTCGGAACGGTCGAATCGGCGCACGGTGCCACTGACAATTTCCCCCGCGCGATCCTTAAACTCCTCGTAAATCATCTCCTTCTCAGCCTGTCGAATCCGCTGCATCATCGCTTGCTTTGCGGTCTGCGCCGCGATGCGTCCGAAGTTTTTCGGCGTGACTTCGACTTCTAGAATGTCACCGACATTCACGTCCGGTTTAATCTTACGCGCCTTTGAAACTTCGATTTCATCCTGCGGATTGGATACCTGATCAACGACGACTAAATTTGCCAGCGCGCGGATTTCACCAGTCTTGCGGTTGATGTCGATGCGCAAATCGCGAGAGGCCCCAACGCTCTTTTTTGAGGCAGACAGCAGCGCATTCGACACTGCCTCGAGCAGGATTTCACGCTTGATCCCACGCTCCCGCTCCAGGTAATCGAGCATGGCGATAAATTCGGCGTTCATATAAAACATGCAGCCCGCAGACTAAAAAGAGTGGGACACCAGTTCCCACTCCATCAGCGCGCGGACTAGGGCTATAGGTTACGTTTGCGAAGCGTTCGCGTCAAGCTGCGGATCGGTTTGATTTGACGTCCGGCACTCAGGTTCGCATAAATCGCGAGCAACAATTGAGCATTCAAGATTTAACCAAGTCGCCGCTTCGAGCCGTCGCTGCGGTGACACTCGCGTGGGCTATTATCTATCTGCCCGCGCTAGGTTCAATCGCCATCAAGGGAGAAGAAGGCCGCCGGATTTTGCCTGCTGTTCGGATGCTTGAGACCGGCAATTACATTGTCCCGCAAGTAGGCAGCAACCCATATTACCGCAAGCCACCGCTGGTGAACTGGCTCGTTGCGGCATCCTTCAAATTGTTTGGCGTGCGCAACGAATGGACAGCGCGATTGCCGTCAGCTCTTTCAGTGCTTGCCGTGGCGATTACTTTTGTCACCGTCGCGCGTGCTGCTGTCGGGGCACTCGCATCGATCATCGCCGCTATGATCTGGCTGACGAACATCGGCATCATTGAGAAAGGCCGCTTAATTGAAATCGAAGCGTTGTATATTTCGCTTTGCGGCCTGGCGATTATTTTCTGGCTAAGCTTCTTTCTTCAAAAACGGTCGCCGTGGCTTACATGGCTCCCGTCATCTGTTTTTCTTGGGCTTGGTCTGCTGGCCAAAGGCCCGACGCACCTCTTATTTTTCTACGGCATTGTGTTTGCCGTGCTGGCTTATTGGAAAGACTGGCGGCTTCTTGTCCATCCTGCGCATTTTGTCGGGCTCGCCGTTATGATCGGCATCGGCTCGGCATGGGCAATTCCATTCGTCCACGCCACGACATCACAGGTTGTGATCGATAAGTGGTCGGGCCAGTACACCGGACGGCTGAACGGCATTGATTTCAAATTCTTCGATTGGATCCAAAACGTTCCGCGTGGCCTGATTTACTTTCTTCCGTGGGTGCTTCTGTTTCCATTTGCGCGATTTTCAAGACTGCAGGGCGACAATGAACAGCGAGTTGCGCGCGCGTTGTCGTGGGGAACCGTAGTACCGTTTTTGGCAGTCAATCTTGTCCCCGGCGGCCTCGCTCGATACAGCATGCCGGCAATAGTTCCAGCATCATGGCTGCTGGGCACAATCTGCGCCGGCAACGCGCTGCAATGGCCGCTCCGCTGGATGAAAGACGAACGCGCTTGGACCAAGATCGTTGCCGCGTTCATTGGGCTGGGAATTATAATCGGTGCAATCGGTTATCCGATTACGGCGGTTGTATTAAGAAGCAGGCAGCAGGTAAAAAAAGCTGCGGCGGAAATTAACGCACTCGTCCCGCCAAACGAGACGCTCTACGCCGTCAATCCGGATTATCAGCCGGTATTTTTTTACGTGAAAGCGCCGCTGCAATATGTGAGCGACGTGGAGAGTCTGCCAGCAAACGTCCGGTACTTTCTTGTGCGACATAACAATGAAGCGAAGGCATTAGCCTCACAAAAATGGGCGCCGGTGCACCCGCGCCCGATTGCGCGCGTGCGAGATTACAGCAAACGGGAGATGGTTCTGTTTGAAGTCGCGGTCGCGAACGAGCATTGACAGGCCCTCGGATTGGAATTGGTTAGCATACTAACCAATTTTGGTCCCGACAGTTATGTGCCCGGACGACAACACGGAAATATTTGGCCAATTGCTCCACGGCACAGCGCGTGCGTGGCGGCAAAAGCTCGACGAACGTCTGAAGCCAATGGGCTTGAGCCAGGCGAAATGGCGCACGCTAATGCATTTGTCGCTTGCTGGAGACGCACTCACGCAGGCGGAGATTGCAGTGAGGCTCGGTGTCGAAGAGCCGAGTGTGGTGACACTGTTGCATCGCCTGGAGCGCGAAGACTGGATTACACGTACCAATTCAGCACTGGATCGGCGATGTAAGATGGTGTTGTTAGGCCGCCGCGCTCAGCGGGTGATTGCCCAAATCAATTCAAGCGCCAGGACACTTCGGAACGAACTGTTGGCAGACATTTCAACCCCTGATCTTCAAATGTGCATGGACGTGCTGGCGCATATCAAAGATCGCGCCGAGAAAAGCGAGAAGCTGCGAGCCCGCGGCAACAAAGCTGTGTCGCGCCGCGTGGCTGGGCACAACGGTCAGGCTAAACGAGGAAATTCGATTATAAGAAAAAGGGGAATTCGCAGGGGGTCCAAATGAAAGGCAATGCATCCGTAAGCGATCACAAAGTCATGGACTACGGCATTTCCAAAAGCTCAACCAAGCCCGAAACTAAGCGAGCCCGCACTGCGAATCACACAATTCCCAAATGGGCATATTTGTTATTCATTCTCCTGGCAGGGTTTGTTACCTACCGAATTTATCAACACCGCGCCACCGAAGCTAAAGCTGCTCAGCCTGCTCCGCGCCCGGCGAGTGTCGCCAAAGTCACCACGAAGGATGTGCCGCTTTACTTGGATGAAATTGGTACCTGTGCGGCTTACGAGACCGTGCAGGTGCAGGCGCAGGTGAATGGTGTGATCATCTCGCGCGATTTTCAGGATGGTTCCGACGTGAAGAAAGGCGATTTGCTTTTCACAATCGACCCGCGGCCATTTCAGGCAGTTCTCGATCAGGCAAAAGCGCAAGCCGCGCTAGACCAGGCGACGCTAAAGCGACAAGAGGATTTGCGTGCGAGGAAGGTTATAGCGCAGCAAGACTACGACATTGCTGTCGCGAACGCCCAGAAATCCAAGGGAGCGGCCGAAGCTGCTCAGGTAAACCTGGATTTTTGCTTCATCAAATCGCCCATCAACGGGCGAATCGGTCTTCGCAATGTCGATGTCGGCAACCTGGTTGGACCTTCCAGTCCGGCTCTTGTCACGATACAAGGTTTGGATCCCATCTACACGGATTTTACCGTAGCTGAAAATGATCTGCCGCTGGTTAGAAAATATCTCGGTGGTCCCAATGTAAAAGTGCAAACGTATCTTGCGGATGGTTCGATAACGCCGCGGGTCGGTGAGTTGTATTTTATCGACCACGCAGTACAACCCGGCTCTGGAACGGTGAGAGCTCGTGGGGTGACGCCGAACCCGGATCGCGCGCTATGGCCATCCGAGTTTGTCCTGGTCCGTTTCATTCTGGACACACTCAAGGACGCAACCCTTGTGCCGACGCAGGCCGTGCAGATTAGTCAGGCGGGACCTTTCGTGTTCGTGGTGAAACCGGACAACACTGTCGAGCTTCGTCCTGTCACTCCCGGGCAACGTCAGCAGGGCGATCTGACGGTAATTGAGAGCGGTTTAAAACCGGACGAGACGGTCGTTGTCACTGGCCAAATTGCGCTGTCGCCGGGAGCGAAAATCGCGCCGCAACCGTACGCGCCTGATGGCGCCGCCGATTCAAAAAGCGCGATGTCGTATGAATGACTCGGATCGGCATGACCGCGAACGCGAATTAAAGGATCGGGACCGCCGCGGGTCCGAGAAGGCCGAGTCGTCCGCAAAGCTTGTTCCAGTCAAAGGCTCGGGACTCTCCGGGCCGTTTGTTCGCCGGCCAGTGATGACCATGCTGCTCACGTTGTCGGTCATCGTGGCTGGTGTCGGCACTTACGGCAAACTTGCTGTCAACGATCTTCCGGCAGTCGATTATCCGGTTATTCAGGTCAGCTGCTCGTATCCCGGCGCGGATCCTACCACCATGGCGAACAACATCGCCACCCCGTTGGAGAAACAATTTTTGCAGATCCCGGGGCTCGACATCATCACCAGCACCAGCACGCAGAGCACCACGCAGTTGACATTGCAATTTGTTCTCAGCAAAAGCATCGTTGACGCCGCGACGGACGTGCAGGCGGCGATTCAGAGCGCGACGGGAAAATTGCCGATCGATTTGCCAAGCCCGCCAACGTTCAAAAAAACAAACCCGAACGACCAGTCGGTTTACTTGTTAGGCCTGATGTCGGACACACTGACTGATGGGGACTTATATAAGTATGCCTCTACGGTTGTAGCGCAGCGTATCAATATTCTGCCCGGGGTTTCGCAGGTAAACATTTACGGCGTGCAAGGTGCGATTCGGATCAAGGCTGACCCATCTGCGCTCGCAGCGCGCGGCCTGACGATGGATGATCTGGCCAGCGGGATTAAGTCGGGCACTGTCTATGCTGGCGCAGGACAATTCGATGGCGAACATCGCACGTTTGTGTTGCAGCCAAATGGTCAGATCGATAAAGCCGAGGGGTATCGCGACCTGATCGTCGCGCGAAATCCCAACGGTGCGCCGGTTTATTTACAGGATGTAGCCGATGTGCGTCAGAGCGTTCAGGACGAGCGAATCTCGCGCTTTTTCTGGATGCGTGGTTTTAAGCCAGCGCGCGCGGTGGTTGTGCTTGCCGTTTCACGACAGGCAGGAGCAAATGCAGTCGAAGTGGCTAGCTCTGTCAAAGCGCTCTTCCCTGAGCTGCGCTCGAGTTTACCGGGGTCGATCAAATTCACGCCGGTGTTCGACCGTTCGCAAACTATCGTCAATTCCGCCGATGAAGTGAAATGGACGCTCATGATCGCGTTCGTGTTGGTAGTAATTGTGATCTACGTGTTCCTCGGGCGCGCTACCGACACACTAATCCCCGCTGTGGCCTTGCCGATGTCATTGCTGCTCACCGTGGCGGTAATGTACATGCTCAATTTCTCCATCAACAATCTGACGTTGATGGCGCTGACTCTGGCGATTGGTTTTCTTGTCGACGACGCCATTGTGTTCTTGGAAAACGTCGTGCGCCGCGCTGAGCACGGGGAGTCGATCCTGAAGGCTACTTTCAACAGCGCGGGCGAAATCTCCTTTACCATTCTTTCGATGACGCTTTCGCTTGCCGCGGTTTTTATCCCGCTGGTGTTCATCCCCGGATTGCTTGGCCGAATCTTCCGCGAATTTTCCGTCACGATTATTGTGGCGATTCTCGCCTCAGGTCTCGTGTCGTTAACCCTCACGCCGCTAATGTGCGCTCGCATCCTTGGTGAGCGCAGGGCGGGTCATAAGCGCGCCTGGATGGAACGGCACACCACCAATTTGATCCAGCGGGTAATTGCCGCCTATGGCCGGATGCTCGACAAATTCCTTGATCGTGCGTGGCTTGCTGTGCCGATCCTGCTCGCTTGCATTCTTGGTCTCTGGTTTTTCTTCACCCATTTGCCGTTCACGTTGATACCGCGGGGTGACAGCGGTTTCATTCGCGGTTTGTTCATCGCACAGGAAGGTACTTCGCCGGCTCAGATGCGCGCGTTTCAAACGCAGGTGAATCAAAAAATCCAGGAGGATCCAGCCGTCGGCCAGTTTTTTACGCTAGCCGGTTTTGCCTCACGCGGCCCGTTATCGCAGGGGCTGTTGTTCCTTTTTCTAAAACCGCGCAGTGACCGTCCGCCGGTCGACGAAATCGTTTTGCGACTGCAAAAATCGATAGGTACCATTCCGGGAATCACCGCAGTGTTAACCCCGAGTCCAGTGTTGCAAATTAGCGTCGGCGCCACAAGCCAGACCCAGGGCCAGTATGCCTACACCATTAGTGGCATCGTGCCTGGGGACGTTTACGCGATGGCCGACGAATTAATGAAGAAACTTCAACAGTTCAAAGGGTTCGCCAGTGTTCGGTCCGACTATTACCACGACACGCCCAACCTCGAGATCGACATCAACCGAGATCGCGCAGCGACATATGGCGTTTCTACTTCTGCGATTCAAAGCCTGATGCGCAACGCCTACTCCCAAAACTACATCTATCTCATCAAGGAGCCTGACGACCAGTATCAGGTCATTCTTGAAGTTAAAGATCATAATCGTGCGCATCCTGACGACTTGGATGATCTTTACGTCCGCAGCAGCACCAGCGGCAATTTCAGTGCGAGCGGGTCGGGTGGGGGAACCATCGCCACGACCACAGGTAACATGGCAGGCCTCGTTCCGCTTCGTGTTGTAACATCAACCAAGCAAGTTATTGGCCCGCAGGCCGTGAACCATCTCAATCAGTTCACCAGCGTCACTTTCAATTTCAACCTGTTGCCGGATGCCGCGGTTGGCGATGCTACCAAGTACATCGAGGATGCTGTCGCGCAGATTCAGCCGCATTACCCAACTGTGCAGGGAACGTTTCAAGGTGAAGCGTTAGTGTTCAGACAGCTGTTTCAATCCTTGCCCCTGCTGCTGCTCGCGGCAATTTTCGTTATGTATGTAATTCTGGGAATTCTTTATGAGAGCTATGTGCACCCATTCACGGTGTTGTTTCCGGCCATTGTGCCTGCAGTCGTCGGTGGGCTGGCTACATTGTATATTTTCCATTCAGTGCTTTCGCTCTACAGCGTGATCGGCCTGTTCCTTTTGTTAGGTATTGTGAAGAAAAATGGAATCATGGTGGTTGATTTTGCGTTGCAACGAATCGACGAAGGCTGGGATCTCCGCTCGGCCATTCACGAAGCCAGCGTAGAACGATTTCGTCCCATCATGATGACGACACTCGCCTCCCTGATGGGCGCTATCCCAATTGCATTAGGATTCGGTCAGGATGCTGCGTCGCGGCGGCCGCTAGGTCTGGTGATCGTTGGCGGGCTGATTTTCTCGCAACTGGTCACGTTGTTTGTCACACCGGTTATTTATCTCTGGGTCGAATGGTTCCAGGAACACGTGCTGGATAAAGTGCCGTTTCTCCGCAGCGCCCACTACCACGAGCACGAAGTTGAGCCACCGCGCGGACATGTGCGACCCGAGCCAGTGCGTGCTCGTTGAGTGTTACTCTCGCTCATGTTAGTAACCCATCACTGCTCCGAACAGCGATAGGAAGACGAAGCCATGCGCGCCATGGTTCTCAACGAACCGAAACAGCCATTGGAGCTGCGCGATGTGCCAAAGCCGAAGCCGGGCAGGGGACAACTCCTGGTGCGGGTTAGCACATGCGCGGTTTGTCGGACTGACCTTCACGTTGTCGATGGCGAATTGCGGAATCCCAAGCTGCCACTGATTCTCGGTCACCAAATTGTCGGACGAATCGAAGAAATCGGCGGCGAAATGTCGGAGGGACCTGAGCATCCCGACAGTCGCGGCACTAAGGCCGCTCCCACATTCGCACTCGGAGATCGCGTAGGGATCCCGTGGCTTGGCTGGACGGATGGTGATTGCTCGTATTGCAGATCCGGCAGAGAGAATCTTTGCGATAACGCGCGCTTTACCGGTTACACGATTGACGGCGGTTACGCCGAGTTCACCGTGGCTGATGCGCGATATTGTTTCCATTTACCTGAGCGTTACAGCGACGTTGAGGTCGCGCCGCTGCTATGCGCGGGACTGATCGGTTACCGATCGTATCGGAAAACGGGCGATGCGCGGCGTCTTGGCATTTACGGGTTCGGCAACGCCGCGCATTTGATCGCGCAAATTGCGATTAATGAAGGACGCGAACTTTTCGCGTTCACTCGTCCGGGCGACAACGCAACACAGCAAGCCGCGAAAGAACTTGGCGCGGTTTGGGCCGGCGGTTCCGACGAAATGCCGCCGGATAAACTCGATGCGGCAATCATCTTTGCTTCGGTCGGCTCGCTCGTGCCGGCAGCGCTACACAGTCTCGCTAAAGGCGGCGTCGTGGTGTGTGGAGGGATTCACATGTCCGACATTCCTTCGTTTCCCTACGTCGACTTATGGGAGGAACGTGTGATTACGTCAGTGGCGAACCTGACTCGACACGACGGTAAGGAGTTTTTCGAAATTGCGCCGCGCGTTCCGGTTCGGAGCCACACGGAAACATTCCCCTTGGAACAAGCCAACACTGCGCTGGATCTCTTCCGTGGCGGCAAACTTAGCGCGACCGCAGTGCTGACAATTGCCGAGTAATACACCAGCTGAAGCGTCGAACCGCCAAGGAAATCCGCTGAGGACAGCGGACGCTACAGGGGGACCATTCGCGCGACAAGTCGCCGACATTTAACCAGTCGCGATGTCGCGTGTTCGCTGCACTTATCTTGCACGCACCTGCGCGCGAGCACCGACGGGTCTTAACGAGTTGCCTGGAGGCCGTTTTTCTTCGGCGCGAATGCCACCGGCGGCGTCGGCCAGTGCTTCTTCCTCGGCTGGGAGAAAGGGTTTGAAGCGGCTTTTATCGATCGCTTTCATGAATGCTTCATGGGGAGACACAATGCCTTTCTCCAGCAGCGCCCAGATTGCGTCATCCATAAACTGCATTCCCTGAGCCCGACCGGAAACAATGATATCCTGCAGCTTGTGCGTGGCACCTTCTCGGATGATCGCAGCCACCGCAGGATTGGCTATCAGAATTTCATTCACGGCAATGCGCCCGGGACGATCCGATCGCTTTAGAAGCAGTTGTGCTACTACGCCGCGAAGTGAGTTCGCCAGCATTGCACGCGCCTGTGGTTGTCGATCGGCGGGGAAAGCATCCACCATGCGATCCACGGTTTTGCGCGCGTTGTTTGTATGCAGAGTGCCGAACACGAGAAGGCCTGTTTCAGCGGCGGTTAAAGCAAGTGCGATTGTCTCCAGATCACGCATCTCGCCAACCAGCACGATGTCGGTGTCCTGTCGCAGCGAAGCTTTCAGGCCAGCAGCAAACGAATCCGAATCCGCAGGCACTTCACGTTGTGTGATGATGCTGCGCTTGTTGTTGTGCACGAATTCGATCGGCTCCTCGATCGTCACTACGTGTTTGGCAAAATTTTCGTTGATGAAGTCGACCAGCGCAGCCTGCGTTGTTGTTTTGCCAGAACCAGTTGGACCGGTAACGAGCACCAGCCCGCCGCGCAAATCAGCAAACTTCTTTACGACTGCCGGAATGCCCAATTCCTCCAGTGTCGAGATCTTTGTAGGAATTAATCGAAATGCCGCAGCGTACCCCTCGGACTGTTTAAAATAATTGCTGCGAAATCGAGAGTGCTCATCCATCTGATAGGCAAAATCGAGATCGCCGTGTTGCTCGAAAAGTTCCCAATTACGTGGCCCGCAGGCTTCGCTCAACATCCGTTTGGCTTCATCGTGCGAAATCGGCTCAGCTCGAATCGGCATTATGTCCCCATGCACACGTATTTTCGGCGGTTCGCCTTCAGCGATGTGCAAATCCGACGCATCCTTTCGGACTACGATCTGCAGAAATTCATCAAGATAAGCCATGGGAAAACCGCGGATTACGGGATGGGATAAAGGAAGTTTAGCATGAAGATCGGCTCGTGAATGCGTAACTTATTTGCGTAGCCCGCGTCATGTTTTGACATGTTGCCGCACGACATCTTTCTGTTCGGCGCGTGCGTAAGCTTCCTCTGCGCTGATTAAGCCGCGTTGGTAAAGATCAATCAGGGTATCGTCCATCAACCGCATGCCTTGCTTCTTTCCGGTCTGAATAATACCGGGCAACATGAACGTTTTATTTTCGCGAATCACGTTGGAGACAGCAGGTGTATTGGTGAGAACCTCAAGTGCAAGCACGCGACCCTTTCCATCTTTCCGCGGGATCAACTGATGACTGATGATACCGCGCAGCGATTCAGCGACCATAACGCGGACGTGTTCCTGTTGTTCCGGCGGGAATACATCCAGTAGCCTGTCAAGTGTGCGCGATGCATTCGAGGTGTGAAGAGTTGCTAGAACAAGGTGCCCGGTCTCGGCGGCGGTGATCGCAAGTGAAATCGTTTCCAAGTCCCGCATTTCCCCCACCATGATTACATCGGGATCTTCCCGCAGTGCGGCACGTAGCGCCGTGGCAAACGACTCAGTGTGCGTGAAAACTTCGCGCTGGCTAACGTGACAATTCTTTGAGTGGATGACGTATTCAATTGGGTCCTCGAGCGTAATAATGTGATCGCGCCGTTCCGTATTGATTTGCTGAACCATCGCAGCAAGCGTCGTTGATTTGCCGGTGCCTACCGAACCAGTCGCGAGGATGAGACCATTCTGATAGCGAGTAAGTAACTTGAGCTGCTCTGGCAATCCCAGGTCGTCCATTGTCCGGACGTAGGAATTGATCACCCGAAACACAATCTCAACGCCCAACCTCTGGCGAACGACGCTCACTCGATAGCGAGCGTGTTCGTTCTGATACGCGAAGTCAGAATCGCCGCGGGTATTGAGCTCATCCTTGTACACTTCGGGCATGAAGCTCTCTGCCAGCGCGACCGTTTGTTCGCTGGTCAGAACTGGAACGTCAGGCCAAATGGGCTGTAACGTTCCATGTACTCGCCAGATTGGCGGCGCCGCTACGCCGAGGTGAACGTCTGATGCGCCGGCGTTTTGGCCAATCTGAAGATAATTATCGACGTGCGGCAGGGGATGCGATTTGAATGAAGGAGCTGAAACTTGTGGCGTCATGGGGGAAGCATTCAGTTGTCTCACGGGCACACAAGGCCCGAGCTACAGACGGCGTATTATTTCCTGCCGCGGGAGGGTTCGCCAGAATAAAAGAACCGGTTCTTAACAAACTCCATGACGACCGGTCTGGCGAGATTTCCCACGAGTTTGATCGCCGCCATGGCAAGTCCCGTCTCCATCAGCTTCTTATCTCCCTTGCGCCGTGTTCTTGCGTCCACATAAACTTTCTTCTTCCGCATTGGCGCTAACGCGATCACCGCCCCGACTGCTGCCGCCGCGCTGACCCAGGAACCTGTCTGTTTTCGGAATGACCTCCGGAATTTTGCCGGGAAATCAAATTCGTAACGCAAGCCGCGCAACTCGTTGGCCACCCGCTGCCGCGAATCTGCTATTTCTGCTTTTAGCTCGTTGATTGATTGAGAGTTTTCAGCCATTCGCGATCTTTCTTTAGTTCGTCGATGCTATCCCGAAACATCGGCTTGGTGATCCGACTGCGTGCCACCACCAACAGCACTCCTGCGATAATGAAATGTAACAGCGCAACAACCAGCGCCACCACTGGCCATGAGGTTCCGAGCAAATGCGCGAGACCAACAACGGCACTGACGATGAGGAAAACATAGCCCATGAGACAGAGCGCCAGCGCCGCGATGACACAACCCACCAGTATCAGCACTTGCACCGCGGCCGACTTCGATTCCTGCGCAAGCAGAACAAACCGGCCTTCAAAAAACGCTACTACCGCGCTGATCAGTGCCAGCGCGTTATCGAACAAACCGGAATGGCCCGCAGGATTGCGAGATGGAAGGGTCCCGCTGCTCATTTCCGGCGCTTTCGAAACTAACGCCGGAAGATCAGACCCAACACGAATCCAATTCCGAGCGCCGTGAATACTGCTTTTGTTGGATTTTCACGGACGTAGTCCTCGGCGTCTTCCTGGAATGTCCGAACGCGACTGGTGGCATCGCCCCACGCTTGTTCCGCTTTGCCACGCGCATCGCCCCAGGCTTGCTCTGCTTTTCCGCGGTACTCTTCGGCGAAAGCACCTGCTGCTGATTTTAAATCTTCCGCTGCTTTACGAGCATGGTCCTTGCTGCTCTGCAATTTATTCTGCGGATCGGCGTTGGCCGGTGTTGTATGTTCTCCTGGTCTGTTTTGTTCTGCCATTGGTAATCTCCAGTTAATTTGTTCGCTGCGACTATCCGCGCGCTTTGCACAAGGGGCAAACGCCGACTTGTCTCAAATCATAAACGTGTCGCACGCTTCAAGCGGACTTCTTTTGCCTTATAAACGTTCTGACGCTTACGCGACCTAACGTCCTCAACAAGTCGAAAGCTGAAAGTTATTGTTCGCGAAAAATGATCCGTGCTTTTGTCAGATCGTATGGTGAAAGCTCCACCGAAACCTTGTCACCGGGCACGATCCGAATGAAATGCTTGCGCATTTTGCCGGAAATATGCGCAAGGACATTGCGTTGCCCGGGAAGATCGACGCGAAACATCGTCCCGGGCAAAACCTGCGTCACGGTGCCTTCAGTGATGATCTGTTCTTCTTTCGCCATCGCGCGGCGAATATATCGCGCCAGCGGACGACGCTCAAGACGAGCACCTCCCAAGGAGCGGCGGTCTCTAATCCGCTGCCGCCAGCCGATCTTGAGATCGTTCCAAATGTGGGAGTAGAGAAAATTCTCTGGCTCGCGCTTACTGGAATTGCTCGAGCGAAAGGGTCGGCAGGTATTCCCGAAGCTCCTCGCGTTTCCACCACGCGCCGGTGTGGCGAAGCTCGTCCACGGTTGTAAATCGATAGCGATAAAACATCCCTCGAACGTAACGTGGCGGTCTGTCCGGGAATGGATTGTTTGCGAGCAAGCCGTTCACTTCGTGCGAGCCTTGAAGCAAGCGGTAGATCAATGCGATGAACCATGGATTTTGGCGTGGAGTTCCCAAAGCGGCGAACCACATCTGCCAGTCGAGTCTCGGCTGGTGCGGCGCACACCAACCAGGCGCGCGTTTTACGTCGCCGGGCTTCCATTTGAATTCGTAAGGCAGCCAGTCAACTCCATCAGCACTGCCTTCAAGGATGATTTCGCCGCGGTCTTTCGTCATCTCACGGAAAAGGCCATAGCCGTTGACAATGCGAAATGCTTCCAGCTTTTCATAGAGATTCGCCAGCACGCGCGGTGGTCGACTCAGCGGTTCAAATGCGCTGACGATTAGCCACGCATTGATCGGTAACGTCACAATGATCACAAACATCCCAACGTAGACACACAATCGTTCTGGTAGGGTGCGACCGCTGGGCGCGCCGTCGCTTTGGTTACGGCGCGCGCGGCGGTCGCGCCCTACCACCGAATCATCGATCAGCAATAAGCAGAGCGCGATCGTGAGCAAATTGAAAAAGCAATAGTTTCCCGTGATCGCGATTACGAGCTGAAGAAAAATCAGCAGTCCAGCCGCAATCAATCTCAAACGCCGCGGCGCCCAGATGAAAAATGGCACGATGATTTCCACCACGAGACAAAACGCCACCGAAAAATGCTTGAACCATTCGGGACTTTTGTCTGCCCACCAGCCGAACACCGTCGGCAACGGTTGTGACCAGTAATGGTAATCGAGTGCTGTTAGATTCCACCAGCTATCGTCGCCGCTGGTTAACTTCACCACGCCCGACATGAGCATTAGTTTGAACAAAAGAAGCTTGAGCAAAAACAAACCAGCTTTCGAAACCGGTGCTGTAGCGGGCACCGCCGATCCCTGCCGGAACGAAAGTTTTCGTGGCCACAGCCGCCAGGGCGCAAAAAAGATCGATAAAAAACCTGTCTCCAACAAAAGCACGTCCCATTGAAAACTGAAAAAATCCTGGCCTGCGATGGTGAGTGACAAGTACAAAACGAAAAGCGCAACGAGGAGAAGGGCCGGAGCGATTTCGAGAATCAACAGCAACGAACAGAGAACACCGCCGCCGCAAAGGAAATGCAGAAACGTATCACTTGAATTAAACCAGCACAGCGTTGGTAACACTCCATAAGCCTTTGGTCCGACCTGGCCCCGAACTGCTGAGAGGAATTGATTGACGGGCGACATCCCATTGCTGCCGACAAGCCCGTCTACCTGAACCCAGAGCGATACGAATGCGATTAAATAGATCACGCCGAGTGCCCGTAGGAACCAGCGCCTCGCCCACAAATAGGTGGGCCGCCGCACGTCTTTGCCCCACAGCAATCGGGTAATCGCTGACGCAAATTTTCGGTGGCGAGCGATTAAGCCGTAACCG
>DASYSX010000021.1:0-5089 GCA_036002955.1 Candidatus Udaeobacter sp. | reverse complement strand
GTCTGTCCATCTCGGAAATGTCATCCCACACGAAATCAATAACTTGGCTTAAAGGCAAGTGACAACGTTACGGAGGGCACGAAACGTTACGTGAGGACCAAATGGAAGGTATTTGAGTTTTCGGATCATACGCGCAGCGGTGTTTTGCGTCGATGAAAAGACGGCAATACAAGCGCTCGACCGACTCGATCCCGTGTTGCCGCTCTCACCAGGTAGGGCCGAGCGGCATGGCTTGGAGTATTATCGGCACGGGACCCTGTCGCTCTACGCCGCGCTGAATGTAAAGACCGGAGCGGTTCAGGGCAAGACGGCGAAGCGGCACACAAGCGCGGAGTTCCTCTGTTTCCTCGAAGAAGTGATTCGGAAAGCGCGTTGGGCCAAAGAGATCCATATCGTTCTGGATAACCTCTCTGCCCATAAGACGAAAGCGGTGCAAGAGTTCCTGACGGAGCACCCAAAGGTTAGATTCCACTTCACTCCCACGTATTCGTCGTGGCTGAACCAGATCGAGATCTGGTTCTCAAAGATTCAGCGCGATGTCATTGATCGCGGTGTGTTCACCTCGATTGCCGATCTGGCGCGCAAAATCAAGAAGTACATTCAGGTCTACGCCAGGTCAGCCAACCGTTCCGCTGGACATATACCGAAACCAGACGCCGGATCATTGGAAACGTCGTAGAACTTGAGAACTAACCAATGTCGGACGATCAGATTACCGCCGACATAATTGACTTCCTCTTTCGCCCCGGACAGGAGCCGATCTTCATCGACGAGACCGCCCCAATAGAAGAGCTCGCCGCAGACACGGTGACGTTCCTCCGCAGTGCTTCACAACACTTCGGGATCGCTCTTGGGCAAGAACATCTTGCGATGACTGTGCCGAGGTTAGCGGCTCACATCCGAAGCGCCCGAAGTTGTTAAGCGCGGCAATCGTGCCAGCCGTTTTCAGCCATTTCAAGAAATTACGATCTAACTGGGACAGCCCACTAGTATGTTGATCCGGAACTTCGGCCGCGCGATTAGATCTACCCTTCGCGACCAGGACGGATCTATCGCTGGAGACGTTTCGAGGCATCTCGCGCAGTGTACTACGGGCGAAATTGTATTCTGAAAACGTTCGTTCCGGACCCGACGTATTAATCGTTTTCATGCCTTCTGTACAGAATCCCTTATCTCCTGCCATTGTTCTGCATATCGCACAACAGCTTCAACTATTAGCCGCGAACGTGGTTGCGACGATCACGCTGCTGGATGAAGGTGGCACGGTGCCGTTCATCGCTCGTTATCGCAAGGAGGCGACGGGCAATCTGGATGAGGTGGCGATCGGCGCCATTCAGGAGCAGGTGGCGTACTTCCGCGAATTGGAAGAACGGCGGGAGACCGTGCTTTCGAGTATTCGCGAGCAGGGCAGGTTGACCCCAGAACTGGAAGCGCAGATTCTCGCGACGATGGACAAGCGTGTGCTGGAAGATCTGTATCTTCCGTATCGACCTAAGCGGCGCACCAAGGCGACGATTGCGCGCGAGAAAGGGCTGGATCCTTTAGCGCAGTACCTATGGCAACAGGAAGCCGGTGCGCTGCGAGTGGAAGAGCTGGCGGCGACTTTCGTGAACGCGGAACTGGGCGTGGCGAATGTGTCGGAGGCGCTGGAAGGCGCGCGCCACATTCTCGCGGAACAAATCAGCGAGACGGCGGAGTTTCGCGCGCATCTGCGGCACACGATGCTGGCGGCTGGATTGGTCGTGAGCCGAAAGATTGAAGACGCCAACGATGCGGAAGGCAAGTTCAAGATGTACTACGAGTACAGCGAGCCGGCCGCGAAGATTCCGTCGCACCGAATGTTGGCGATCCGACGCGGAACGGAAGAAAACATTCTGTACTTCCAGATTGACCTGCCGAGTGAACCGCCGATGGCTTATTTGAAACGCAAGGTGATCCGGCGGCCCGGAGATTGGACGCCGCATTTAGAGCTGGCGGCGGAAGATGCGTGGAAGCGCCTGTTGAACCCTTCGATTCAGACGGAAGTGCGGATGGAGTTGAAGGAGCGGTCGGATGCGGAAGCGATTCGCGTGTTCCGTGAGAATCTACAGAACCTGTTGCTGGCGCCGCCTGCGGGGATGATTGGGGCGATTGGTTTGGATCCCGGGTTGCGGACTGGTTGCAAAGTTGCCGTCGTGGACCATACGGGCAAGTTCCTGGACCATGGCGTGATTCATCCGCTGGAGCCGAAGAACGATGTGGTGGGCGCGGCGCGTGTGCTGATGGGCTTCATCCACAAGTACAAGGTGTGTGCGATTGCGATTGGCAATGGGACGGGATCGCGAGAATCGGCGGCATTCATTCAAGGCTTTTTGCGCGAGGCGAAGCTCAGCGAGATATTCAGCGCGGTGGTGAATGAATCAGGTGCGTCGGTGTACTCGGCGTCGGAGATTGCGCGGGATGAGTTTCCGGATTTGGATTTGACGGTGCGCGGCGCGATCTCTATCGCACGCCGGTTACAAGATCCGCTGGCTGAACTGGTGAAGATTGATCCCAAATCGATTGGAGTCGGGCAGTATCAGCATGATGTGGACCAGCGGCGTTTGGGGCAGGCACTCAATAGCACGGTGGAAGTTTGTGTGAATCGGGTAGGTGTGGATTTGAACACGGCTTCCTTTGCGCTGTTGCGGCATGTGGCGGGAATCAATGAGCGGACGGCGCGGAAGATTGTGGCGTATCGCGACGAGAATGGGGCGTTTCACACGCGCGCGCAGTTGACGAAGGTGCCGGGGTTCGGGCCGAAGACGTTCGAGCAAGCAGCCGGGTTTTTGCGGATTCGCGGTGGCGATAATCCGTTGGACATGACGGCGGTTCATCCGGAATCGTATCCGATTGTGGAGAGGATTGCGGCGTCGCTGAAGGTAAATCTGGCGGAGTTGATCGCGAAGCCTACGCTTGTGGATCCCGTAAAGCTGGAAGAATTCCGAACGGAGCAGGCGGGCATGTACACGCTGCGCGATATTCGGGAGGAATTGCGCAAGCCGGGACGCGATCCACGCGAACAGTTTGTGGCACCGCAGTTTCAGGCGGGCGTGCGGGAGATTTCCGATTTGCAGCCGGGCATGATTCTGGAAGGCGCGGTGACGAACGTGACGAATTTCGGGGCGTTCGTTGATATCGGCGTGCATCAGGATGGATTGGTGCACGTGAGCGAGTTGTCGAATCGGTTTATCAAAGATCCTTACGAGGTTGTGAAGGTCGGACAGATTGTAAAAGTGAAGGTGATTTCGGCGGATGCGAAGGCAAAGCGAATCGCGTTGTCGATCAAGGCGCTGCAGGAATCGACACTGCCGAAGGTGAAGCATGGGCCACAGCCGCGGCGGGAGCAGCAGCCTGATGTGGTGAGTAAGCCGGCGCCGAGTATGGAAAATAAGTTGGCGGCGTTAGCGAATAAGTTCCGTAGCCGGTAAGTCGAGTCGGCACGAGCGAACTTCCTTCTGTGACAGCTTTGCTTGCTGGCGCACCCACACCAGCCAAGGGTCGTCAGAGGAGCGCATTTGTTCATTGACGGGTGCGAGAGCTGACCAGTTCACCGTTAAGCCGCCCATTTTCATCTTCGTCAAGAACAGGGCGTAGAGCGTACCCTGGCGATAGGAGTTCGGAATACGCTGGGTGCTGCGGAACACGGGTTACGCTTGGCTACGCTCGTCCTCTGTTTTGTTGGAATTTGGTCGGTGGGAAATTTTGTGCGTCGGCCTCGGCTTCACTGCGGAGTTCAAACCAAAACGGGGTGTACACGCTCGGCAGTTCAGTCTCAGATAACCCTGTTTCACATTCCGAGCGCGGCGGGGCAGGATTTCCGAGGCTTGTTAATCTATACTTGGCGACTACTCGCGTTCTTGCTGCATAGGAGTTCTGTCCGGACTGCCGCGATACATCCGTGAAACATCTCTGTTTTCGCCTGTGCCTCCCGTAAATTCCGATGTAGCAGATAATGAGAGGCTTGACCGTGAAGCGCTCGCTCTCTCCCACCGCCGTCTTTTCGGCACTCTTTGCTTTCTTGGCAGGCGCGTTTCGTAGTCGGGCCGCGCTTCAGATTGAAATCTTGGCTCTTCGTCACCAGCTAACTGTGCTGCAGCGCTCCGTAACACGACCGCGATTGAGCGCCACGGATCGTTGGCTTTGGACTTGGCTATTCGGATTTGGTCTGAATGGCGAACGGTGCTGGTGATCGTAAAGCCCGAGACGGTCATCGGCTGGCACCGTCGGGGATTTCGTCTCTTTTGGACCTGGAAAAGTCGTCATGGTAAACGGGGCAGACCAGCGGTGGCGAAGGAGGTGTGCCAGCTCATCCGGCGGATGAGTCGCGAGAATCCATTGTGGGGCGGATAGCGTCGGGCTAAACCGGCGTGGAGCAGTGAATGTGAGAGTCATACAGGAAAGGCGTAGCGAACCATCCTGGCCCCGAGCCATGCGAGGGCAGTCGTGAGGCTGCACTTGAAGCGTTGGACAGGGGTATATGCAGGCTGGGAAATTGAGCTCCGAAAATGGAAATGTGGGGAGCCGACGGTGTCACCCCAACCGGAAGGCAACAAGGTGGCGTGCGATAACGCGAGTGCGTCATGACCCTGCGGAGTCGAAGACCCCATGCATGCATAGAAGCTTCACGGGCGAGAACCGAGAGACCCCGTAAGGTACGGAAACTGAAAGTGTCTTAGTTTAGCGAGACTTTGTGCGAGGGATGGAGGTTGCGATAATGAGCAACTACCGATGGCGCGAACCCTGGATCCGTTGCAGTTTTTGTTGATGGCGATGGCGGGATGGATCAACCAGCGCCAACAACAGGTGATCGAATATCTGCAGGAAGAGAACCGAGTGTTGCGCGAGCAGACTGGCCAGCGGCGATTGCGGTTTACCGACGATCAGCGACGTCGCCTGGCCGTCAAGGCTAAGGTTCTGGGCCGGAGGGCTCTAGTGGACTGTCGCAGTGAGTTCTTTAGTATGGATTCGGCGGTTAACATCGCGGTACTTCCAGGCAAACGGTTTCGCGGCTGCCGAGTATGCGTGGATGTAGCGCATGAGCTTACGAGCCAGATCTTTGACCGAAGTG
>DASYSX010000020.1:0-7183 GCA_036002955.1 Candidatus Udaeobacter sp. | reverse complement strand
TTCCGCATGGATTTTCCCGTTGCGAATCCGCACCTGATTCACACGGTCCATCAACTCCGAGATCAAATAAAAATTGAAACTGGTGCTGCCGAATGTCGCGATCTGATGCTCGGGCGCAACGATCACGCGCGTGTTTTCAATGGCGTAGTCGAAATCGTCGCGGGTCATGAAGGGCGTAAGTTATGGTGTCCGTTGCTCTTTTCAAAGGACACCGTCAAACAATATTCGGCGCGCCGGGCGGATTGCAGCCGCGGCTAGTTACTTTTTGGTCTGCGGATGTTCGCCACCGGTTTGCTGCTGTGGCTGAAACAGCGAGAGATATTCGCCGTAGCCTTCTTCCTTTAATTTTTCCACCGGAACAAAGCGCAACGCGGCGGAGTTCACGCAGAAACGTTGACCAGTTGGCGCCGGCCCATCATCGAATAGGTGGCCGAGATGCGAATCGCTCGATTTTCCGCGGACCTCAACGCGCTCCATCCCGTAAGAACTATCGCGCTTTTCCGTTACGTTCTCGGGCTTGATGGGTTTGGTGAAACTGGGCCAACCCGTGCCGCTGTCGAATTTATCGAGTGAACTGAAGAGAGGTTCGCCTGTGATGAGGTCGACGTAAATTCCCGGCTTGTGATTGTCCCAGTAGGCGTTGTGAAACGGAGTTTCCGTACCGCATTGACGCGTCACCTTGTACTGATCCCTGGTTAATTTCTCCCGCAATTCGGCGTCGGCTGGAACAGGTTTGGTCGGATTCATTTTCTCGGCTTCTTGCTTCTGCGCTTGAGCATATCCGAACAAGATCGAACCGGCAATGACAATGGACGCACCGGCTAGCCCAAACCACAGAGTGCCGTATGAGTGTTTGTAGTTTGACGTTATTCGCGTTGCTTTCATCCCTGATTTTCTCGTGTGAGAATTGCCCCTTTTTGCAGTTCGAAAAAACTCTTCCATCTTAAATTCGCATATCAGACACGAAATGGTTGGGATGCGTTCATTCCTGCCGTCCGGCCTCGGGAACGCGAATGAAAGCGCAGCGGGAAAAAACGCTGGATCAGCTAGATAAGCACTGGCAGAAGCAGCAAAGCCGTTGTGTTAACAGTTGTTTCCAACCGCGATTTAGTTCGAGCTTGCGGCGCATGAGCGTGCAGCTTAGATACAGCGGGAATTAGCTCCTGCTCCAAATGGCGTTAAGCAGATTTTGGGTCGCTCTCTTCCTCTTTTCGATCGGCTACCTTCTCCTCCTGCTATTCAGCGGTCGATACTACGCCATTGAATTTGCCGTTAACGGCAAGAAGGACGATCCGCTGCTACAACGCGAGTACTACATTGAGCAGCTGCCATCTGAATTGCAGCACAGCTTGCAGACTGCGCCCGATCACAAGGTCACGATTGGGAATGATAACTACACGCTCGACAATGGCGTGGTGAAGGTCTACTCCGGCAAGCAGGCTGCCGACGGTATCCTGCCAACATGCAAGTACACGATTCTGGATCTCCTGTTGCCGTTGATTGCGTACTTGTCCTTCTTCAGCGGGATCTTGCAGCTGCTGATTGACAGCGGGGCTGCGGAGCGGGTCGCGAAACTCCTGAGTCCGGTTTTCGTCCATGTTTTTCCGGAGGTACCGCGCGGTCATCCCTCGATCTCTTACATGACCCTGAATTTCGCGGCGAACTTCCTCGGGCTCGATAGCGCGGCGACACCGTTCGGCTTAAAGGCAATGGAGAGTCTTCAGGAACTGAATGATCAAAAGGACCGCGCGAGCAATCCGCAGATCATGTTCATGTGTTTGCACGCAGCCGGGCTGACGCTCATCCCGACTTCGATTATCAGTTATCGGGCGGCGCAGCATGCGTTGAACCCGGCCGACGTGATGCTGCCATGCATTATTACGTCGTTCATTGGGACGATTGCGGCGCTCGTGCTCGTCGGCATCCGGCAGCGGATCAATTTGCTTAACGCAACGATTGTCATTGCAATCGGCGGAATCGTCGCCGTCATCGCTGCATTGCTTATTTACATCACGCGGCTGGATCTGATTAGCAAAAGCCATTTCACCGGCAATCTTTCTAACGGTTTGCTGGTCGCGCTTATCTTCGCGATTTTCGGTTACAGTTTGTTCCGCGAAAAGGAATTCGCTGCAAAAGGCACGACAATCTTCAACTCATTCGTCGAGGGTGCTTACAACGGATTAGCAGTCGGACGTATTATTTTTCCCTATATCCTCGGCATGCTCGTCGCGATTTCACTTTTTAGGAACAGTGGATTATTCGAAATATTCGCGAACTCGCTAACGACGATATTTCGTGCCATTCACGTGAACGACGAGATCGTTAACGCGCTGCCAATCGCAATTCTTCGGCCATTCAGCTCGGCCGGCAGCCGCGGATTTCTGCTCGATGCGATGGGGACGTACGGCGCGGACTCCTTCACCGGCCGTTTATCTTGCGTCTTTCAGTGCGCGGCGGAGACGACGTTTTATGTCATCGCCGTCTACTTCGGCAGTGTGAAGATCAAAAACACCCGCTACGCTCTGAGCACGATGCTGCTCGTGGACCTGATCTGTGTGTGCGCGGCGGTGGCAGTCTGCCTGACGTTCTTTCAATTGCCGGCAGCTTCTCCTGCCGCGCCTTAGCGCGTTGACAATGCACTCGATTTACAAGCGCGCAGCTCGTGCCTCACAACAAATTCTCGAGGTAGGTTTTCCGCTCGAACGGCGCAAAATCGTCGAGCTTTTCTCCGGTGCCGACGAAGCGGGTTGGAATTCCGAGTTCGTCCTGGATCGCCACCACAATGCCGCCTTTGCCGCTGCCATCGAGTTTGGTGACGATCAGGCCAGTGAGTCCAAGCGCGTTGTGGAATTCGCGCGCCTGACTTAGCGCGTTACTGCCTGTGCTCGCATCGACGACAAGCAACGTTTCCTGCGGTGCGTCGGCGTCGAGTTTCTCTACAGTGCGTTTTATTTTCTGCAGCTCGGCCATGAGGTTGGCCTTGGTGTGTTGCCGGCCAGCTGTGTCGCAAAGCAAAAAGTTAATCTCCTGCCTGGCTGCTGCCTGATATGCTTCGTAACAAAGCGCCGCGGGATCTGCTCCGTGCTGACCGCGAACAATTTCAACGCCCAGTCTTTTTGCCCAGATATCGAGCTGCTCGATAGCCGCTGCGCGAAACGTGTCTGCGGCCGCGAGCATGACGCGAGATAGCGGCGATTGACCCCAGTCGCCCGCGGGCGGTTCGGGTGAATCGCCTCTTCCTTGTAAATACTGAGCGAGTTTTGCTGTCGATGTTGTCTTGCCGGTGCCGTTGACGCCGACAATCAAAATCACGGTCGGTTTGCCAGTCGCTCGACGAATTGGCGCCGGATCACGGGGCAGAATTCGTGCGATCTCTTCGCGGACTGCCTTGATTACATCGCCGATGCCTAGCAAAGCCCATGCCTCGCGTTCCTGAAGCGTTTTGATGATTCGGATTGTCATCGGTACGCCGAGGTCGGCGCGGATGAGCGTTTCTTCGAGCTCGTCCCAATCGATCGGTTTGCCGGCGAATTGTTTGGCGAGAGTTTCTAAAAATTTCATGACGTCATTCCGAGCGAATTCGAGGAATCCCGTTGCACTACGCTGTGTTTACGCCGCGGGATCCTGCGACTTCGCTTTGCTTACTCAGGATGACTCCGCGTCAACACCCGACGATTCTCTCTTCATCGCCTCACGGGCGGGGCGATCCAAATCTTTTCGAATGCGGTCGAGAATACCATTCACAAATCGGCCTGAATCGGCGCCGCCGTACGCCTTCGCCAGCTCGATGGCCTCGTTGATGGAGACAACCGGTGGGATATCATCGCGGTAAAGCATTTCATAAATCGCCAGCCGCAGAACGTTGCGATCCACCGCTGAAATCCGGCGAAACTCGTAGTTCTCGCAATAGCGGCGGATGCGCTCATCGATGTCCGGCAAGTGCGCCACCATTCCGTCGATTAATGGCTGGGCAAATTCGCGCACCCGCTCTGGCGCGGGACAAAACTCCCAGAACTCATCGATCTTGTCCGGTCCTTCACCATGCTGGAGATCACGCCAGAAATGATATTGAACCGCAGCTTCTCTAGCGCGCCGTCGTTTACCCATTATTCCTCGGCGGTTTGGAAACCATCCGCTCCTTGTTTGCTACGAACTTCCGACAATACGTTCGCGATTTCCACCGCTGCGCGTGCGGCTTCGGTTCCGCGATTGATTTTATTTTCAAGACACCGCGCTCGCGCCTGGTTGTCATTGTCAAAACTAAGTACTGCATTGATTACCGGCACGCCGTGCTCAATGGCGATGCGCTGCAAGGCCTCAGTAACGGAGCGACTCAGGTTTTCTGCGTGATTGGTTTCACCTTGTAAAATCACCCCGCATGCGATGATCGCATCAGCTGTGTTTTGAATCGCAACTTCGCGAGCAACGACAGGAATCTCGAATGAGCCAGGGACGCGATGAACCAGAATCGTACCGTGTGGCGCGAGCGCGTGCAGCTCCTCTGTCACATGATCAACAAGCCCATCCACGTACTGCGCATTAAACCGGCTCGCAACAATGTGGAACGTGCGTCTTGTTTTTGCACTTCCCGGAGGAGACGGCGAGGCTTTCGACATCTAAAAATGACGAATGACGAATGATGAATGACGAATCAATGACGAACGCAAAATGACAAACGATCCGAGGCCTCGCTCTTTGTAATTCGGCATTTGATCATTCCTTTGTCATTCGACATTCGAGCTTCGTCATTACAGCAAGTGCCCGAGCTTCGTCTTTTTTGTTTCGAGATATTTCTCATTATGCGGATTGGCTTCGGCCCGGATCGGCACCTGCTGGATCATTTCCAAACCGTAACCCTCCAAGCCGACAACTTTCTTTGGATTATTTGTGAGGAACCGGAACTGCCGCACGCCCAGATCGAAAAGAATCTGTGCGCCGAGCCCGTAATCGCGCAGGTCAGTTGGGTATCCAAGTTTCGCGTTGGCCTCTACGGTATCGAGCCCTTGCTCCTGCAACTTGTAAGCGTGAATTTTTGCCGCCAATCCGATGCCGCGGCCCTCCTGTCGCATGTAGATCAGAACTCCTTGTCCTTCCTCCTCGATTTGCCGTAGTGCCGCATGCAATTGATTTCCGCAATCGCATCGGCGCGACGCAAAAACGTCGCCGGTGAGACATTGGCTGTGCACGCGCACCAAGGTCGGTTTGTTCTTGTCGATCCGGCCCTTCACCAGCGCGAGATGGTGCTGTCCATCAACCTTCGAGCGGTACAAGTGCAAATCGAAATCGCCGTAATCGGTCGGCATTTTAACGATTTGCTCCAGCTCCACCAGCTTCTCGCTCTTGCGTCGATGCGCGATCAAACTCTGGATCGTGCAAATGCGGAGCGCGTGTTTGTTGCGGAATTCCATGAGCTCCGGAAGACGCGCCATGGTGCCGTCGTCATGCAAAATCTCGCAGAGCACGCCCGCCCCCTGGAGGCCTGCCATTCTTGCCAGATCCACGGCGGCCTCAGTGTGACCGGCGCGCCGCAGCACGCCGCCATCTTTTGCGCGTAGTGGAAATATGTGACCAGGTTGGTTCAGATCTTCCGGCGCCGATTTTGGATTAGCGATTGCAAGTATTGTCGTTGCGCGATCATAGGCGCTGATGCCGGTCGTCACGCCTCGCGCCGCGTCCACTGAAACGGTGAAGTCGGTGTTATGCTTTTCGCGGTTTTGCACCACCATGCGTTGCAAACCCAGTTGATCGGCGCGCTCATTGGAAATGGGAACGCAGATCAAGCCACGGCCGTGCGTCGCCATGAAATTGACCGCTTCAGGCGTCACTTTTTCCGCCGCCATTACCAGATCGCCTTCGTTCTCCCGATCGGCATCGTCCGTTACGATCACCATGCGTCCTTTGGCGATGTCGCTCAGGACGTCATCAATCGCGTCGAACTGAAATGTTTCCTGTGGTTTCGCAATCATTGGAATAACAAAGTACCGCCGCAATGAGTATGGGCAACTCTTAGTCTCACAATCCAGTTCGTCGAAGCGTTACAAAACAAAGTCATTCCGAGCGAAGTCGAGGAATTCCGCGGCATTACTCACCGTAATGCCACGGGGTCCTTCGACTGCGCTTCGCTCCGCTCAGGATGACGAAATTTCGACGAACTCACTTTGCGCTGGAAGCGACAATTGCCTCCTGCCGGTACATGTCGCGGTTGCTCCCTTGGAATTCGGCCTTCAGCTTCACGCTAAACCGCGAAAGATCGACAAGATCCCAACGTGTGAATTTCCATGTCGCTTTCGCAGCACCCGATCCGGTTTCGCGTGGCGCGTGCTCGAATCCAACGACGAAATGGACCGCGTCATCGCGCACTTTGTTTGTCGACTTCTTCGGCTCGAAATAGAACGTGCGGAAACTGCTGTCGCGACTTCCGGCGGCGTAAAGCTTGGGATCCAAATAGAACACGCGTTTGCTCTGTACATCCATGATGCGCAGGTCCGGATAACCTGAACGTTGGACTTTGCCTTCGACTGTGCGCGGGAAATCGCACTGCAGACCTGGAGTCGTATTGAGCAGCTCCCGCAGAGTGTCTTCGAAGTGGCTGCTGACTTCGTTGATCCGGTCGACATTTTGGATCGCGCTATCCGGCGCGTTCAATCGCTCCATCGTCTTATCGCACGCCGTGCTTATCGCTTTCGCAACCCGCTGATCCACGGCGCTGTTCGACTCAAACGGCAGCACCTTTCTACCGGTGGTATCGAAAATCAGTTCACTGAACGGGATGCCGCGCAGTTGTTGACCTTCATCCAACAACCAGGGAATGAGTTGATCGACCGGCCCATTGGGTGCCGGCGATCTTTGGGCAAAAGCGGCACTCGCTAGCCATATCGCGGCGAACCAGGGAATGAATCTCATTCTCCCGGATTCAAAATGGATGCGCCATTCTCAGCAAGAGCAAACACCAGCAGGGGAGGTATGAACACAGGAAGAAAAGCTTCCAGCTTTTCTCGGCAGGCTGGCAGCCTGCCAGCCGAGTGCGGCTGGAAGCCGCACTTCCGATCTAAGGCGTTGTTAGGCCGGCATCGCGTCAGGGACACCTTGCCTGCCGGACTATTCCTGACTAGAGACTACAGTGCAGTTGAAGAAATCTGACAAAATCTTCGTTGCCGGCCATCGCGGAATGGTAGGGAGCGCG
>DASYSX010000019.1:0-10181 GCA_036002955.1 Candidatus Udaeobacter sp. | reverse complement strand
CGGGGTCAAATTGGCTGGAAAGATGGTCCATGGAATAAGAAGATATCTCGGACGAGCGCGGCGCACCAGGGCGGACGAGTGCGCCTTGTTCTATAAATGTGAGGACACTCGGCAGAGCATTTTTGATCGTGCGCGCGCAATCCTCGTACACCTCCCGACCGAGACCGATTGGGTCCGGCAGATCGCGCCACACCGTAGTGCCAGGTTCTTCGAATTCACGAAGTAAGAATGTTTTTTCCGCACTTTGTGGAAACAGCGTTTGGATAGTTTCGAGGTGCGCTCCGGTCATGGCGAAAATGTGCGTAGCTTGATCGACTAGCGCGCCAGTCAGCGGCTGACTGCGCAAACCGCTGATGTCTGTGCCTTCCGCGGCGCAGACTTCTACGGCGTACAGGCTTGGCGGCTGCCCGCGAACCGCGTGGACACCGGCTGAGGCGACTTGGATGTCCTTCCGGTTGCCAGTTAACCGGCGGAAAAGGCCTTCCGCTATGGGGCTCCGACAAATGTTTCCTGTGCAGACGAAGAGGACGTTTTTCACGGCTCACAACGCGCAGCAAACGCGTTCATGAAACTAGAAGCGAACCTCTCCAAGTCAATTTCGGCCGACTTAAGGGCATCGTTTGGTCAGTGATTTGTGGCTTCTCGGAGCGGCGCATAGTGGTTATTGTGACCACCGTTCCATCGCTTCCCAGCAAATGAACGTCGAGACGCTACGCCAGGTGCCATTATTTGAGTCGCTCGATACCGAGGCGGCCCGTGAATTGTGTGAACTGCTCGAGAGCCTCGATTGCAAGGCAGGCGCGGTTCTATTTCGCACGGGCGACGAAGGCGACGCGATGTATTTAATCGAGCAGGGAAAGATCCGTATCTGCGTGCAAACGAAGGACGGACATGAGGTAACGCTAACCGAATTGCGCCGTGGCGATTTTTTTGGGGAAATGGCCTTGCTCGATGGGAAGCCGCGCTCAGCCGATGCACGGGTTACGCAGGACGCGCGACTGGCTGTGCTTTCGCGCGAGCATTTCCTAACCTTTGTTAGCAGCAACCCAAATGTCGCGCTGGAGATGCTTACAGCTCTTACCAATCGGTTACGCCAGACAGATGAACTTTTGCGACACACGGCGACCCGCAACGTTAACGTCGAGGAAGCAGCCCAGCTCACTCTTGCCGATCGCGCAGCGGATCTCATAGCTGAATTTGGCGGTAGTTGGAAATTCATTCTTGCCGCGGTGGTTGTCGTCAACATTTGGGTGTGGATAAACATGTGGTTGGCCTGGATTGGCAAAATCAGTTTCGATCCATATCCGTTCTTGTTGATGAGCACTGGGATTAACGTTCTTTCCATACTGCAGGCGCCAATTATTCTGATGTCGCAGAACCGGCAGTCGCACAAAGATCGGCTGCGCGCAGAAATCGATTATCAGGTCAATTTGAAGAACGAGCTCGCGTTGAATGAGATCCTTGAGCACTTGAAAGCGCTCGAGCACAAGTACCGTGAGCAGGCAGTAGACGAATACGACGTCACAAAAGTGGAATAATCGGGCTTGGGCGAACGCGTGGAAGAGCCGGACGGAGGTTGCCGCGTTGATCGCTCTGATTATCGTCCTGTTCCATCTCCCGTATGAAAAAACTTCTTCTTAAGTCAATTCTCATTTCGACGCTACTTATCGCGTTGCTAGGCTGTGCCGGTCCAGCTCCCAGCCCTGAACAGCAGACGCGCGAGGCGGACCAGCAGAGAGAAGCCGAGCGCCAGCAGAAGGAGTTTCGAAAAAGTTTGCCTCCCGTGAGTAACCCAGGGCAGGGCTGGTAGGCGAACGACACCATTTCATCATCAGGAGGAGCGTTAGACATTCGAGTTTCGTCGTTGAAACTCCGCAATGCGGGCGCGCTGGAAGCGAATTCGATACCGGCTGGAGTGGCTGGGACTTGTTCTTGCCACAAAACTGGTCCCGTTATTTTCGCGACGAGCGTGCTATCACATCGCTCAGGCAGTAGGAGCCCTGCTTAGCTTTGTTGATCGGCCGCGCTACCAGGTGGCGTTGAACAATCTCGAGGTCGCATTTGGCGATCAGTTCTCGCCGAGAGAGCGACGAAAAATTGCTCGTGAGTCGTTCCAGCATTTCGCGCGGACCATGGTTGACCTGCTGTGGAGCCCGCGTCTAACACAACAAAACCTTTCTCAGTACATCGATTTAGAAAATTTCGAGGAAACAGTGCGTGACACTGGCCCCGAGCGCAGCTTGATGATTGCTTGTTATCACTACAGCAATTTTGAATGGCTCAGTCTCGCCTGTGGTTTTCTCGATCTGAAAGGAACAATCATCTCGCAGGAATTTAAGAATTCATCTCTCGATCCGATTTTTAAAAGATTGCGCGAGCAATCCGGTCACCAGCTCGTTCCACGCGAGCGCGGCATTATGCGACTTTACAAGGTGCTTCGCCGAAAGGGCCGCACGGCCATGCTGGTCGATCTTACAGTTCCGCCGGGTCAGAGTGCGGTGGCAATCAATTGTTTTGGATTAGAGACAAGCGTCACGTCGGCGCATGCCTGGCTACACGAGCGAACGGGCGTTCCCATCGTGCCCGCACACACGGAACCATTGCCGGGCGGATGTTACCGGCTGGTGTTTCACCCAAGGATCGCAAACACCGCTGGAATGACGCATCAGCAAATCGCGCAGGCGTGTTGGAATTCGTTTGAGCCCTACGTGCGCAAAAACCCGGCACCTTGGCTTTGGATGTACAAATACTGGCGGTATCGACCGGCAAATCCTGATCGACCGTATCCGTTTTACTCCAACTTTTACCGGCCTTTCGAAAACATGGTGGAAGCCAACAAGATTAACGCGAGCGACGAAGCGAAATTGTAAGAAGTGTCGCCGTCGCCTGTGGTTTCGCTAACGCCGCTGTCCCTTTCGTTCGCGATCGCTGCTTCTTGTGTTTCAAGCTTGCGATGTTACAGCCACGCGAATAGTTGAAACACGCTGTGGAAGCAATCCGGCTTTTTAAGCTCCTCAACCGCGATCAACGCAATACGTTTCTCGCCTGTTTTTTAGGTTGGGCGCTGGACGCCTTCGATTTTTTTCTGTTGACCTTTGTGATCGTGCCGATGGCGCACGATTTCGGCAAAAGCGTCGCCGATCTCACCTACGCGATTACGATCACGCTGGCGATGCGCCCTGTTGGCGCGTTCATCTTCGGCCTGCTGGGCGACCGCTTCGGCCGGCGAATTCCGCTAATGATCGATATCATTTTTTATTCGGTCATGGAATTGCTCACAGCGTTTTCGCCGAATTACACTGTGCTGCTGATTTTTCGGGCGCTTTACGGAATCGGCATGGGCGGCGAATGGGGATTGGGCGCCTCACTCGCAATGGAAACATTGCCGACTCAGGCACGGGGACTGTTCTCAGGAGTTTTGCAACAAGGCTATGCCTTCGGGTATCTACTGGCGGCCCTCGTTTATTGGATCGTGTTTCCGCTGTTCGGCTGGCGCGGCTTATTTTTCGCAGGTGCACTTCCGGCGCTCCTTGTGCTTTACATTCGTTCGCGCGTGCCTGAATCGCCGGTCTGGTTGCGCCAACAGCACGCGATGGGTGATTTTTGGAAAAAAACTTTCGTTGTGGTCAAACGCCACTGGGCGCTTTTTCTTTACGTGGTTTTGTTGATGACGGCGTTCAACGCAATGTCCCACGGCACGCAGGACATGTATCAAACATTTCTCGGTGAACAGCGCCATTATGGTGTGACACAAAAGGCGACGACCGGAATCATTTACGCTATTGGGGCAATCTGCGGTGGAACGATTGTCGGCCATCTCTCGCAAAAATGGGGACGTCGTCGTTCCATTGCTCTGTGCTGCGTGCTTGGAATTGTGCTGATTCCTCTTTGGGTGTTCTCGCCCGGATACACGCTTCTGGTGATGGGTGGATTCGCCATGCAATTCATGGTGCAAGGCGCATGGGGAATTGTGCCTGTGCATTTGAATGAGTTATCGCCTGATGCTGTTCGAGGAACGTTTCCAGGATTTGCCTATCAACTGGGAAACCTGCTCGCGGCGAACACAGCCGTTGTGGAGGCCCAATTGGCCTCTCATTTCCACGATGCCGGCGGGCATCCCGATTACGCAAAGGCGCTCGGCCTCTTCGCGCTGGTGATCTTCGTGATACTTATTTTCCTCGCCGCTGTGGGTCCCGAAAAACGAGGAAAGGAATTTTAGTCTCGCTGCTGAGCTCTATAACGAACCACTTGGCGCGACGTCCGCACCGCTGGTGGCCGGTTCGGCCTGCGGCTTCAGTTCGGCAGCGATTTGAGGAGACGGCCGATAAGCTCCTTCTCCGTAGCGCTGTTCCACGATTGCTTCGGCAATTCTATCCGCAAGTAATTCGCGATATTCGGCGTCTCCCGCCTGGTTGCCTTCAGAGCGGTTGCTCAGATACCCGCACTCCACAAGCACCGCCGGACAGTTCGCAAGCCTGAGCACCCGAAAGTTTGCCGTGTGAATTCCGCCGTTAGCGGAATTCGGGATCGCCATGAGTTTTTGCTGGATTCTATCGGCCAGATCGACTGACGCACCGGAATGATAATAGGTTTCAAATCCGCGGGTCCGACGTTTAGGAGAGTCGTTAAAATGGATGCTGACAAAGACTGCATCTTTCTGCTTGTTCTCCGTTGCGACGCGATCGTCGAGTGGGATAAACACATCTGAATCTCGGGTCATGACGGTTTTTATCTTCGACTCGCGTAGCTTCCGCTCGAGGCGTTCCGCTACATCGAGCGTGACTATCTTTTCCGGCGGACCGTACTTGCGAAACGCGCCACTATCGTAGCCGCCGTGTCCGGCATCCACGACTACAGTGGAAAACGTTTTACTTGTGTTTCTGACACTGGAAGTTCGCACCGTGCCGCATGCCGCTAATAAAGCCACAAACGCGAGTGCAACGATCCGCGAGACCAGAAGCGATACTCTCATCTCATAGCAAAACCGGAAGTGCATAAAAATGTTTAGCTGAAACTGAAACGAGCACATCTGCATCTGTCAACGATTCGCATGTTTCCAATATCGCGTATAAAATCCACTTGTGTTTTGCGTCACTACTCTTAATCCCTTAGCACTCTTATGATGATCCGATTCGCAATCCTTCCATTACTGCTGGCACTGAATCTTTCCATGTGCAAAAAGCAGCCAGCCGTTACCGATAAGCCGCAACCTGGTGGTAGCGCTGCCCCTGGAACGGCTGCTGCGACGGCTGCTCCGGTAGTGGCCGCAACTCCAAAGGTCAAGAAGCCAGTTGTCGATCAAACTGCTCAGGTTCTTATTTTTTGTTATCACCGGCTGGTAGACAAAATTCGATACCCGGGCACGGAGATTACGCCTGCTGCGTTTGAAGCGGAGATGAAGGAATTGAAAGACAAGGGTATCACCGTAATCCCGATGCAGGATATGCTCGCCTGGAAACGGGGCGAAAAAAATATACCACCGCGTTCCGCTGTCGTTACTTTCGATGACGGCTGGAAATCGCAATATGAAGTCGCGTGGCCGATCATGAAAAAATACGGCTATCCTTTTACATTGTTCATCTACACCGAAGGCGTACGCGGGGGCGCTCTCGGCGGAGGAGAAGCGATCACTTGGGAACAGCTCGGCGAGCTTCGCGACAATGGCGTCGATATTCAGGCGCATTCAGCTACGCACCAGGATTTGCGCGAAGGGCACAACGTGACCGTGATTGAGCCAGGCGGAAAACGAAGCAGGAAAAAGCTGACGGGCGCCGACTACGAAAAATGGATCCAAAACGAAGTTGTCGGGTGCAAGGAACTGCTAGAACAGCGGCTCGGTATTAAAGTGAATTGCTTTGCAGTGCCGTTCGGAAATTACAATGAACATGTGAAGGAACTCGCACGCAACGCCGGTTACGAAGCAATGTTCACGGTGTACGGGCAGCCGATCACCTTTACTTCTCCGATGGATGCGATCGGTCGCTATGCGATTGAAGCAAATAAGCCGAAAGTATTTGCAGATGCAGTGAATATGATTGGCGCGTCTAGCGCCGGCGGAACCGCGGTAGCTGAAGTCGGTGCGAAAGATCTGACGACGCAACCGGCGGACGGCGAAACCGTGCGCACAGCATTGCCGCTAATCAAAGCGAATCTGAGCAGCGTCGGGCAAATCGAGCCAGGCAGCGTGCAAATGCGGGTGAGCGGTCTTGGCCTGGTTCCGGCCAACTTCGATGCTAAAACCGGCACCGTATCGTATCAGGTGCCACAGAAGCTCCGCGAGAAGTCGTGCACCGTAATCGTCAGCGCCAAATCTGAGGGTAAAAAAGTCGAAGCACATTGGACCTTCGGAATCGAAGAAGCCGCGGCAGCTACGGCTGCCAGTTCGCCTGCGACAGCCGTTAAAAAATAATCGCTGGTGGAACGTGTTGTCCCCAACACGTTCTAATGCACGTTCACCCCGCACGATGATCGTACTCGGAGAACACGATCGACCCTGTAAGACAATATGTTTCCTCAACTTAGCGACACACTTCAGGAGATTTTCAAAGATCTTCGTGGGCACGGCGTCATCAGCGAGGCGAACATCGACGCTGCATTGCGCCAGGTTCGTATGGCGTTGCTCGAAGCGGATGTTGATTTTCAGGTTGCCAGAAAATTTATTGCGCGGGTAAAAGAGAAAGCGCTTGGCGAAAGTGTACTTCGCAGCATCACGCCCGGTCAGCAGATCGTAAAAATCTTTCACGATGAATTGACGGTGCTGCTTGGCGGTGACGCAGAGCCGCTTCGCTTGGAAGATCAAACACGCATTTTGATCGTCGGACTTAACGGCTCCGGTAAAACAACGTCGGCGGCCAAACTTGCGCTGCTGTTAAAAAAACAAGGGCGGCTGCCATCGCTGGTGGCGTGTGATTTGCAACGGCCCGCTGCGATCGAACAACTCGCAACGCTAGGAAAACAGATCGACGTCCCTGTTCATGTTCCCGAACGAGGTGAAAAAAACGTGCAAGCCGTAGCGGCGGCAGCGCTTGGTAGGGAGCGACCGCCGGGCGCGCCGAGTGTGCAGATCTTCGACACGGCCGGACGACAGCAAATCGACGAAGTCCTCATGCATGAACTCACGGCACTCAAAGAATTTTTGCAGCCACACGAGATTTTGCTCGTTGCAGATGCGGCGACTGGGCAGCAAGCGGTGAGCATCGCGAGCGGCTTTGATGCTGCTTTGTCTATTACAGGAATTATTTTGACGAAGCTCGATGGCGACGCTCGCGGCGGCGCGGCTTTGTCCATGCGCGAGGTCACGCATCGACCGATCAAATTCGCCGGCACAGGTGAAAAGCTCGATCAGTTTGAACTTTTTATTCCAGATCGGCTTGCGGGGCGCATTCTTGGAATGGGCGACGTTATCAGTCTCGTTGAAAAAGCTGCTGAAGCCGTCGAAATCGAAGACGCTGCAAGGCTTGAGCGTAAACTCCGGACTGCTTCGTTCGATTTCAATGATTTCCTGGCGCAGTTCAAAATGATGCGCCGCATGGGGCCTCTGGAGAATATTCTTGGCATGTTACCCGGAATGAGTAACATGCAGGGCGTCTCCATTGACGAGAAGCAGCTCAAGCGCACGGAAGCGATCGTGCTTTCGATGACAAAGGAAGAACGGACGCGCCCCGACATTCTAAATGCCCGGCGGCGTCAACGCATCGCGCGCGGGAGCGGTTCGACCGTCACGGAGGTAAATGATTTGCTGCGGCGCTTTGATCAGATGCGGAAACTGATGAAGAACGCAGGAAAGATGAAAAAAATGATGGCGCAAATGGCGCGAACGAGAAGTTAATTTACCATGGCAGTTTCAATCAGATTACGCAGAGAAGGCAGCAAAAACCGGCCGTACTACAGAGTCGTAGTCGCCGACAGCCGCGGTCCACGCGACGGGAAATTTATCGAGATCCTTGGCACCTACGATCCCAAACTAACTGGTCAAAACAGTTCGTTCAGTATTGAGCGTGCCGAGTACTGGATGAGCAAGGGCGCGCGACCGTCCGATACCGTACGCAGCTTGATTAAGAAACAAAGGAAGACGGTTACTGCCGAGTCAGCATCTGAAGCCCAGGAAGAAGTTCCCGAGCCGGCTGACAAGGTTGCGGGGCCTTCGGAAGACACCGCAAGCTAGCGTCGGCTCTCTGGGTTATAGCGTGCGCTGTCCTCAGCGCATTCTCCTTTTCACGCGTAATCCATTCCGCTGAGACAGCGGACACTACAGCAGCACGACGGTTGAGCACAAAATTCGTATTGATTCGTGTCCACTTGTCCGCCGTAGCTGTTGTGCGAAGGCGGATTCGTGGTTAGTCTTTTGCGGATGCGAGAGTTTCTGGAATTCATCATTCGCGATCTGATCGAATTTCCTGATGACATGGTGCTCACGGAAATTCCCAACGGCAGAATGATTACGTTTAAATTGCAACTTCGACGCGGAGATGTGGGCCGCGTCATTGGCCGGTCTGGTCAAACCATTCACGCTATTCGCGCCTTGCTGGCCAGCTCTGCGGCTCGTCACGGACAGCGCGCGGTGCTCGAGATCGTGGAATAGGTAGGGGCGATTGACCTCAATCGCCGCTGATCGAGTATTTCCTGCACAGCGCGGGCGGTTCGTTGAACCGCCTCTATCTGAATGAGAATCGATATTGTCACATTGTTTCCTGAAATCTGCCGCGCTCCTTTGAGCGAAAGCATCATGAAACGGGCACAAGAGAACCGCATTGTCGATCTGCACATTCATAATTTGCGCGATTGGACAACGGACAAACATCACGTGGTCGATGATGCGCCGTTCGGCGGTGGGCAGGGGATGGTGATGAAACCGGAGCCCATTTTTGCGGCAGTGGAAGCGTTAACCCAAACGCCAAACACCGAACGCCCAACGGCCAATGCTGAACATTCGGCAGTCAGCAATCGGCAATCGAAAATCCTGTTAATGTCGCCCGGAGGACGTCGGTTGGATCAACAGCTGGCGCAGCAGCTGTCACAAGAGTCGCATCTGATCATTATTTCCGGGCATTACGAAGGAGTCGATTACCGCGTGATCGAACATTTGACTGATCTTGAAATTTCGATCGGCGATTACGTGCTCACCAACGGCGGGATTGCAGCAGTTGTTTTGGTTGATTCAATTGTCCGTTTACTGCCGGGAACCCTTGGCCATGAGCAGTCGGCCGCGGATGACAGCTTCAGTAATGGTCTTTTGGAAGCGCCGCAGTACACTCGACCCGCCGACTTCCGTGGCTGGAAAATTCCGGACGTTTTGCTCTCAGGCAATCACGCAGAAATCGCGAAGTGGCGTAAAGAGCAGGCAATCAAACGCACTCGTGAGAATCGGCCGGATTTGCTCAATAAAATTCAGTGTCATCCTGAACGCAGCGAAGCGAAGTCGAAGGATCCCGCGAAGTTACCTTAACCTTCCACTGCAGGATTCCTCGAGTTCGCTCGGAATGACAGCTGGCTGACCGCATGATTTATTCGCGAACGCGCCCCAATACAATGGACGCGTTGATACCACCGAACCCGAATGAATTGCTCATCACGTAATTCAACGAAGCCGCTCGACCATGGTTTGGCACCACGTCCAAATCGCACGCTGGGTCGGGGTTTTGATAATTGATAGTCGGCGGAATCCATTGTCGTTCCAACGAAAGCGAGCAAAGCGCCGCTTCGATTGCGCCAGTCGCGCCTAGCGGATGCGCATAGTAACCCTTCGTCCCGCTTACGGGAATCCGATGCGCGTGATCGCCGAAGACTTGTTTAATGGACGCCGTTTCCGCGCTGTCGTTGAGCTGTGTCGAACTGGCGTGGGCATTGATATAATCGATCTGCTCAGGCATCAGTTGCGCGTCCGCGAGCGCTTCGCGCATCGCACGAATGCACGATTCACCACTCGGGAGCGGCGTGGTCATATGGAAGCCGTCGTTGTTCAAGCTGTAGCCTAACAACTCCGCGTAGATGCGTGCGCCTCGATTGCGCGCGTGTTCCAGTTCTTCAACAACGAGCGAAGCGCCGCCTTCGCCCATGACAAATCCATCGCGCAGCGCATCAAATGGGCGACATGCCCGGGCCGGCTCCCCCGACCATCTGCTCATTGTTTTAATAATATCGAACGCGCCAATTGTGATGGCAGTCAGTGGCGCTTCCGCTCC
>DASYSX010000018.1:0-13516 GCA_036002955.1 Candidatus Udaeobacter sp. | reverse complement strand
ATCGACACGCGGCCGATCGTTCTCTACGTCAGCATGACCATTGTTGTGCTGATGCTCACCTACCAGGCGTTTCAATCCCGGAAATGGAGACTCTGACCCGTGGCTGATGAATCAAAGCAGCCAACCCTGCGCCGCAAAATGAAAATTGGCCGGGTCTGGATTGGTCTCAACGTGGTCGTTCAAATCGGGCTGATCCTGTTTCTCGCGGCGATAGTGAATTTTGGGGTCGCCTTCAAGCACTACAAGCGTTGGGATTTTTCACGCGACCAAAAATACGCGTTGTCCGACAAGACGAAGCGTTTCCTGGACTCGCTCAAGGGCAAGATGCGCATCACAGTTTTCTTTTCGCCCAGCACGCCGATTAGCGCGGACGTTCAGAATCTGCTGACCGAGTATCAGTACGCCGGGAAAGGGAAAATCGACCTCGAGCAAATCGATCCGGAGCGGAACCTCTCCCGGGCCAAGGAGTTGTTCGATAAATACAAGGTCGTCACCGACGAAAGCCTTCTGGTGCTCGACTACGACGGGCGTAATAAAACAGTGAAGGCATCGGAGATGGCCGATGTTGACCAGAGCGGGATGGCGATGGGCGAAGGTCCGCGGGTTGCCGCATTCAAAGGCGAACAGGCGATAACCAGCGCGATGATCGACCTTGTGGAGGGGAAAAAGAAGACCTTGGGATATGTTACAGGTCACAAGGAGCCAGCGCTTTCAGCCCCCACGAGCCCTATCACGCTACTGAAGACGTTTATGGAGAATGAAAACATCAAGTTTCAAGAGCTGAACCTTCTCGATCAGCCCGCGATCCCAGCCGAGGTGAATGCAGTGATGATTGTCGGGCCGCAATACGATTTTTCCGATCGGGAAATGCAAGTGCTGCGCAGTTTCTGGGACAAACAAGGACGCATCTTTGTTCTTGTCGATCCGGCAGCTAACACGCCCAGACTACGTGCCTTTCTTGATGAGCTTGGACTTAAAGTAAATGACGACAGACTCATGGTTTTCGTGCGCACAGGCATTCAGGAGCTCGCATTAACGAGAGATGTCCAGGCGCATTTCCTCGGCGACAGCCCGATTACAAAGCGACTCGCCGATGTGCGAGCGATCTTTGTTGGCGGCACGGCTTCACTCACATTGGATCCGAACCGAGGCCGGGCCGCCAACATCCGGCTCGAGCCGCTGATCCAGTCAGAAAAAGGCTACTTTGCCGAGACCGATTACAATTCAGACAATCAGGTGAAGCTGCAAGCGGACGCCCAGAAGGCCGGTGAAGTGCCGCTGACAATCGCTGCCTCAGCAGAAAAAGGCGGGAGCGCCGATGCTCGTGTGCAGGTGAACTCGTCACGACTCGTCGCGGTGAGCAACGCCACGTTTGTTCAGGACAATGCGATCATGCAAGATCAGGCGGCGCTCGATTTTGTTTCCGGCGCAGTGAACTGGCTGCTGAGCCGCGAACAACTGATCGGTATCGCACCAAAAATCCCGAAGCCGCTCACGTTCAGCCTCGATCCGGAAGGATTGCGCCGGCTGCGTTGGATTCTTCTGGTTCTTATGCCGCTGATTCCCGCTGTCATTGGAACAGTCGTGTGGTGGCAACGTCGCGTCTGACATGAATTGGAGGAACACGCTCATCCTGGCAATCATTGCGCTTGCTGGCGTCGCTTATTTCAAATTTTTCGAAATGAAGCGGCCCAGCACGGAAGAAGCCCGGCGTCAGTCGCAGAACATGCTCAATTTCGATCGAACGAAGATTGACGGAATCGTCATTCAAAACGGAGATCAAAAGATCGAAATCCGGCGTAGCGACAACAAATGGCGTTTGGAAACGCCTATCAAGGATCAGGCCGATACAGCGTTAGTCGATAGTTTGTTGTCGGACTTGGAGAACTGGCAAAAGGAGGGAACCATCCCAGCCAAAGAGATTGACGCCGACAAGAGCAAGCTCACTGAGTACGGCCTGAACAATCCAAAGCTCAAACTCAAATTGCTCGGGCGTGATCGGCCGCCGGAAATTTTGTTCGGCAAAGATGCTGCGATGGAAGGCAGGATGTATGTGCGGTTCCAGAACTCAAAAGAAACGTTTCTTACCGCCCAATCGGTGAAAAAAGATATAGACAAAAAACCTGAGGAATTCCGTGACAAAAAGCTAACCGACTTGAGTAACACGCAGGTGCGCCGGGTCGTATTGAAAACGCCTGCGGGCGAAATCGAACTGGAGAAGAAAGACACGAACTGGGAAATCCTGAAACCGCTCCGCGCCCGCGCCGATGAGGAGAAAGTTAACGACCTCATCTCGCAGGTGACGTCGGCGCGCATCGGACAATTTGTAGCTGACGATCGCGGCGACCTGCGCCCTTACGGGTTAGCGGAGCCGCGTGGATCGATCACGTTGTTCGATCAGGAGCAGAAAAAAGATCGGAAAGTCGAGATCGGCGAGTCCATCAAAGTCGCCGGACGGGAAGACAAAGGGCAGACGTTGCAAATCGGCACAATACCAGAAAAAGAAAAAGAGCAGGTATACGTGCGGTTCGCTCCTCGCGGCTCTGTTTACACGCTGCCGAAAAAAATCGAAGAGATTCTTAACACGAAGCCCGCGGACTTGCGGGACAATCATCTCGTTCGGATCGACACCAACATTCTTGATCGGATTACGATCGACGCGCCAGGCAAAACCAAAACCGTTCTCGCGCGCAAAGATAGCAACTGGACAATCGCTAACCGAAACAACGCACCAGCGGATGCAGGCGCAGTTCGACGCATGCTCGACGCGCTGCAAAACGAGCGGGTAACAAAATTCGTCGAAGACGTCGCTTCCGATCTGCCGAAGTACGGCCTGGATAAGCCGCAGCTGCAATTAACCTTCAGTTCATTTGCTTCGGAGAACACGGCGGAAACTAAAGCGGGCGAGGAACCGTTCGCCACAATCGCCTTTGGCAAAGACGAGGGCGACAATGTTTACGCACGCCTGACCGATGAACCATTTGTCGTGGCAGTACGTCGTGGCTTGCTCGACCAGGTTTCACCTGATCCCCTGCAATGGCAGGAGTTGTCGATCTTCAAATTTAAGCCGGAGCAGATTCACAGACTGAGTGTCACCACTGACAAAGAGCTGTCGTTAGAACGCGATCAAAACAACCAGTGGCATTGGGTGAAAGGAAATGGCGCAATCAATCAGGCCAATTTGCAATCGCTGCTCGCAAGCTTGTCGAACTTGTATGCAGTGCGCTGGCTCGGAACGACCACACCTCAGCAAGGCTTCGATAAACCGCAACTCGTGCTCAGCTTCACGACTTCAGTCGATAATAAGACGTCACACAAACTCACTGTCGGCGCTCAAAACAATGACGGCACATTTTTCGCACGCGTGGACGGACGCGACGGCACATTTACGATCCGCGGTTCCGACTTCAATAATTTAAAATTGCCGCTTGAGACGCAAGGCGCGACCTCCCCTTCGTCAACAACGGCGCCGAGCGCAACGCCCTAACCAGTCATCGCTTGGTTTTTTCGCGGGATTTCGGGGATGGAGATGGACGAATCGCGGAGCCGCCTGTACGGCTTACTAATTTGCCGGAGGCGTCAAAGACAGAATAACCAGTTTGCTTGCCCGCCGGGTCGTAGCTGTAAACGATCTTGTTCAGAGGCGTCCCGTTGGCTGCGCTTTGAGCTTCTTCCAGGATGTGACCTCCGTCGTCGTACTTATAACGGCTCTTGAGCTTAACGCGACCATCGGGTCCGGAAACTTCTCCGGTCGAGAATCGACCCGCGTTGTCGAGTTGATAACGAATCGTCTGACGAACTTTGCCATCCGGATCTGTTGTCGTGGATACTGCTGTGTGCTGTGCGTTATCGAAGTTGTAAACGGTGCGTGACCCATCCGGGTGCATTGACATCGTGACGCGAACGGCGTCAGTCGAAGCCTGACCGAACGCGCTCGCGCCGCCGCACATGAGAAGAGCGCACGTGAGCTTGCGCGCGAACCAGAAACGTTTTGCCATTTCGGACGAGCTTACGAATTTCGCTGCGGCGACGCAACAGAACGTTCGCACACGTGATGCACCGAGAACCAAAGTGATCGTCACCTTTCTCCTCTGCCAGCGAAGAGACAAGCTACTCATCTCGCTGCTATTGATGCAGTTCAGCCGGGCGTAAAACCACTGAAGATTTTTATTGACCGTTTCATGCGGAGGTGGTTAAAGGTGGGGTCAAGTGGAGTAAAGTGGGCCATTGCTCCACGTGACCGATGGACGCTGATTCTCAACCCGAACGCTTCTATGCTGGAGAGTTCCGGCATTTCATAGACGAGAAGAATCGGATTACCATCCCCTCGCGTTGGCGGCGTGATCGTCCTGAAGATTTCATCCTTTTGCCTGAGGCGACACATCAGTTTCTGCTGGTCATGTCTCCAAAGGAGTTCGCAAAAATGAGTTCGGCCGCGGAAACGAATGAGAAGATTTCCGCGAGCAATCGCCGCGTGTTCCTGCGTCAGCTGCATTCTCGCGCTCAACATGCAGGCGCCGACCGGCAGGGCCGCCTCGTTTTGCCGGACGAACTTTGCCAAACGGTCGGATTAAAGAATGAAGTCGCCCTCGTAGGCAATCGCGGGCGTTTTGAAATTTGGAACTTGCAGCGGTGGAAGCGGGCACACGAAGAGGAAACGGCTACCTACCAGCATGTAGCCAAGGAGATTGGATTGTAAACCATGGTGCGCCAACTCGTCATGAATCCGCTCTGGATTGAGCCGCCCGCATGGCTCGCGATGAATCCAAAAGCATCAGAAGAGTCCACCGAGCCGGCAGAGGATTTTATTTACCATCGTCCAGTCCTGCAGAAGGAAGCGCTTGAACTACTCAAGCCGAAAACAGGCGCGCTGATCCTCGACGGAACTTGCGGCGGCGGCGGTCACACCGAAGCACTTATAGAAAGCGGTGCCGATGTTTTGGCTTTAGATCAGGATCCGGACGCGGTGCGTCACGTGACCGATCGTTTGGCGCATCTCGGCCGGCGGGTCATTGTGCGACAGGCAAATTTCCGATACGCGGATTGTGTCCTCGACGAGCTCGGGATTCGCAGCATTGGCGGCGAGTTTCTTGATTTGGGTGTTTCTTCCCGACAACTCGAAAACGCGGAGCGCGGCTTCAGTTTGATGCGAAACGGTCCGCTCGACATGCGGATGGACCCGCATTCGAGCCTCACAGCGGCGACAATTGTAAACGATTACAGCGAAGAGGACTTGACCCGCATCTTTCGTGAGCTCGGCGAAGAACCGGCTGCGCGCCGCATTGCGAGCATGATCGTGAAAATACGCAAAACTTCGCCCTTTCACGAAACGCTCCAGCTCGCGCGCACGATTGAAAAGCTGGTAGGCCGTCACGGACGACAGCATCCGGCCACTCAAGTGTTTCAAGCGCTGCGGATGGAAGTGAACGATGAGCTGGGAGCACTGGAGCAAGGCCTGCGCGTCCTCATTCCGCGACTCGAGCGGGGCGGACGGATCGGCGTGATCACTTTCCATTCGCTGGAGGACCGGATAGTGAAAAATTTCTTTCGCGATCATAGCAAGGAATGGCTCGACAGACCGGAATGGCCTGAGCCGCGGCGTAATCCCGATTACGACCTGGCAGTTGTTACGCCCAAACCTGTGAACCCGAGCGAGGAAGAACAGCGAGCGAATCCCAGATCGCGAAGCGCGAAGTTGCGCGCAGCGGAGAAGATTAAATGAACCGATCACGTCGACGAAATTGTAATACGGTCAACGCGGCATCACTGGCGCGATGGATTGTGATGACGGCATTTTTGGCGATTGCCGGGTTGGCATATGTGTATTTGACCCTGCAACTATATCACCTTGGTGAGAGCAGAAAGGCCGTAGAGAACGAGCTCGCGAAGTTGCGCACTCAAAACGACGTGGCAGCCGGACAGATCGCGGCGCTGACGTCACGCACCGCTTTGCAACGGCGCTTGAAGGAAGGGTATTTGAAAATGATTCCCGTTTCGGATTCGAAAATCGTGCGGCTCACACTTCCGGCGCGCTCAACCGACGAAGAAGCAATTCAACCTGTCGCGAATCCTTTACCGCAACATGAATCCAAGTAGCCGAACTCGTTGCGCTCTGGTGTGTGCTGCTTTCATCGGCCTGTTCAGCATCTTTTCGTTTCGATTGATTTATCTCCAGGCAATCAAGCATGACGAATACGCAGGGCTCGCCGCGGAAACGCACGTTCACCAGCAGGTCATTCACGCCGAACGCGGCATGATCCTGGACGCGAACAATGAAGTTCTCGCGCACAACATTCCTGTGGAAACCGTCGTAGCGGACGCAACGCATCTCAGCGATCTGCACACAACCGTTGAGGTCCTGAATAGCGAGCTGGATATCCCGTCGCAAGAACTCACCGAAAAATTAAGCAGCGGTCGCCGCTACATTGTCATTAAGCGCGAGGTGCCCGCGGCACGGGCAAACGCATTGCGTGAAAAACTCAGTGCCGGGAATCTGCGCGGGATCTATCTCGAGCACGATGCCACGCGCATTTATCCCAACGGTTCGATGCTTTGCCACGTGATTGGGTTTACGGATTTCGATCACCATGGCGTCCAAGGGGTCGAAGCCTCAATGGAAGAATACCTCCACGGACAGGACGGTTACCGTTTCATTGAGCAAAACCGCGCCGGCAAGGAGATCGTGCCTTATCGCGGGCAGGAACGCGCGTCGCGAGATGGTTATCAGGTGCATCTGACCGTCGATCTTGGGTTACAGAGCATTGTCGAGGAGGAAATCGATGCGGCGATGAAGGAGTATTCTCCACAAAAGGCAACGATCATTCTGATGCGGCCGCAGACAGGCGAAATCCTGGCCATCGCCAACCGCCCAAACTTTGATTTAAACCTCCGCTCCGAGGCCAAGCCCGAACAAATGAAAAACCGAGCCATCATCGACATGATGGAACCAGGTTCCACTTTTAAGATTGTAGCTGCTGCCTCCGTGATCAATGAACACAAGTTGCGTCCTGATTCACAGGTTTTTTGCGAAAACGGCGTCTGGAACTACGGCGGCTCCCCTCTTCACGATCATCACGCGTATGGCTATTTGAGCGTCCGCGACATTCTGATCAAATCGAGTAACATCGGGGCGGCGAAACTCGCTCTGACCGTCGGCGACCAGAAATTTTACGAATACATCCGGCGCTTCGGATTTGGCGAGCGCACCGGCATTGAATTGCCGGGTGAGATCAATGGAGTGATTCGACCGCCACAAACGTGGAGCAAAATTTCCATTACGCGAATTCCAATGGGACACGAAGTCGGCGTTACGCCATTGCAGATGACAACGGCAATGGCAACGATTGCCAATGGCGGCAAACTGGTGACGCCGCGGATTATAAAATCTGTCACGGCATCGGACGGCAAAATAGTCAGCTCAGTGTCGCCAGTGGTCCTGCGCCAGGTCATCTCTCCTGAAACTGCCAAACAAATTGGTGACGCTCTACGGGGCGTCGTGAGCGATCAGGGAACCGCCGCTGCTGCTGCTGTGCCCGGGTTTATTATCGCCGGGAAAACCGGAACCGCACAAAAAGTCAATCCGCACGGAGGATACGACCACGGAAAGTACGTGGTTTCGTTTCTCGGCTATCTACCGGCGGATCATCCTGAGTTTGTCGGACTTGTTGTCCTAGACGACGCACACACGAGCACACCTGAATTGAATTACGGCGGGAAAGTTGCTGGGCCGATTTTTTCCCGCGTTGCCGAGAAGGCCGCCCATTATCTTGACCTTGAGCCGCATGAGGAGATTCGCAAAGCGATTCCCATTCAGCGAGTCGAAAAACCAAAGCCGGCAGAGCGACTCCGCAAGGTGCCGGCGGAACGAATCGCCTTAACCGATGGTTCGCGACGTTGACTCCGAAATACATTCGCGAGTTGAGTGCCTCGTCCCGGTTCGCCGTAGCGAATTCGTCTCCTGTCGGAGATGTTAAAGCCTCATGCAGCTCAAGACCCTTCTCGCTACGACTCCAGTTCGCCAGGTCTTCGGGTCAGTTGATCGCCCGGTGGAAAATATCGCGTATGACTCGCGGCGAGTGCAGAGGCACACCATGTTCGTGGCATTGCGCGGCGAGAAAGCCGACGGGCACCAATTTATCGGTCAGGCCATCGATAAAGGGGCGTCGGTGATCGTCGCGGAGCACGAACACAAAGATCCGCGCGTCACTTCTCTCCTTGTTGAAAACACCCGCACCGCCCTCGCGGATTTTTCAGCAACTTTTTATGGCCATCCGGCACGCAAGTTAAAACTCGCCGCGGTCACAGGCACAAATGGTAAAACGACGACGACATTTCTCATCAAACACATCTGCGAAAACGCCGGATTACGTTGCGGATTAATTGGGACCGTTCGATACGAGATCGGCGAGCGGATTTTACCAGCTATTCGCACCACGCCCGAGTCGCTCGACTTACAGGAATTACTGGCACAGATCGCCAACGCCGGGTGTAAAGCGGCAGCGATGGAGGTCTCTTCGCACGCGCTGGCGCAGGAGCGCACACGGGGTATCGAATGGAACGTCGCCGTCTTCACCAATTTGACTCAGGACCATCTCGATTTTCACGGCACGATGGAAAACTACTTTGCAGCCAAGACCAAGCTGTTCACTGAACTCGTCGGCCAAAAACAAAAGACCAAACCCGTGGCGATTGTGAATGTCGACGATCGTTACGGCCAACAACTACTCGGCAGGATGGGTAAAGGCGTGGCCGTGGTTACCTATGGGATGGGGTCGCGCGCTGATTTCCGCGCTTCAAATTATCGCGCTGAATTCACGGGAACGTCGTACCAACTTGACGCGCGCGGTAAGAGTTACCTGGTTCGTCTTCCGTTGATTGGCCGTTTCAACGTCACGAATTCCATCGCAGCGCTCGCGGCCGCTGAGGCGTTAGGAATTAACCTGCGAAGCGCAGTCCTCAGTCTTGCGAAAGCGCCGCAAGTCCCGGGCCGTCTGGAATTAGTTCCTGCGAAACGACAATTTCAAGTGTTCGTTGATTACGCCCACACGCCTGATGCCCTCGCCAACGTGTTGAAGACCCTGCGGGAACTCCACCCAAATAGGTTGATTACGGTTTTTGGTTGCGGCGGCGATCGCGATCGACAAAAGCGGCCCTTGATGGCCGAGATGGCGGACCGCCTCGCTGATTACTCCATCATCACCTCTGATAATCCCAGAAAAGAAGACCCAAGCGCGATAATCGACGAAGCCGAAAAAGGTTTTCGATCGTCTCATTACGAAAAAATTGTCGACCGCACGGAAGCAATCAATCGCGCCGTCGCGCTCGCCGGTCCACGCGACGTTGTGTTGGTCGCCGGCAAAGGGCACGAAAATTATCAAGAATTCGCAGATTACACCATCCCATTCGATGACATCCAGGTCGCGCGTCGCGCGATCGAAGATCATCCCGTGGAGTTATAGTTATGAATCCGCTGAGAGTCTCTCAAATCGCACAGTTCGCCGGAGCGTCGCTGTCATCCGGTGACGGAACTGTCGTAATCAACAAGGTCAGCACCGATTCGCGCACGATTAAACCGGGTGAACTGTTCGTCGGATTGCGCGGCGAAAATTTTGAAGGCCACGATTTTATCGAAGCCAGCGTAAAAGCCGGCGCCACAGGCGCGCTCGTTGATCTCAACTGGGCCGGCAATGTGCCGAATAATTTCGTACTTCTCCGGGCGACTGATACGCTGCAAGCCTATCAAATGCTGGCAGCCAATTACCGGCGTTCGCTCGCACTGAAAGTCCTCGCAATCACCGGAAGCAATGGCAAGACCAGCACAAAAGATTTCGCGGCATCGGTGCTCGCACGAAAATATCAGGTCACCAAGACCGAAGGGAACTTCAACAATCACGTAGGCCTGCCACGCACAATTTTGGAGGCGAGTTCCAGAGATGACATGGGCGTCTGGGAGATCGGGATGAATCATCCCGGCGAAATCGCGACTCTCGCGAAGATCGCCGCCCCCGATGCAGCCATCATCACGAACATCGGCGTGGCGCACATCGAGTTCATGGGTTCCCGCGAAGCAATTGCGGTGGAAAAAGGAGCACTGGCCGAAGCGATCGAGCCTCAAGGAACAGTGATTCTGAATGCCGACGATTCATTCACTGAAGGAATCGCTGCGCGGACCCGCGCAAGAGTTGTGCTCGCAGGAACCACAGGTGGAACCGTGCGCGCGATCGAAATTCGCCAGAGTGCCGAGGGCTCAGAGTTCACAATTGTCGAGGGCGCCCATCGTTGCCGCGCGCAACTCCCCGTGGCCGGTTCGCACATGGTGCAGAATGCATTGCTGGCCGTCGCCGCCGGCCGGGCTTTTGGATTATCCATCGAGGAATGTGCCGCCGGCCTCGCCGCAGCGCCGCTCACGAAAGCGCGCTTACAAATCAAAGAGATCGGTGGCGTGCAATTTCTGGATGACAGCTACAATGCCAACCCCGACTCGATGAAAGCGGCGTTGCGCACGTTAGTCGAGCTCGACGCTGACGGAAAGCGCATCGCGGTACTGGGAGAAATGCGGGAACTCGGCAGCGAATCAGAACGCGGGCACCGGGAGGTCGGTGAGACCGCAGCGACGCTCGGGATCGATCATCTGATTACGATCGGCGACGCTGCGAAATTGATTGCCGAAGGCGCGCGCACCGGCGGTTTGGACAAAGTTCTGTCCGCACGGTCGACAGATGAAGCTGCCAACTTGTTAGGCGGAATTGTCGAGCCGGGAGATCTCGTCCTGGTCAAGGGCAGTCGTGCCGCGCGCACGGAGGAAGTAATCGAGCAATTCGGCAGCCAAAATTCTGCAGTCGTGACTTCGCCATGATGTACTACCTCCATCACCTGAGTAGTCACTTCATCGGGTTCAATGTCTTTCTTTACGTCACCTTCCGAGCCATTGCTGCCGCGGTCACGGCATTTTTGACCACCCTAATTTTTGGAAATTTCATTATCGCAAAGCTGCGGGCACTCAAAGTCGAACAACCGATTCGAGGAGCGGCGGAGGTCCATCGGCTAGCCGAATTGCAAGGAGTGAAGCAAGGCACACCGACCATGGGCGGCGTGCTGGTGATTGCTGCCGTCGTTGTGTCGAGCATCCTCTGGGCGCGTCTCGACAACAAGTTCGTCTGGCTCGCGTTATTCAGCATGGTTTACCTCGGCGGGCTCGGATTCGCAGATGATTACCTGAAAGTCACGAAGAAGAAATCCGAAGGGATTCACGGCCGGGTTAAACTCGCATTCCAAATTCTTCTCGCGGCGGTTATCACCTGGATCTTTCTCACCGATCCGTTGCTGGAAGTTCAAGCGCGTACGCTTTACGTGCCTTTTTTCAAATTGCCAGTGATTGCGAACATGAGCTGGTTCACGTTCGTGTTTTTTGTGCTGGTTATCGTCGGCACATCGAACGCGGTTAATCTCACTGACGGCCTGGATGGTTTGGCTATCGGTTGCACCATCACCGTGGCATTTGCGTATGCCTTGCTGTGTTACGCGGCCGGCAATTTCCGCGTTGCAGAATATTTACAGGTCCCGTTTTATCCGTTCGCCGGCGAACTGACCGTCGTTTGCTCGGCGCTTATCGGCGCGGGGCTCGGTTTTCTCTGGTTCAACTGTTATCCAGCCAAGGTTTTCATGGGCGACACCGGCTCCCTGGCCATCGGCGGCATGATTGGCGTCGTGGCTATTTGTTGCAAGCAGGAGCTGCTTCTGGCCGTGGTGGGTGGCGTTTTCGTGATTGAAGCCGTCTCAGTGATTGTGCAGGTGCTGAGCTTCAAACTCACCGGCAAGCGGTTTTTCGTCATGTCTCCGCTTCATCATCACTTCGAGTTAACCGGCTGGAAAGAAACGACCGTCATCGTGCGCTTCTGGATTCTCTCAATCATTTTCGCCTTGCTCGGCCTGGCCACGCTCAAACTGCGATGAACAACGGCCGCTACAAAAACCAAAACGTGGCCGTGCTGGGGGCGGGCCTAAGCGGGAGCGCCGCAGCGTTGCTGCTCGCATCGGAGGGCGCACAGGTCACAGTGCTCGACAGCGCCACAGAAAACAATTTACTGAAATCCACGCTGGATAATCTGCGGGCACACGGCGTGCGCGTCGTTTGCGGATCTGAGGCAGACCGGGATTCATCAGCGTACGACTGGATGGTTCTGAGCCCGGGCGTCGATCCAGTCTCTTCGTTGGCGCGTAATTTTTACTCTCGCGGAATTGAAACCATCAGTGAGCTCGAGCTGGGTTGGCGCTCCTGTGAAATACCGGTGATCGCGATCACAGGTACGAACGGAAAAACCACCACGACAGAATTATTGGCGCAAATGCTGAATGCCTGCGGCCAGCGGACGATCGCTTGCGGCAACATTGGCAAACCACTTTCAGAGGTCGCGCGTGAAAACCAGCCTTTGGATGTGCTGACAGTTGAAGTGAGCTCGTTCCAACTGGAAGCAATCCGCAAATTTCGTCCGTCGATCAGCCTCTGGCTTAACTTCGCTCCCGATCATCTGGATCGATATCGCTCCGTCGCTGAATATCGCGCGGCCAAGCTGCGCATTTTCGAAAATCAAACCGAGCAGGATGTGGCGGTCATCAACGCCGCGGAAGCACTTCCGGCAATTCGAGCATCTCGCATCACTTTCAGTGCCTATTCCAATCACGCCGATTTCCGTTTGTCCGACGGCGCAATCGTTTATGAAACCCAGCCTGTTCTGCGCGTGGCTGATACGAAGTTGCCCGGGCTACATAACATTGAGAACGTGATGGCAACGCTCGCTGTCGGCATCGCGCGCGGATTGTCGTTCGCCCAGATGCTGCCGACGATTCGCGATTACGAGCCACGCCCGCATCGGTGCGAATTTGTCCGCGAACTCGACGGCGTCGAATACGTGAACGACTCGAAGGCAACCAATCTGGACGCGGTCGAGAAAGCTTTGACGGCACAGACTAAACCGGTGGTGCTTATCGCCGGCGGCAAAGACAAAGGGTTCACGTTCGATCCGTTGCGTTCTCTGGTGAAAGAGAAAGTGAAATCAGCAGTCCTTATCGGCGAGATGGCTGAGAGCATCAGGCGCTCATGGGACGGCGCGGTCAAAACCGAAATCGCAACTTCCCTCGCCGACGCGGTCGAGCGCGCGCGCAGTCTCGCGAGTGCAGGCGACGTGGTTCTCTTCTCTCCCGGCACATCATCGTTCGACATGTTCAAAAGCTACGCCGATCGCGGCGATCAATTTCGCAAACTGGTGCAAACGCTCCCGCAATGAAACGGATTAAAGTTTCGCGTCTTTTCAAAGCCAGGAAACTATCGGCAGCCACAGCGCGCCGCGCTTCAGCTGCATCCGCAGGGATGGACTTTGAAGGCATTCCCGAGCCGAACATGAAGTTGTCGCGGGCGTTACTGATTGTTTTGCTTCTGCACGTAGTTGCCGTGTCGGGAATTATTGCATTTAACGCCATAAAGACGCGTGAACGTGCATATGTGCCGCCGACGTCGAGC
>DASYSX010000017.1:0-3184 GCA_036002955.1 Candidatus Udaeobacter sp. | reverse complement strand
GTAAATGATTTCGTGGCCGCCACGCCAATTTCAGGCCCCGCGTGCATGTAAACGCCGCCATCGCTTTCACGCGCGATCGTGCTTGCGACATTGTTGCAAATTCCAAGGGTGCGGAAACCTTTGCGTCTACTCTCGCGCAATGCGCCGAGCGTGTCCGCAGTTTCGCCGCTCTGGCTGATGGCGAAGACCAGCGTCTCGGGCGTCATCGGTGTGTTGCGATGGCGAAACTCGCTGGCGTAATCCACTTCTGTGGGGATGCTCGCCATGCGCTCAATTAAATATTCGCCGACTCTCGCGGCGTGCAGTGCGGTGCCGCATCCGGTGAGAACGATTCTGCCGACATCGCGCAATTGCGGGGCCGCCATGTTCAGCCCGCCCAATTTTGCCGTGGATTCTTCAGTATTAAGACGCCCGCGCATCGCGTCGCGAACCGTGTCCGGTTGCTCAAAGATTTCCTTGAGCATGTAATGCGGATAATCCCCTTTGCCGACATCTTCGGCTGTGAAATCCACTTTGCTGACCGGATGCTCGGTGCTGTCTCCAGCAAGCGAACTAATCTCAAATTTGTCGGGTCCCGCCGCGACAACATCGAAGTCATTTAAATAAACTGCGTCGCGCGTGTAAGCGACGATCGCGCTTACATCGCTGGCCAGAAAATTTTCACCGTTTCCGACGCCGAGCACGAGCGGACTTCCACGGCGCGCGCCAATCATGAAATCCGGCACATCTGCGTGCACCAGAGCGATGCCGTATGTGCCGATCACTTGCCGAAGTGCAGCGCGAACAGCATCGAAAAGCCGGGCCTTCTTTGCAGGAGCGTCCACCGTGTTGGCGCATGAATCCTCATAGATTTTTCCGATCAGATGCGCGAGGACTTCGGTGTCGGTGTCGGAGCGAAACTTCGTATCGCCACTACGAATGAGCTCATCCTTAAGCGCCTGATAATTTTCGATGACGCCATTGTGAACCAGCGCCAGCTTTCCGGTCGCGTCAAAATGCGGATGCGCGTTTTCGTCGTTCACGCCGCCATGCGTCGCCCAACGAGTATGGCTGATGCCTAACGAACCCGACACCGGTTGCTTTTTGACCAATTTTGTGAGCTCGGCGATGCGTCCCGCGCATTTGCGTGTGTCGAGTTGTCCGCCATCGACGACAGCAAGTCCCGCTGAATCGTAGCCCCGATATTCAAGGCGGCGCAATCCATCCAGCAAAATCGGCGTCGCTTGCGTACGCCCAACGTAGCCAACAATTCCACACATGATTGCGGACTGTAATTGCGGCCGTTCTCACCCGCAACAGTGGAGGCCTATGCGTTCTGCGACTTCAAAAAATTTGCCGCAAAAGGGTAGATGCTGGGTTATTCATAGTCGCAATGCGAGCTCAGGAGGACGGCAAAACGCTTCTGCAGAGTTCAACTGAAAAGACGCCCGGGGCGCTGCCGCCGGGGACAATGCAGCGAACGCTCGCCATCATTATGGGCGGCGGCGCAGGCACGCGTTTGTTTCCGTTGACCAAAGACCGCGCCAAACCCGCGGTCCCGATCGGAGGCAAGTATCGGATCGTCGATATTTCGATTAGCAACTGTCTTAACTCAGGCCTGCGCTCGATTTATCTGCTCACGCAGTTCAACAGCATGTCGCTGCATCGGCACATCCAGGCGAGCTACAAGTTCGATAATTTTTCGCGCAGCTTTGTGGACATTCTCGCGGCGCAACAAACGCCCGAGGGTTCGCAATGGTACCAGGGAACCGCCGACGCGGTGAGGCAAAACATGCGCTACTTCCTTGAGCATCCGTACGATTATTACCTGATCTTAAGTGGCGATCAGCTCTACCGGATGGATTTTCGAGCGCTTCTGCACCAGCACATCCGCCTCGGCGCAGACATCACACTGGCCACGAAACCCGTGGCGCGGCATCAGGTGTTTGAGTTTGGCATCATGCAGAGCGGCGTCGATCGGCGGATCACCGGTTTCATAGAGAAACCATCGGATCAATCCGGCGTGCAGGAAATGAAGATGAGCCCGGAATTGCTCCGCGCCATCGGTGCGAATGAAAGCGATGAACTATTTCAAGCGTCCATGGGCATTTACGTTTTTAACCGAAACGTGCTCATCGAATCCCTGGAAAGCGATCTGTTCGATTTCGGTAAGCACATTATTCCAACATCGATCAAAGATCGGCACGTCAGCGCATTTATCTTCAAAGGTTATTGGGAAGACATCGGGACGATCCGCGCATTCTACGAGGCTAATCTGGACCTAACTGATGTGGTTCCGGAATACAGTTTCTTTGAGCCTGACTCTCCGATCTATACGCATCCGCGTTTTTTGCCCGGCAGCAAAATTAACGGCGCAACGCTGCGCCAGGCCATTATTTCTGACGGTTGTATCATCTCGGACGCGCACTTGGAGCGAAGCGTGATTGGCATCCGCAGCGTTATTCAAAGCGGCGCCACAATCCGCAACAGCATCGTGATGGGCGCGGATTATTTTGAACTCGGCCTAACAGATTCCTCGCAGCCGCCCATGGGCATCGGGAAAAATTGCGTGATTGATCGCGCAATCATCGACAAGAACGCCCGTATCGGCGATGGCGTCGTGATCACACCGGAGGGGAAATCACAAAACTTGGATGCAGATAATTATTTTATTCGCGACGGCATCGTCGTGATTCCAAAAAACGCCGTGATCCCGGTAGGTTTTTGGATTTGATGTGCGGTACCGGCGGTCGCTGACCGTCAAATCTGCTACACACGCATCGTAGGATTTTCTCCTACCACACAATCAGCCCGCCCTCCGATTGTGCGTTTGGATGTGATGGGCAGACTGCTCGTTGCATATGATCGCTCATCTTAATCTCGATGATCGGCTGTCGATCTTGCGCGCAGGAGATTCTTTCAGGAGCTGGAATTCGCTCGACGACCAGCGAGTCTGCACTCTTTGTGGAAGAAAATTCAAGGGCCGGCAGGTGGACATTCGCCGTTTGCACGCAGGAAAATTCAAGCTGTGCTGTCCCACTTTAGGATGCCTGTCTACGCCGCATCAATGGCGTTATGCGACATCACCGGTTGCTCTGCACCCAGGTAAAAGACGGTGGCGTCCCCTTTCGCCTAACAAACGTCAACGTCGCTTGACTGAACCAACGCTGCGAATGCAGCCCTGTCGCGCATGATCAGCGATACT
>DASYSX010000016.1:0-3512 GCA_036002955.1 Candidatus Udaeobacter sp. | reverse complement strand
CATCGACCGATTTGAAAATGCCGCCGCCGTTGCCGTTGAACACGCCGTTTTCCCACGGGCCTTCCCGCGATTCCCAAAGCGCAGCGTAAACAATTTCCGGGTTGCTCGGATCGATCTGCACATCGCTCGCGCCGATGTTCTCATCGCGATACAGAACTTTTTCGAATGTTTTGCCGCCATCGACGGATCGATAAACACCGCGTTCCTCGTTAGGCCCGTACGGATGACCGGCTACGGCCACAAAGAGGCGGTTTGGATTTTTTGGATCCACCGCCAATTGCGGAATCTGCTGACCATCGCGCAATCCGAGATGCGTCCACGTTTTTCCGGCGTCGATCGATCTATAAACGCCGTCACCGACTGAAAGATCCGGCCGATGCAATCCTTCACCGCTGCCAACGTAAATGACATTGGGATCTGATAACGCGACTGCTATCGCACCGACCGATGCCGTTGGCTGATCATCGAAAATCGGCTGCCACGTCCGCCCGTAATCAATTGATTTAAAAACGCCGCCGTTCACGGGCGCCATGTAGAAAACGTTCGGCTGTGACGGCACGCCGCAAATCGCACGTGTCCGCCCGCCCCGATAAGGTCCAATGTTTCGCCAACGCAGAATCGAATCGAACTCTCCTGCGCGCACGGGCCCGATCGCCAACATAATCGCGAAACCGATTACGATTGCATTTCGAATCAGTCGCATAAGCCGGCCATTCTCTTCTGCGATGAAGAAACCCGCAACAATCTCTCTTGTCTGCATCCAGATGGATGCGGAGCGGCATCAAAGCGAAGAAATCGTATGGATTGGATGTCTGCGTTTCGCGCGAGTTGGGAGATGCGACTCGTCGCTTTCGGAATTGGCTGCCTAAGCTGCCCGCGCTGAGGACGTCGATGCCCCCGCGTGTTCAAGAACAACTTTCTTCACCAGTTTATCGAGTGGACCTTTCCCTTGCCCCAGCGCTCCGAGCAGTTCATTCGCCAATTTTTCCTGGTTGAGAATCGACGTCAGCAACGCCGTCTCGTGGGTGAATTCGAGTCGCTCCGCCTCAGCGACTAGCGGTGTGTAGTTCTCGATTTCAAACTGCTCAATTTTTCGGCCGACGCCGATCAGCTCCTGATCTTTGTCGCCGGAGACTAATCTTTTCGCAATCACCTTCACGCCTTCTTTGATTAGCTTCGTCATTTGTTTGCAGCTTTTGGATGGCAGTTTCTTGCCCAGAGATTCAGCCGCGCTCTCAAGCGCCTTGACGTGGCCTTTTGTTTCTTTGAGATGAATGCCTAGCAGCGTCTTCAGGTCCTTGGACTTCGCCGCCTTCGCTACGAGCGGCAATGCAAGCGTCAGCTCTTTTTCGGCTGTGTGCATTTCGCCAAGTTTGTGAAGAAAATTTCTCGGCACTTCCGCGGGTACATTAGTGCTTGTCGTTTGATTCTCCCTGGTGTGGCCGCGCGGCGCGCCCGGCGGACTGGCCTTCGGTCTTCCGCTTGAACCCTTTGTGACCATTCCAACGCCACCCATCCTTTGCTTCTTTGCCGAACGAGCATTGCTGGCTTTCCTCATGCTTTCCCGACGCATAAAAAATCCTCCTCAATCAATTCCATAGAAAGCAACGCATTCCATCGCATGCGAGGTCGTAAGAAATCAGACTCTGGAGCTGGCGTTGGCTCTCTTCTCCCGCCGTAGCGGAGTCTGATGACCCAACGTATAGAGACTAACAGGAAGCGGAAGAGGAAGATGGCGCTCTGATGCCTAGGAAGGTAATCCCTTGCGCCCGATGAGTTCCATCTGTTCAGAGAATCGATCGAGCTCGCCCACGGTCGTGTACAAGTTGGGTGTGATGCGAATACCCTGAAATTCTTGGTGCATGATCGGCACGGTAAAGATGTGGTGCTTGTCGAACAAATATTTCGTGACAGCCTCGGGATTAGTGCCCTCAATCTGCACATTTGCAATCGCACACGATTGGTTCGGGTCGAACGAAGTATTGAACCGAATTTTCGGCACGTCTTTGAGCGGGTTCATCCAATAACGCGAAAGGTAACGTAACCGCGCTTCTTTGCGCTTTCCGCCTATTCCATTGTGGAAAACGAGCGCCTCGCCAATGGCCAGCTTCGGCGCGGCTGAGTGGGTGCCGATCTCTTCGAATTTGCGAATGTCGGATGCCTGCTTGGATTCAGCGGCCATGAGCGGCCACAGTTTTTCAATTTTATCCCGCTTCACGTAAAGCATGCCGGTCCCCTTCGGCGCATACAGCCATTTGTGCAGGCTTGTGCCGAAGTAATCGCAGCCGAGATCGCTTTGCTTGAAATTGAACTGGGCGAACGAATGCGCGCCGTCGACGATAGTCTCGATACCGCGCGCCCGCGCCATGTCGCATACTGCTTTCACTGGAGTGATCTGGCCCGTGATGTTGATCATGTGAGAGATGAGGAGCAGGCGGGTGCGGTCGGTGATTCCCTTTTCAAATGCGGCGCTGATCTCGTTGAGACTCTTCGCCGGAATCGGAATCTGAATGAGTTTAAGTTTGAGGTTTTCCCGCTTCTCCCGCTGACGCAACGTGGTGAGCATGCGCGGGTAATCCTGAGTGGTGGTGAGAATTTCGTCGCCGGGCTTGAAGTCCATGCCCATGAGCAGAGTCTCGAGCGATTCCGAAGCGTTGCGCGTGATCGCGATTTCTTCTCGATCGCAGCCGAACAACTCGGCCAGACCGGTGCGAATGGTTTCGCATTGCGGCTCGAGAATTTGCCACATGGTGTAAGCGGTGGCCTCCTCCTGTTCCCAGATGTAACGAACCAGCGCCTCAGTGACGATCCGGGGACTCGGCGACACGCCGCCGTTATTCAGATTTATGATGCCACGCGTGACGCTGAATGAGTTTTGAATGGTGGCCCAGTAATCTTCATCTGTCGCCACTTCCTCCGGGGTCAGATGCGCGACAGTCTTCGACGCTGCTTCGATATTTCTCAACAACGATGCGACCGTCGTCGACGAAAGCGCGGCCAGGCCGAGGCTCTTGCCGGTAAGAGAAAGAAAATCGCGTCGCGTGCGCACTTGCACCGTTGCTGATTACAACGGCCGCGCGGATCCATTGCAATCATTGTCTTCGGATGAGCCGCGGAGTGCCGTGGCGAATCGCCGCGGCTTCCTTTGCGGCTTGACCCAGCTTACCAGTCCATTCAGCTATAGAATGCGATCGTAGCGAACTGCGTGATAGCTGAAGTAGGACGCGCTATTTCGCCGCGTGTTTTTCGCCCTGGCGAGCCGGAGCCTCAGGCGAAGGCTGCTTGGCGAGCGCAAGGCGATCAGTCTTTTTCCGGCGTCTTGCGCGCTTCTTAACATTGTCTCTGCCTTTGCTGTGTCCCATAAAGTTCAACCTTCGTTCGCTTGCCGTGCCGTAGCAATGGGGCGAAAGCGAGGCCGGCGCCCTGCCGGTTGCTGCGGGCGTGGCGTTCGATTCGGTACTTGCGGTGCTGCATCCGGAACGGCCTTGATCTCGAAGCTTCGGAAGAGCGGC
>DASYSX010000015.1:0-4584 GCA_036002955.1 Candidatus Udaeobacter sp. | reverse complement strand
ACCAGCGAGCAACAGATTCTGGATGACTACAAAAAATACATCCACCAGATGGAGCCGAAGCTGCCGGAACTATTTGGATTGCTGCCAAAGTCGCCAGTCACGGTGGAACCAATCCCTGAATTCGCCAAAGCCGCCGCGACCCATTACGTACCAGGCACGCCAGATGGGAAACGTCCTGGTCGTGTCGTTGTTGCCGTCTCCAACCCGACCAAGCGTACCTTAGTGGACGACGAAGCGATTGCCTATCACGAGGGCGTTCCGGGTCATCACCTGCAAATCAGTATCGCCCAGACGCTGGAAGGCTTGCCGAAGTTTCGGCTGCACGGTTTTTTTAGCGCGTATGCCGAAGGTTGGGCGCTCTACTCCGAAGTGTTAGGCAAAGAGATCGGTTTTTACCAGGACCCTGTGTCTGACTACGGCCGGTTGAATTCAGAAATGCTTCGCGCCGTCAGGCTGGTGGTCGATACCGGGATTCACGACAAAAACTGGAGTCGCCAACAGGTGATCGATTACATGCACGCCAACGACATTAACGACGCGCTGGCGCAGACTGAAGCGGACCGGTACATCGCGTGGCCTGGGCAAGCGCTGGCTTATAAGATGGGTCAGCTAACCATTCTCAAGCTGCGCGATTCGGCGAAGAGGCAACTCGGAGAAAAATTCAATCTCAAAGCGTTCCACGACGAAATATTGAACGGCGGCGCGATGCCGTTAGATCTGCTGCAAGAAAGAGTGGAAGCGTGGATCAAAAATCAAGCCGCTCAAGTCACCAAACAGCCATCGTAAGCAATCAGCGAATTTCATTCGCCGCTGCCGGCGACTGCCGGTTTATCAGCTTCCGAAACGATCGCGTAATTCAGCGGTGCGAACTTAAATCTGTACGAAACATACGCTAAATTCTGTTTTTGATTTTCGCGCTGCGCACGTGGTGGTGCAGTCAGGACGACGAAACTCCGCTCACAGTATTTTTCTGAACTCGGCCTCGTCGATGATCTTTACACCGAGTTCTGTTGCCTTGTCGAATTTGCTACCGGGATCGGCGCCTGCGAGAACGTAATCGGTTTTTTTGCTTACGCTGCCGGTCACGTGACCGCCGAGCGCTTCTATTTTTTCCGCTGCTTCTTCACGCGTCATTGACGGCAGCGTGCCCGTCAGCACAAATGTTTTTCCTGCCAGCGGCAGTTCGGCTGATTTTTTTGCCGAGACTTTTTCGCTCTTCGGCTCAATGCCGAGTTCTTTTAATCGCCGTAGAATTTTTTTGCCACTGAGCGACGCGAAGAAATCGAGGACACTTTGCGCAACTACGGGACCGATTTCGGTTACGATACCGTCCCTGGCTGCCTTGCTCTTCGATGGTTTCGCAAACCCGGATTTGATTAATCGTTCGGCGATTTCTTTGGCAGATTTCTTGTCGCCGCGCTTTTCGTGATAGTCCACGACGTCGCGGAGCAATTGCGAATTAGAAACGTCCTGGATCGTGTCATGGAAGCGGGCGAGTTGGGTTGCTGTCGTCTTTCCGACATCAGGAATCGCCAGCGCAAACAGCCAGCGCGATAGCGGCGACGTTCTCGCGCGCGCGATTGTGTTGATCGCCTTGGTCGCGTTTTTCTCGCCGAAAACGCGCGGGGCTTCTTCTGTGCCGAGATTCAGTTTCGCAAGTTGCTCGACCATTAAGTCGAAAAGATCCAGCGGTTCGCGCACAAGGCCGCGCTCAACAAGTTTATCCGCGACAATTCCGCCGATACTTTCAATATCCAGCGCGCCGCGCGCGGCGAAGAATTCCACGCGTCGCGTTGTCTGTGCCGGGCAATACAGATTTTCGCAACGCCACGCCACAAATTCAGGGTCGCGTCGGATGGGACCGCCGCATACCGGGCATTTTGCGTGAACGTGTTTGGCGAAATCGAACGCCTTGGTGGCCCGGGGTCGCTTCGATTTCACAACTTCAACCACAGCAGGAATGACTTCGCCGGCTTTTTCAATCACGACGGTGTCGCCGATGCGAATGTCTTTGCGTTTGATTTCGTCCTCATTGTGCAAGGTGGCCCGAGCGACGGTGCTTCCGCTCACCAGCACAGGCTCCAGCACCGCCACAGGCGTGAGGATTCCGCTGCGTCCGACCTGAATGATGATGTCTTGCAAACGGGTCTCGACACGTTCGGCCGCGTATTTGTAAGCGATCGCCCACCGCGGGGATTTCGCGGTAAACCCGAGCTGCTCGCGCTGCGCGAGCGCGTCCACTTTTATTACTGCGCCATCGGTTTGATAGGGAAAATTGCGCCGTATCTCATCGAGATTGCGGATTGCTTTTAGAATCTCGTCAACCGATTCGGCCAGCCACCATTTCTCGTGGGTTGGCAGACCGAGTTGCTTGAACAAGCTGAAAATTTTCGAGTGAAGATCGACGTCCGCGCTTTCAACTACACCCGTACCGTAAAAAACGATTCCGAGTGGTCGTAGCGCGACCGCTTTTGGATCAAGATGCTTTAGAGAACCGGCAGCCGCATTGCGCGGGTTCGCAAAAAGCGGAAGACCCGCGGCTTTCCGCTCCTGGTTTAATTTCTCGAAGCCTGCTTTGTCGAGATAAGCTTCGCCGCGTACTTCAAAAATGTCTGGCGCATCACCACGCAGTTGGTGCGGCACGGAGCGAATTGTTTTGACGTTTTGAGTGATGTCGTCACCGACGAGACCGTCGCCACGGGTGGCGGCATACTTTAGCCGGCCTTTTTCGTACATCACGGAGACCGCGACGCCGTCCACTTTGGGCTCAATAACGACGGGGATTTTTTCGTCCGGTAACAGGCGCGTGAGTCGTTTGTAAAAATTCACCACCTCTTCTTCGGAATAGGTGTTGTCGAGGCTAAGCATCGGCGCGCGGTGCTGGATTTGCCCAAACGCCTGAAGCGGTTTTCCGCCGACCCGTTGAGTTGGCGAATCGGGCGTGAGCAGATCAGGAAACTGCGCTTCGAGATCAACAAGCTGTTTGTAAACCCGGTCGTACTCGCGATCGCTGATGACAGGCGCGGCGTCCTGATAATACAGCCGGTCGTGCTTGCGGATTTCCTCTCGCAATTGCGCGATGTTTTTCTCAGCTTCGGTTCGGTCCATCGACGTTGAGCATGATACGAGCGTGCGAAAGCTCGGCAATGTTCGCGCGTCGTCATTCCGAGCGAAGTCGAGGAATCTCGTGGCAAAACTGAAGGTAATTTCGCGGGGTCCTTCGATTCCGCTTCGCTCCTCTCAGGATGACAGCGCTAAAGAGCAACGAGCTTTCAAATTGCCGCAATAGCGGCTAAGGATAACCAATCGTGAAACACTGTGGACGCATTCTCGGGGTGGAAGGCGGCGGTACGAAAACGGCCTGGGCGTTGGTCGAAACCGTAGTCCCGACAGGTCCGGATGCTCCCGCTCGGGAATTTCGTATTCTGGAACAAGGAAAACTGGAGGCCTCGAATTTTCGCCTCACTGCACCTAAGCGTTTGCGTGCAATCCTGGGCGAACTGCCAAAGGAGATCGATTGCGCTGGAGTTTTCCTAGCCGGTTGCGCAACAGCCGAAGACCGTGACGCGCTTAGGCAAATCTGTCTCGAAATCTGGCCAAAGGTGAAAATCGTAACCGGCAGCGACCGCCATTCCGGCCTCGCGGCGGCGCTCGATCATTGTGATGGCATCGTCGTCAACGCCGGAAGTGGATCATCGGTGACCGGCCGCCGCGGCGACAGGCTTGAGCGAGCCGGCGGGTGGGGCCACATCCTGGGAGACGCCGGGGGCGGCTACTCCCTTTCCATGCAGGCGCTGCGCCTGATTTTGCGCGAACACGATTTGCGGCATGCCGAAATGGATTTCACCGCGAAGATCCTTCATGCGCTTTCGCTGAATAACCTTGATGAACTCGTTCGCTGGGTTCAAGCGGCAGACAAAATGGATATCGCCATGCTCGCTCCGGTTGTATTTGAGGCTGCCGCCGCTGGTGATACGCGCATGATGGAGATCATCGAAGAAGGCGCGCGCGTGCTATGCGAATACACCGAGGCAGTCGCCGATCGCCTGCACGTGCTCGCGCCAAAGGTCGTGCTCATCGGTGGGCTTTTTTATCGTGACTCGATCTACACACACGCGTTTCGCCGGCGGCTGAAGAAGAATCTTCCGGATGCTCGCGTAACAACTGCCGAACGCGCGCCGGAGCTAGGCGCTGTGTGGCTCGCAGCAGAAGCGCACGATCACGCGATGTTTCAGCCGCAGCCGTCGCAACGCGAGGTCGTTGGCCTGGCTTCCGCATTAACTGAGCAACGCAATCCGCGATCGCAAAATTTGGAAAAAATGACCGCCCACGAGCTGGTTCAATTATTTGTGGAGGAAGAGAAGTTTGTTCAGGAAGCTTTGCGGAGTGCGTCGGCGGATCTCGCCCGTGCAATAGAAATAGTGACGGAATCAGTGCGAAATAGTGGTCGGCTATTTTACGTCGGCGCCGGAAGCAGCGGACGCATCGGCGTTCTGGACGCCAGCGAAATCCCGCCCACTTTCGGCGCGCCCATGCATCTCGTGCAGGGAGTGATCGCCGGCGGAGTTACGGCGTTGCATCGGA
>DASYSX010000014.1:0-3958 GCA_036002955.1 Candidatus Udaeobacter sp. | reverse complement strand
AGCACAAGCGCGCCGGCGCTCCGGGCGATATCGCCGATTTCGCGCAGGACCGAGTCCGGCGTCAGCACGCTCGTGGGATTATGAAGATTCGTGATCACGATGAGGCGCGTCTTAGGCGTGACGCAAGGACGAACCTCATCTGGGTCGATTGCCCATCCATTTTCTTCGACGCGCCCGAAGCGTTTTACGTTTGCTTGAAGATATTGGGCGATGTCGAGAATCGGTCCGTACGCTGGATGCTCGATCAAAACTTCGTCTCCTGGTTCCATGATTGCAGCCATGGCGAGATGGTTCGCCATGGAAGTGCCGGCAGATTCCACGACGCAGTCGGGCTCGATTCCGTGGTGCGTAGCGATCGCTTGCTGCAGCGGCGGGTAGCCGTAGCTGTCGTCGCCGTTGATTTCGAGCTCCTTCAGATCAATCGGCAACTCGCGAAAAGGAAATGGAGCCACGCCACTCGTTGCGAGATTGAATCGCGCACGGCTCTGCGTCTTAGACCAGTGCATGTAATCGGAATGCTTGTGTCTCATGAGTTATCCAGTGTAACACGAAGGAGCACAGCCATCCTGGCTGTGGCGCCGGCAGGCATCTTGCCGGCTGGGAATAAGCGAAACCAGGCGGGACGCCCGGTTGCCCCACAGGCAGGATGCCTGTGGTACGATAAACCGGAAGCCCTGCCAGCATGATGCCCTTACAGGCGAGGGAGGCGGCGAGACCAGCCTTCCCATCCCGTGGTTTAGCATTCGGGTTTTCTCGCGGGATGTCTCGACTTTTGCTCGACATGACGGAGAGCCTTCTCATGTCGACGCGCACTCAGCTTGTAAATTCTAAATTCAGGCGTCGCGTCGATCAGCGTCGCCTGTTTGCTCAAATAGCCGACGAATTCTGGATACGACTGGGACCACCAAAAGGTATTTCTGGTGAAAACAAAATGCGTTGCTCCTCGGCGCTGCAAGCGCTCAAGATTTTCGATTGCCTGTTCGCTGTCGTCCGGGTTGCCGTTGTAAGTCGCGTTCTGCTCCAGAAAATGCCAGCCCTTGCGCTCGGCATAGTAAAGGATGGTCGGATCCCCCATGTCTGCAGCTATGATCAACGCATTCGGCCGTGTCGCTTTTTTCAATTCCAGACCGGCATCGCGAAGTTGCGCCGCAGACGATTGGTAGAACGGTTGCACGTACCAGAACGCGAGGGTTGTGAAAGCACTCGCGAGCACAACCGACAATATTACTGCGATGACTCGCGAAGAAATTTTCGAGCCGACAAAGGCGCATGCGGCACCCGCAAACGCAGCGACGATCGGCACCAGCGGAAGCTGGTACCACCGATGGCGATTCCCGTAGCCGACAACGATGATGAAAACAATCATGGCAGCCAGCCAACAATGAAAAAGGCGAGAGTACCTTCGATCCCGCGACTGCGGGACAAACAGACCGACGAGCGCCATCACTGAGAGAGGCGGTGTGAGGCTGGAGACAAAAGTCTGTCGTGCAATGTGCCAGTACCAGGAGAAGGATTCGATTTTAATCCCGCCTGCGCCAAAGAAGTGATGAGGATAAAATCTCTCTGCTATTTGATGCGCGTGCCAGTACCAGATCGCAGACGGTAACAGCGCGATCGCGCTAAAGACGATAGCGCCGAGAATTGTAGGGCGTTTCTGTGAAACGCCTGGCGTCTGACACAGACGCCCTACAACAAGAACGTACACCAGCGGCGCGGCGATGAGGATGCTCGTAATCTTGAGAAGCAACGACAGCGAAATCGCGGTGACGGCGGCGAAGAATGACCAGGATTCAGCATGCTGGACCCAGCGCAGAAAAAAATACAACCCGACAATTGCGAAGCTAAGGGACGGCACATCCGGCATGAATGAACGACCGGCGAAAATATTTAGTGGCGCAAAACAATAAAAGAAACTGGCCCAAACCGCTGCCGTGCTTCCAAATATCTCGCGAACGAGCAAAAAGAAAAATGGCAGCGAAACCGCAAATAAAATGACCGCCTGAATTCGCCCCATCCATTCGTGAACACCGGCAAACTTGTAGCAAACAGCTGCGATGAAGGGCAAAATTGGAAATTCCGTTCCGACGTAACCGGGCGCGTTGCCTGCCCAATCAATCTGCGGATAGCCGAAACGAAATCCGTTTTGTAAAAAATTGCGCGCAATCGCCGCAACGTCGCTTTGCCGCCAGCTCCAATGATCGATGTAAGGCTGATTAATGAAAACCAGCCGTGTTGCTACCGCGAGAATACAGATTGCGATTGCAAGCCACATTGTTTGGTAGGGACGGCGCGCTGCGCCGTCCGGACATCGCAGCGCGATGTCCCTACCAGGATCGCGCTCGGATATGCGCATCCCGCAAGCGTCTTGACAGCCGAGGTAAAGTCAATCGGGTATAGTAATCGGGCAGGAACGCGTCACATGAAATCAATGGCTCGTGGTTGTTCTCTGGCACGCGCCGGATTTTTTTTACTGACGTTCGTTATGGCAGTTGGGCTCGGCGCGATGCGCGCACAAAACGAACCGATGCTTGTGCCTGACGCGATCGATTATCAGAAGTTACTGCCGATTCTACCGGAGCCTCCGTCGGGTTGGACTGCCGATAAGCCAGAGGGCTCGACCGAGGATGTCGGCGGATTTAAAATCACGAACGTGCATCGCGATTATCGCAAGGGCGAAGGAGAAAAGTCACTGAGCACTGCGATTAGCATCCTCGATTCAGTCGCGAACCCTGATTACGTCAGCGCTACCACCGAAGCATGGAAGAGCAACAGCGACACCAGCGAAGGATACGCCAAATCGGTGAGTATCGATGGCAATCCAGGTTTTGAAACTTTTGAGAAAGACACAAAACACGCTTCTCTGTGGGTGATGATTGCCAATCGTTATTTCGTCCAGATAGAATTGCAAAACCAGGAGCCGGGCGAATTACAAGAGTGGAGCAAGCGCGTTGACCTGAAGAAACTGGCAGCGATTAAATAGCTGTAGAGTCCGCTGTCCTCAGCGGATGGCGAAATTGACGCTAATGCCCAGTGCGCTGAGACAGCGCACGCTACAGCATTTCACTTCTTTTCGCGCTGCATCGGCACAAAGCGAACCGGCAGGGTGGCGCTTTCTTTCAACCGGCCATTCTTCTTTTCGAGCAGATAAAGCTGCTGCGCGAATCGTTCGCCGACAGGAATAACCATGCGCCCGCCGTTTTGCAGTTGATCGATAAGCGGTTGCGGAACGTTTTCCGGTGCGCACGTCACAATGACTGCATCAAAGGGCGCTTCTTCGGGCCAGCCCTGGTAACCGTCGCCGACCTTGATATGCACGTTCTTGTAGCCCAAGCGTTGCATCGTCGCTTCCGCACTCTTGGCCAGCGGTTCGATGATCTCGATGGTATAAACGTCCGTCACGAGCTCGGCTAAAATCGCTGCCTGATAACCTGAACCGCTCCCGATTTCTAACACACGGTCGGTGGGTTTCGGTCGCAGTTGCTCGGTCATAAAAGCCACGATGTACGGTTGGGAAATGGTTTGACCGTAATCGATGGGCAACGGCCCATCTTCGTACACGTCGATTCGCTCATCTGCGGGAACAAACTCTTCGCGGGGCATCTTGGCCATGGCTGCAAGCACGCGTTGGTCCTTGATGCCGCGCGCCTTCAACTGTTGCTCGACCATCCGCTGGCGCTGCGCTGCAAAATCGGCAGCGGCCGGAGTTTGTTGGCGGCAGCCAGTCGTAGCGATCGCAGCGAAAAGCAGATATTTCCCGACGATTTGCATTTACCAAAGGATAACGCCGCTTGTACGGCTGCAAAAGGAGCGCGCTCCTTCGTGTGCTTCGTGATTAACTCCCTTTGTCATTGGCAGGGTCTGCCACGCCGTGGCGCGTTGGTAGGGCGTGACCGCCGGGCGCGCCGGCTCAGCGGCGGCGGAAGTCGCTTGCCCCGCCGTAGCTTTATGCGAAGGCTGG
>DASYSX010000013.1:0-1868 GCA_036002955.1 Candidatus Udaeobacter sp. | reverse complement strand
GTGAAATTTGCTTCGTCGTGTTAGACTTAGCGCCGTCGAACAGGCTGCATGACGACGCCCTTATCCACGCGACAAGAGGTCACCCAACTGCTCGGGGATTGGAGCAATGGAGACGACCGTGCGCTGGAGAAATTAGTCCCGCTGGTGCAACCCGAATTGCACCGACTCGCTCACCATTACATGAGCCGGGAGCGCGCCGGGCACACGCTTCAAACCACTGCCGTTCTCAATGAAGCCTATCTGCGGCTGGTCGATGACACGAAGCCGGTCTGGCAAGGCCGATCGCACTTTATCGCGGTGGCCGCGCAGTTGATGCGGCGCATCATGGTCGACCATGCCCGTGAACGCCAGTCACTCAAGCGTGGTGGCGGCGCAATGAAAGTGACCTTGGATGAAGCTGCACTAATAACAGAAACGCGATCGGAGGAATTACTCGCCCTCGATGAAGCGTTGGAAAGCCTGGCGGCGCAGGACCTGCGGAAAAGTCAGATTGTTGAGCTGCGCTACTTCGGCGGTTTGTCCGTCGAAGAGACGGCTGAATTTCTAAAACTCTCTCAGCGGACTGTGGAACGCGAATGGACCATGGCCAAGGCCTGGCTTTACCGCGAACTGAGCGAGGAAGAAAGTTGAAGCCTGAGCGCTGGAAACAGGTCAACGATCTTTTCCAGTCAGCCATCGACCGTGCGCCCGAGGAGCGGGCCGCCTTTCTTGATGAGACTTGTCACGATGACGAAGGTATGCGCCGCGAGGTAGAGTCTTTGTTCACCTCGCATGAGCGCGCAGAGAATTTTATTGAAATACCAGCATTCAAAGTCGCTCCCGAACTGGTGCCTAACGACAGCACTGATGCATTGATCGGAAAATTAATCGGTCATTACCTGATCGAATCGCTGATCGGCGTCGGCGGAATGGGTGAGGTTTATCTGGCGCGGGACGAGCGACTCGGGCGCAAAGCCGCGCTCAAGCTCCTGCCAGATAGCGTGACAACGGACGAGGCGCAGTTGAGCCGGTTCAAAAATGAGGCGCGAACTGCCTCGGCGCTAAATCACCCGAACATTCTAACGGTTTACGAGATTGGCGCGGAGGGAAACGTGCAATTCATCGCCACCGAGTTCATCGAAGGCATGACGCTTCGCGCTGCTCTCACCCCCGGCAGAATGAGTGTGCCTAAGGCGTTGGAAATCGCCGTGCAAGTAGCTTCGGCACTGTCTGCCGCGCATGAGGCGGGTGTCGTACACCGCGACATCAAACCTGAGAACATCATGCTCCGACCAGACGGATACGTGAAAGTGCTCGACTTCGGGATTGCCAAACTGACTGAGCAAAAGCCGGCGTCAGACGATCACAGGATTGAAACAACGGCGCTGCTGCAAACCCGACCTGGCCTGGTGTTAGGTACGGCGCACTACATGTCTCCGGAACAGGCGCGCGGTCAGAAAGTGGATGCCCGGTCCGACATTTGGAGCTTGGGCGTAGTGCTCTACGAAATGGTGGCAGGTAGCCCGCCGTTTCGCGGCGAGACGTACAGCGACTGCATCGCCGCCATCCTGACAGCGGAACCAGCACCTTTATCCAGCATATCGCCAGATGTTCCAGCCAAACTCGAATCGATTCTGCAAAAGGCCTTGCGCAAAAACACCGATGAACGTTACCAGACAATCAAGGAGATGCTCGCCGAGCTCCGCATCCTCAAGGGGAACCTCGAAGCGGAAAGATCGTTGTCGCAAGCCGAATCGCGTAGCGATTCTAAGGTCACCGAAATTAAACGTCCTAAGCGGGCTGTGTTAGTGACTCTTGTGGCAGCAATCCTCGCGGCCGTGGCGGTTGCCTGCTTGTTTTTCTTTGTCGTTCCCGCGCGATCAGCAAAT
>DASYSX010000012.1:0-4610 GCA_036002955.1 Candidatus Udaeobacter sp. | reverse complement strand
AACGGTCATATGAATCAGAGCGGTCCGCGATAACGGCGTAAGCGGATTGCCACGACGAGAAATGCCGCGGCAACTATCAGTCCGAGCCAAAGGCCGGGGGAGCTCAGATATGTGAATGGGGTCAGTTGTGGGCGATTTACGGAATGCATGTTAAAAGCGAAGGCCGTCGGTGCGAATCCCATCAAACGATCTTTCAACATTGAGGCGAAATGGGAGGTGCCAAATGTGATTTTCTCAAAAGATGCGATCGCGAAAAACGGCAGGATTGCGCAAAGAAAAGTTGCTCGCCGCGCCCAGCCTGAAATCAACAGAGCCCAGCCATAGATCGGCGCGTGCCAAAGAGCGATCGCGGCTAATCCGTAAAGAAGAACAAATGAATTCCGAAAAACCGGAACGTATGTCCAAGTCGATGCTGGGCTCATACCATGACTTATCAGCAGCACGCTGGTCCAAAGCATCATGAGCAAGTGCGTCGCTACTACGATCGCAAACGTTACAAGCGGCAAAACGACCAGCGGGATTGTGGCCTTAGAGAGCAATGTGGTGCGATCGGAGACCGGCAACGATTTCCAGAACAGAATGCTGCGATCGCGGCGTTCGCCGTATAGCGCGTCGAGACAATAGAACACGCCAACAACGAAGGCGGTCAGTATCAACATGATTGCCGCCATGTCATAGGGCGCTTCAATTGCAGCTCGCGTTTTTACAGGATCGAGCAATAAAACTTGCCGGCGGCGTTCGGGCAGCCCAATCGTGCTGACGAGGAAACCGAATAACACAACAACGGCAACGAGTATTGGCGCGACGTAGATCGACCGGTTCTCCCAAACTTCCCGCCAGACCGACCAATAGAACGGCTGCGTTGTGGCAGGTCTGTAGCCGGCGTCGCTGACCCCGGAACTCGCAATATTCGATTCGCTATTCATTTGATAGATAAAGCTGACGCGACGAAGGCGTTCTGGGGGAGCGCACGCTTGTAGCGTGCTGGTTGCCGCATTTTGCGGCAACGAACTTTTCTTTTTTCGTAGCTTGTCAGCCCAGAGAAGCGATTGGGAAGTTCGTGAAGGCAGAATGCCTTCGCCAGCACGCGATACGCGTGCGCTCCCCAGAACGCCATGCGCCGACTGCTAAACGAGAAATAACAACGATTAGTTTTATTCATTTAGCTGCTCCTACTTGATTTGCCTGACCTGTTACCTCGTCACGTCGAAGTGAATCAGCGACGGAAACGTTTTGTGAGTGCGGACTCATCACGGCCACAAACAAATCGGCAATGCTCGGGCGGCGCACCTCGCCCATCGTTCCAAGTTCGTGGCGGTCAGCACCATCGAATAACAGCACGCTGCGCCCGAAGACCGGCCGTTCGTGCATCGGTTTGAGAGCCCGTGCGGCGGCGAGATGCTCAGGATTCACCATCACTTCGAGGTAACGCGAGTCGAATTCTTCCATGCTGCACTCGAGTACGATGCGGCCACGGTCGATGAACATGAGGTCTGTCAGAACATCCTGGACCTCTTCGACCTGATGCGTTGTCACGATGATCGTGCGGCTGCGATCGAAATAATCGTTCAGCAGAGAGTCGTAGAACTGCTTGCGATACAAGATGTCGAGGCCAAGCGTTGGCTCGTCCAGCACGAGCAAGCGCGCGTCGATTGCCATCACGATGGCGAGATGCAGCTGCGCCACCATACCTTTCGATAGTTCCCTGACCTTGCTCGTGCGTTTGATCGTCGTTCTTGCCAGAAATCTTTCCGCTTTGGCGCGATCGAATCTTGAGTGCACGCCGGCGACGTAATCGAGCAACTGCGACACGCGAATCCAGCGCGGCAATACTGCCACATCGGCAATGAAGGAGACGTCGCGCATCAGCTCATCGCGGCTCGTCCAGGGATCGCGACCGAGAACTTTCAATTCTCCCTCGTATGAGGTGAGCCCCAGAATGGCATTGAGCGCAGTTGTTTTACCCGCGCCATTGGGCCCGATAATCCCGAGGATGCGCCCTTCCTCGACATGCAAATCGATGCCCTCCAATGCGACCGTCGTTCCGAACGTCTTGCGAAGACCGCGTGCTTCTATCGTCGCCATGGCATTAACGTTTTTTCGATGAAGAGCGGCGCGCCGCTGCGGCATCCAACTCTTTTTGTGTAAGACCGAGCCTCTCGATCTTTTCCGCTATCCGCGGCCATTCGTCGGTTAGAAATTTTTGGCGTTCGCCTTTTAGCAGCTGATCACGCGCACCGGGTTTAACGAACATGCCAAGGCCGCGCTTCATCTCGACCAGGTCCTCATCGACTAATTGCTGATAAGCTTTCAGCACCGTAAGCGGATTGACGCGGAACTCGGCTGCGACATTGCGCACCGATGGCAGGGGATCACCTTCATTGAGCACACCATCGAGAATCATATGCACGCCTCGGTCGCGAAGCTGACGATAGATTGGTTGAGTGTCATTCCATTCACGATTCATTCTTAATGGTTCACTTCCCTCGTTAGGCCGACGCTGCGCACCGGCTGCGTCGCCCAGAAACCGGTCGCAGGGATGTATTCATCAGACGTCAATTCGCCTGTGTCGGTCACGACGGCGCCAATCTTGATGACTAACTTCCCGCGGGCGTGGCCCTCCTCGAAATAGCGCAGCGCGTCCGCGATTTGATCAAGCGCGTAGGTTTTCTCTACGAACGGCGTCACTTTGCCTTCCGCCAGGAAGTCACTAAGCACCTTCAAGTCCGCCTGGTTCGACGCGGTGACATAGCTTTTGAACTTCTGGTCCAAAAACCGCGATCGCCATGCAGCCGTGAAGTTCCCAGCGATTCGCGCCAACTGTCCCCGGTGCAATCCCGCGCTGCCAATCCCGGCGAGGACGCAGATGCCGTCGGGCTTTAACACGCGGCGCCGTTCGGAAAAGGAGTGATTGTTGACGTTATCGAAGATGAGATCGTAGCGCTCCTCGCGCTTGGTGAAGTCTTCTTTCGTGTAGTCGATGACGTGATCAGCGCCGAGCATCCGCGCCATCTCCACGTTGCGCATGCTACACACTGCTGTGACCTCGGTGTCGAACGCCTTTGCGATCTGAATTGCGAACGTTCCAACACCGCCAGACGCGCCGTTGATCAGCACTTTGTGGCCGGCGTGGATCTTTCCTGTCTGCAGGCCCTGCAGCGCAGTCAGCCCTGCGAGTCCAACTGCACCCGCTTGCTCGAACGTGATGTTCGCTGGCTTCAAGGCTATGCGATCTTTCCGAGCGCATATGTATTCCGCGAGCGAGCCCCATCTTAGCCCGAACACTTCGTCGCCCGTTTTAAACTCAGTAACATCCTTACCCGTGGCCTCGACCACACCTGCGAAGTCGCGCCCAAAGCCAGTGAACTTTGGCTTTCGCAAACCGGTCATGAACCGGAGGATCGACGGGCCGCGCACCACGCCGGCGTCAATGAAGTTAAGCGATGCCGCGCGCACTCTGACTAGAAGTTCGTTGTCCTTGGGAACAGGCTTCTCGATCTCCTCCACCTTCAGGACCTCGGGCGGGCCGTATTCGCAAAACTTAATTGCTTTCATGCGCTCACCTCCGGAAGGAAGACTTCGCTGGCAGTCGTTGGCAGAAGTCCAATAGGCGAATTGAAACCAGGCTACGAGGAGTACGAGAACCACAAGGACGCTGCGTTTCAGGATTCGCTTCCATTTCATGAACCACGTGATCAGCGCAGCCGGAACCGAGCGCTGGAGCTTTCCTTTGTCATAGTGTTATAGTTAACTATATCACTATTGCACACGCAAGACTTTTTTTCTAAATTATTTCTTCGCGCGGTTTACTGCGGCTGAGATCACCAGGCCGCCGTGCCGCTATCCGAGAAGCCGCTCCGCGCCGAGGTGCGAAAAAATAAGATGCTAGATCGTGCCTTTTTGTTCGGCCAATTTCACCAGAGTGAACAATGCGTGATTCACCGGTACGGGGATGCGAAGCTCAGCACCGCGACGCGAAATGTAGCCATTGAGTGCATCGATTTCTGTCGGCCGGCCGCGATTCAGATCCTGCGCGGTTGAAGAAAACGCATCCGCCATTTGCTTGGCGAGGTCCATCGCCGCCGACATTCCCGACTGGCGATTATCGACGCCCGGCAAAACGACGCGAGCGGCGTGAGCCACGGCCAGCACTTCGCCCACAATCTGTTCCATCAGCTTTTTCGCATCATCATTTTGCGCGATTTGGCCGTAACGGACGTGTCCCAATGCGGAGATCGCATTGAGTGCGCAGTTACGCAGGAGCTTCAGCCAGAGTTCGCCTTCGATATTATCGGACACACGGCACGGGATACCGGCGCGAACAAAGAGATCTGCGAGCTGTGTTATTCCTTCGGACGGCGGTCCGATAATCAAATCACCACGTGCGAGATGTTTCACACGGCCGGGTTCCGGCACCGACACCGCGACATAAACAACAGCCGGCACCGCTACCACTTTCGCCGCAGCGCGAATTTGGTCTGCATTATCGACGCCATTTTGCAAACAAACCACCGTCGCATCTGGCCTAACGAATGGAGCCATTTGTGTCGCTGTCGCTGACGTATCGTTCGCTTTAACGCAAAAAAGAATGAGGGAACAATCTCGAAGGC
>DASYSX010000011.1:0-4807 GCA_036002955.1 Candidatus Udaeobacter sp. | reverse complement strand
TGCTTTGGCTGTGTCGCAGATGCGGGACGCTCCATGGTCGGCAGTTCAGCGATCAGCCTGCCGACAAAAATGCTTCCACGCAATCCGGAAATTTTACAGCTTCACCGTTTCAATCCGAATTCGGCGAGATAGTACAATGCGACCGAACCAACGACTTGCAGACTCTGTGCGCTAATTTTGTCCATCGTATCTCCCGCGGTGTGCCACGAGGGATAATTGAAATCTATGATGTCGATCGTCGGAATCCCAATGGCGTTTAGCGGCGCGTGATCGTCAATTAGATTCCGGTCGAGGTAGCTGAAGTATTTTCGCAGCTTCAGCGCTTCCGCCGCGGCAAAGACATCCTGCGCGAGCAACGAGGGCGAATCGGGGGGCAGCGTAATATCAAGCGAACGATCGCCAATCATGTCGAACAAGATTCCTCCGCGAATTTTTTTCGCGTCGTCGCCTTGGAGTTGCCTAGCAAAGTAGCGGCTCCCATACAGACCATCCGTAGCAGAAAAATTTTCAAACGCCTCTTCGCCGTCGAAAAACGCCAGCTCAACTTTTCGGGCAAGATTCGGGTGCTGCCCCAGCACGCGGGCTAACTCTAATAGCAGACCAGTACTTGAGCCGCCGTCGTTCGCTCCCACAAAGCGGATGGTATCGAATAATTTCGTGTCGTAATGCGAGCACAATAAGAAAGAAGGTGCCTGAGTCCCGTCGCCCGCGAACCGCGCAATCAGATTTACAAAGTGAATTTTGCCTCGTGGGGTGTCGTCCGTGAATGCCTGGCGGATTACCTGCCAGCCCGACTGCCGCAGTTGCGCCTCTATGTAATCTCTGGCTTTCCCGATCGCGTCAGAGCCGGCGGGGTGCGGGCCCAGATCAACGAGCCGTTGAACATTAGCTAGCGCTTTCTCTCCCGAGAACTCCTGCCAGATCTTCGCCTCTGAGGCTCCTGATTGCTGCGCAATTCCGATCCAAGCCAACGTGAGCAGGAGTAATGGAGTGATCGAGTAACAGAGAAATGTGTGGCGCGAATTCACTACTCCATTATTCCCCTACTCCGACGTTCCATCCCCCTAGTCTGCCGGCGGCAAGCCCAGAGCGGTAATAATCCGCTGGAGATCGTCCGTTCCGTAGTACTCGATCTCGATTCGCCCTCGCTTTTCTCCATGGTGAACCGTGACATGGGTGGCCAGATGCTGTTGCAGGCGATTTTGCAGATCCTCGACTGCAGTTGCCGTGGCGCTAGAGTCGCCAGTGGCGCGCCGCGATTTGCGTCGTCCGCGACCAATACCAAGCAACCGGCCAACCAGTCGTTCCGTCGCACGCACCGTGGCGTTGCGCCGTAAAACAGTTTCTGCAGCGAGCAGCTGTTCTTCCGGAGCTTTCAAGGCCAATAACACCTTGGCGTGGCCGACTGAAACCAGGTTCTGAGCTAACCAGATCTGCACCTGTGGATGTAGATCCAAAAGCCGCAAGGCATTGGCCACAGCCGCGCGGCTGCGGCCGACTTTGAGCGCGATATCTTCCTGTCGCATTCCAAATTCGTTAGCCAATCTCGCGTAACCCTGGGATTCTTCGATTGGGTTCAGGTCAGCGCGTTGCAGATTTTCGATCAATGAAAGTTCGAGAACTTCCAAGTCGTTAGCTGTGCGCACAATGGCTGGCACGGTGGCAAGACCAAGTTCCTGCGCGGCACGCCACCGGCGCTCGCCGGCGATCAATTCAAATCGCGTGCCGATCTGGCGGACGATGAGGGGCTGAATGATACCGTGCTGCCGAATCGACTCGATTAGCTCTAGCAGTACATCCCGCGCAAAGTCCTTCCGCGGCTGCAATGTACTCGGCACAATGCTGGTCAGTTCAAGCTGGTGCACTCTCTCGCCCGTATCCGATCCGTCTCGGGGCGTAGCAACCGCTGGGGTTCCGATCAATGCGCCAAGACCTTTACCCAAACCTGAGCGTGCCATTACGTCTGAGGCTACCGGAACAGAGTCTCAACGCAAACAGCAAAGCGAGCGGCAAGTGTCCTAATCGTCAACGCCCCGAACCTCATGAGCTGAGACTGTCATTGGAGCGAGCGTCATGGGGTTCATTCCACAAAAACAGTTAAAAAAAGTATTGACACTCGGCACCGAAATTGTGTATCACGTCGGAAGGTTCCGAAATAGAGAAAGGACTTTTGCCCGGTAGGGTTCTTTGTCTGTTCGGATCCCAGTGACAGATAAAAACAATCCAAACACGACCGGGAAAGAGAAAGAACACATTCATGTATTCATTGAATCAAGTTAATAAGTTAGTCTCATGCGGACGAGATCCGGCTCGCTCGCTGCCGTTATGGCGCGGGTTCCTTCTCATCCCGCTCATTCTGGTGTGCTTTGCATTTGCGCCGCAAACGCAAGCACTCGTTCCGCCTCCCGACGGAGGATACCCCGGATTCAATACGGCCGAAGGACAGCAGGCTATGAACTTGCTCACCACCGGCATTGCGAATACGGGGCTTGGCTGGCGTGCGCTCTTTAGCGTCGACAGCGCGGCCTTCAATACCGGCGTTGGTGCTGGAGCACTGGTCCTCACCCATGGTAACGGCGTAGATGCGAACACCGCAGTTGGCGCTGCTGCCATTCTGCTTAATAGGTTTGGCGCCCGAAACTCAGCTGTTGGAGCGGCCGCGCTGCTCCATAACGACGGCGATGAGACCGGTATGGGGTCGTTCAACGGCGCTTTCGGCGCGTTTGCGCTCAACAATAACGAGACCGGATTCAGTAACAATGCTGTTGGCGATTCCGCGCTTTATAGAAACATCAACGGCGCTGCGAACACGGCGGTTGGTGATCTTGCGCTCGAGGTTAATGACTCGAGTGGAAGCGGCGCTGCCAATAACAACACGGCAGTTGGCGCTTCGGCCCTCCAAGGTAACCTGACGGGTAGTGAGAACACAGCCGTCGGTGCAGGGGCAGGAGCAAACATTGATACTGGCTTCAATAACACTTACCTCGGCAACTTTGTTGGTACGGACGCTGACAACGAAAGCAGTACCATCCGCATCGGCGACATCTCGAACGGGAACGGCGCCGGGTCCTTACAGTGCTATGTCGGCGGTATCTGGAACAACCCTCAGCCAGTTGGCGGCAGCGTTGTTGTAGTTACTCTTGACCTCGATAACGACCACCTTGGCTACGACGCTGGCGTCGGTAGGGCTGATGCACCTGCTGTGCCTAATCGCAACATACCTCAACCTCGCCTGCGTCCCCAACCTCATCAACAAGCCATGAACGACAAAGTTGATAAGTTGGAAACAACGGTCGCGCAGCAACAGAAACAAATAGAGACTCTCACGACCCAGCTCAGAGAACAGGCCGCACAAATCCAAAAAGTGAGCGCCCAGCTTGAGATGGTTCGCCCAACCCCGCGAGTTGTGGAGAATCGGTAATACTGTTGTCAAGGAGCGCTGTTAGAGAAGTCAGCGTTTCCTAGATACAAATTCAGCCGCCGCGCGAATCCGCGCGGCGGCTGTTTTGTTGTACTGTAGCGGCTTCGCTGTGCGAAGCGCCGAGTCTAAGGCGTGCATGGCCGTTGCCACATCGCCTCCCAAAAGATTGCTACAGCCTAAATTCGTCGGCACGAGAGTGCGTAAATTGAGCAACTCAGTCTTTTGTATAGCGATCAAACGCGATACTGTCTGAATGACAACCTGCTATGACAGAGAATCCCAGTGAAACCTTTACACTTGGGCATTCGCCCGACCCCGACGATGCGTTCATGTTCTACGCGATGGCGAAAGGCAAAATCGATCTACGCGGTTATCGGTTTGAACATCGACTGGAAGACATTCAGACGTTGAATGAGCGGGCGCAACGCGGCGAGTTGCACATTTCAGCCATTTCCATTCACGCGTACGCTTATGTTGCCGATAAATACGCGCTGTTACCGTGCGGCGCGAGCATGGGCGATGGATATGGGCCGCTTGTAATTCGAAAACATTCAACGCCTAACATTCAGCGTTCAACATCCAATCAAGAAGTCGATGTTCGCGAGTCGTTACGCAGCGGAACGATTGCTGTCCCTGGCAAGATGACGAGCGCCTTTCTGGCACTTCAGCTTTTCCTCGGCGAATTCGAATTCGTAGTCGTTCCGTTCGACAAGATTTTCGATGCCGTAGACAGCGGACGCGCGGATGCCGGTTTGATTATCCACGAGGGCCAACTCACCTATGCACGCTCCGGTTTTGAGAAGATCGTCGATCTTGGTGAATGGTGGAAACGCAAGACGGGGCTGCCATTGCCGTTAGGCGGAAATGTGGTGCGCAAAGATATTCCGCCACCAGTGCGGCGTGACGTCAGTGAGATCATTCGCGAAAGCATCGATTACGGTCTCACACATCGGGACGAAGCCGTTGCTTATTCGCTGGCATACGCGCGCGACATGAACTCGCAACTCGCCAGCAAGTTCATCGGCATGTACGTGAACGATTTTACTCGCGATTATGGCGAGATCGGACGCGCGACTATTCGGAAATTTCTGAACGACGGCTACGACAAAGGATATATAGGCGTTCCAATCAACGTAGAATACGTTGAATGACAGCTTCAGCGGGGCTGAACTCGATTCGGCAGGCAATTAAGCGAATCGTTGCTTTCATCCCAAGCGACGACTGGATCGTGATCGGTTGGGTCATGGCAATCAAGACCCTGCTCTTCGTTATCGGAGTTAAGAGCTACCCGATGCTTTGGGACAAATACGCACCAACCCCGAATCGATGGTTCGCGCTATGGGATCAGTGGGACTTTGGCTATTACCAAAAGATCGCAGAATTTGG
>DASYSX010000010.1:0-12082 GCA_036002955.1 Candidatus Udaeobacter sp. | reverse complement strand
GCCGCAGTTCCATTCTTCCTGCTCTATGCCGAGGCGTTTGATTGCGTTCTGTCGCGAATTCCAAGTGTCTGGCCCAAAACTATCTTGTTCGCGGGTCTCGTACTTTTCATTATCGGGTCGCAAGGCGCGCTCAATCGGCTGGCATTTTCAAGTGGCTACAATTCGTTTCACTTGAACGAGGCCAATCACGAGGCTCGCTTTGATCCGCTCGCTTCGCCTTAGCCTTCCCTGTGTAATCGAGGCTTCCTCGGCCCGGTTCCGTTCCGGCCTGCTTTTCGATTCAACCCCAAAATGACAATCCGTCCGCGACGGAATGGGAAAAGCGGACCCCCCCTAACGAACGGTGCGAAGATTTGTCGTCCTGATTCAAATCTTCTCCGCGCAATCCGTGTAACCCTTGACCTCAAAAAGGCCATTTTTGGGCTCAAAAATTTTTCAAAAAAGTGAAAAAAAGGCTTGCCAGGCCTTGGCCCCTTCCGCTAGAGGGGAACTTCGAGCGACAAATGCCCTCATTTCGTCGTTCAAAAAAAATTCAAAAAAGTGAAAAAAAAGCTTGTCAGGGCCTTAGAAATTTAATAACCGTGCTGAAACCTAACCAAACCAATGGAGAAACTAATGACACAAAACGCACTAAAAACGTTTAGATTCGTTCGTCTCGCTTTAATGGCGAGCGTCGGATTTCCCTTAATCCTTGCGTCGAACGCATTCGCGCAATTGCCAGCTCCGGCTGTGCCTGCCGAGCCTGGAGCTCCTCCGCCGTCTGCGGCTGAGGTCGAGCGCGTCGTCGTGACCGGTTCGAACATTCCCACTGCGGAAGAGACCGGCCCGAACCCAGTGGACACCTACCGGCCGCAGGACATTGAAAAACTCGGTATTCGCAGTGCCACCGACCTTCAGCAGTTCATCCCGCAGCAGGCGGGCGGAACTGTTAACCTGAATATCGGTAACGGCGGTGACGGTACCATCCAATTTAACCTGCGTGGCCTTTTGCCCAAGGAAACCTTGATTCTGATCGACGGAAAACGCGTCGCTTACGGTTCATTGGGCGTTGCGGGCGGCAGCGGAGGTCCGGACATTAACCTGATTCCGTTCTCGATGATCGATCACGTTGACATCCTTAAAGACGGCGCCTCGGCTGTGTATGGATCCGACGCGATCGCAGGCGTGGTCAACTTCTTCCTGATCCACAAATTCCGTGGCTTGGAAATTGGCGGCACCTACGGAAACACAAATATGGGAGCGTCCAATGAAATGGGCGAGTGGGAGACATGGATTAAGGCCGGCGCCGGAGACGATAAAACTGACATCGTGGTTATTGCCGATTTCTGGGAGCGCACTGGTGGCGTTTTCAGTCGCGACCGGGACATTTCTTCGAACGGGAATTTCACCCAGTTTGGTGGATTCGATGCTCGCAGCGGCAATGAGCCTGGCCGCGTAGGATCGCGGCGCTTGCTCCCGAGGTTGTTTTTCAGCGATCAAACCCCGAAGCCGCATTCGGCTCCCAACGCGGCAACCTCCCCGCTTTACAAAAACCCCTTTGTGATTGCTGGCAATTCATATTTCAATCCGCCCAATGGGCATTTGGGGGATGGCAACTATTTCTTCTATAACTTTGCTTCGGTAACCCCCGCGTTACCGCCGGGAGATCGTCAAGTGTATTACGGGTCGTTCACGCGCGATCTGTGCGACAAGTACCTGACAGTATTTGGCGACTTTAAATATGCGCGCTCGTATTTCGATTCGTCGCTGGCAGCGGTGCCATTCACGCCGGATCCATTCAGGAATCCGGGACAGACTGTTGGCTTGAGCGGTCCGAGCGGCATCAGTGTGCCAATCCAGAATCCATTTAATCCTTTCACGGTCGGAGATGCGACATGGGTAGGACCTGGTGGAACGTTAATCCCTGTGACGACTGGCGTTCGGTTTCGTGGCATCACTGATACCGGCACCAGAAGTGAAAAGTTCACCTACTGGGACCAACTGTTCGATGTCGGTCTACGCGGCGAATTGGGATATGCTGGCGATTACTTCAAGACGTGGAACTGGGAAGCCGGTTTCCGTTACTCGCGGAACGAGGGGCAGGACCTGTCCATTGGCGAAGTTAGTCAGCCCGGGTTGCGCGATGCCCTGTTGGATACAGATCCGCGCTCGGCATTTAATGCCTTTGGCGGTCAGCAGCGCATAAACAGCGGGAGAGCCCGGCAACAAGTTTACGTGACCCTGCATAACTCCGGCGAGTATGAATTGCCTATCTACTATGCCACCTTTAACGGTGACCTGTTCAATCTTCCCGCCGGTCCGGTCTCCTTTGCGATTGGTGGCGAGTACGACGCGCCGAGGTTTACGCGTGATCGTGACGCCCTCAATAACACTTTTAACACCATTGGTTCGACCGATGGTCAAAGCTTCCGTACGAATCGGGACATCTGGGGGATTTACGAAGAACTACGTATTCCAATCACTAGTCCGACTTGGAACTTCTGGGGCTTTTACAGCTTCGAGGTAGATTTTGCCGAACGAGAAGAGTGGTATAGCCAGAATACTTCTACGGTGTTGCCTTCAGGAGTTTTCCCAGGTCAGGGGGCGACGCACAGCCAATATAATGCTCAGAAGCCGAAGTTTTCGATCCGCTGGCAGCCGATGGATCCCAAGTATATCGGGGCACTGACGCTGCGCGGCAGTTATACCGAAGCGTTCCATGCGCCGACACTGGGAGAAATTTCTCCTGCGAGTTCGCAAGGCTTCCCAATTGTGGCCGATCCCTTCTCGCCGCTGACTCAGCCTCAGATTGAAGAGCGCATTATCGGAAATCCCAATCTGCATCCTGAAGTAGCCTACGAATGGACCTATGGCGCTGTTTACAGTCCGAAATGGGTCAAGGGCCTGACACTGAGCGCCGACTGGTGGCACATCGATATGCGCGACATCGTAGCCACCTTGGGCGCGCAAACCCTGATTCTGGAGAACCCTCCGGGTCCAGCAAGTGGGCCACCGCAGAACGGGCCGAATGTCTTCCGTGGACCTAGCCAAGTGGTTAACGGTGTGCTTGTGCCCGGCGAAGTCTCACTCGTTATCGATCCCAGCGATAACCTTTCCGGCGCCGTCTTTGAAGGTCTCGACTACGAGGCAATCTATATCTTGGATTCGACGATCTTCGGAGGCGCAGATTGGGGCCGGCTAACGACCACCGTCAACGGCACCTGGCTGTCACGGGCTGAGTTTCAAGCTGCGCCCGACGTAAAGCGAGTGGGCATTGCGGGCGAATTCCTGCCGCCGGCATTTGCGCTGACTAGTTCGCTGCCATGGCATCGCGCCAATTTCAGTGTCTTCTATGACGGCCCGGCTGACTCGTGGATGCAGGGCTTAGATGTCGGCGCCATTGTCCACTGGACTGGTCAATATGAGGATGACAACGCCAGTCTGACAGGATCGACTAAGCTAAATGAGCCTAGAAGCGGTCCGTTGGATTTCCGCGCTCGCAAAGTGTCCGCGTTAACCACGCTGGACCTCATCTTGAACTATACGTTTAACCTGCCACCTCCTGCGCCGGCCGAAGTACCTGGCTTTGCCAAGGATGGCGGCAAAAACGTGCGGAGCGGCAAGGAGGGCAAGGAGAAGAACGTCGTCCCGGTTTCCACGGCTGAATACGGCTGCAGCAATTGGCATTGGTGGCTCAATAACACCACAGTCACGTTGGGCATGCAGAACGTTACCGATGAAGATCCACCGTTCGTGGCTGGCAGCTTCGAGAACGGCTACGACGAATCGCTCGCCACCATTAAGGGCCGGTTCTGGTACGTCGGACTGAAGAAACGATTCTAAGAAGTAAGGTAGGTTTCACAGCGGCCGGGTTCTGCAAGGAGCCCGGCCGTTTTGCTTTGCCAGTGTAGTGATGTCCGGCGGCATCTACACATCCCCGCAAAACTGATTTTGGCCAGACTTCGCCGCTATGATTTAAGTTTCATGCTGTACATATCATCTCAGGATTGATTTTCGCTGCGCTTTGAGAGAGACTTGGCTCCGCTAAGAAAAGGCATGCAGTTCGTTCCGGGGATTTCATCTGCGCAAACGATTCCGGCTGCGCCGCCGACAGCGGCCGGCCGCAAGCCGAGCTTGTGGATTCTCGACGGTTGGCGCGACTTGGTTCTTTACGTCTGCACACCGTTGTTGCTGGTGCCGATGTTCATCGCGGCGCAGGGCGTCTGGGCCGCGGAGGATATTTATCTCTTCGTCGCCGCCTTTGGTGCGATGGGACACCACTTGCCGGGAATGATTCGAGCGTACGGCGATCGTGCGCTTTTTGAGCGTTTTCGATGGCGTTTCATTTGCGCGCCGATTTTTTTGGTCGTTGTTTGCGCGGCTTTTTCAGTGTGGAACCTCAAGGGAATTGTCCTCGTTGCGTTTATCTGGGGCGTCTGGCACGGCATGATGCAAACGTACGGGTTCTGCCGGATTTATGATGCGAAGGTCGGCTCCTTTGCGCAGGTAACACGTCGCCTCGATTTCGCGCTGTGCGGGATTTGGTTCGCAACAGCTGTTCTTCTTTCGCCGCAGCGAATGACCGATACGCTTGAAACGTACTATTCCGCAGGTGCACCTTTTATTCCGCCGGCAGTCCTTCGAGCAGGACAATTGGGTTTGCTTGCGTTGGCGCTTCTGATTTCAGCGCTGTTTCTGGCAAATTTTGTTTGGATGTGGAGCAGCGGAAAACGGCCCAGCCCGGTGAAACTGGTGCTGCTGATCACGAGCATTTCGTTCTGGTGGTATTGCAATAACATCGTAGCAAGCGTTTTGGTTGGCATTGCGTTGTTCGAGGTATTTCATGATGTGCAGTACCTCTCGCTCGTCTGGATTTATAACCGCAAACGAGTCGAGAGCGACAGCTCCATCGGTGGGTTCATGCGCTTTGTGTTTCGGCGCAGTGGCGCGCTTGTCGGAGTGTACGTGGGCCTGGTGCTCGCCTACGGTGGGCTGAGTTTATCCAAATCGTATGTCGGCATCGACGCCGTTAAAAACATTCTTACCGGCGTGGTGACTGCATCGGCACTCCTCCATTTCTACTACGACGGATTCATTTGGAAAGTTCGCGAGAAGTCGACGCGGCAATCATTGGGTATCGCCGGCGGAACAACGGATGTTTCGTTAGGCGGATTTCTTCCGGGCTGGGCTTTGCACGGCGTAAAATGGGTCGCTATTTTTGTGATTCCTCTCGCGATACTCTGGTACGCCGAAACACAAAGTGGCCGAGGCAAACTGGAACGTTTAGGCGCGATTGTTGCGGACCTTCCGACGAGCGTGCGGGCCCATGTTAACTATGCTACCGAGCTGCAGGAGGCCGGGCGAGTCGATGAAGCGGCGAAGGAATTCTCTGAGGCAATACGTTTAAATCCCGGCTCGGCGAAGGCACACGTCAATCTCGGATCACTATTGACGGCGAAGGGAGAGTTCGACGTAGCGGAAAGTCATTTTGAGCAAGCATTACGCATCGAGCCGAAGAATGCTGAATATCATTCTGGTTACGCGTACCTTTTGGACCAACTCGGTCGCAAGGACCAAGCCGCAGCTGAATGCGAGACAGCTATTCGTCTGGCGCCGAAATCGGCGCAAGCGCACTACAGCTATGGCGCGTTCCTGGAAAAATACGGACAGCCAGAAGAGGCAATCGCAAAATATCGACAGACTCTGCAATTGGATCCCTCGCATGTCGATGCGCACCTCGATTTGGGCAGTTTGCTTTTGGAGAAAAGCGAATTCGCGGAAGCGCGAGAGCATTTTGCGAAGGCGTCCGAACTCAATCCAAAGCTGGCTCAACCGCACAATTACCTTGGAAAAATTCTCATGCGCGAAGGCAACACGTCCCAAGCGATTGCACAATTCGAAGAAGCGCTACGCTTGCATCCTGATTTTCCAGAGGCGGAACAGAACCTGCGTATAGCCAGGGGGAGTAACGCTCAGTCTCCTTGACGCCAATTACACGATCATCATCAATTCGGTAACGTTGAAGCTAAGTCTTGGATCAATTCGTGCCAGTCCGTGAAATCCGGGTCTCATTCTGGAGACGCGACTGGTTTTGCGCGCTGCTGTTAATTGCTTTCGTTTTCATTGCGTACGCTCAGGTGTTTCGGGCGGACTTCATTTGGGATGATGAATCGCATCTGACCCTGAATCCCTCCGTCGTTGGCCCACTCGGGTTAAAGGAAATCTGGACCACGACCCAAGCGGTCTACTATCCACTCGTTCTGACGACGTTTTGGGCCCTGCACAAGTTTGTAGGCCTGAACCCGCTGCCATACCACGCTCTCAATGTTTTGTTACACGCCGTCTCGGCAATTCTGCTCTGGCGGGTACTGCGCCTACTCCAAGTGCGCGGCGCCTGGCTCGGTGCTGCGCTCTGGGCTTTGCATCCGGTGATGGTCCAATCCGTCGCATGGGTTACTGAATTGAAGAACACGCAGTCCTGCGTGTTTTATTTGCTCTCGATCCTTTTCTTTTTGAAATGGGAAGATCAACGGGTCTCACTGCCTGGATCGCTCCAGTGGCAGATTGGAGACCGGCGTTCATTGGTCTTCGCTTTATCTCTTTTTTCATTTCTTCTGGCGACGCTAAGCAAACCTTCCGTGGTGATGCTGCCATTCGTACTCGCTTTGTGCGTCTGGTGGATGCGAGGAAAAATCCGTTGGCGCGACATGCTGGCTTTTGCTCCATTTGCTCTGATATCGATCGTTGCGAGCGCATGGACGATCTGGGAACAGAGATTTCATGCGCGCGCCGTTGGCCCGGATTGGGTACAAACCTTTCCAGAACGTCTGATCATCGCGGGCCAAGCCATTTGGTTCTATCTAGGCAAATTGGTGTGGCCGCATCCTCTGATCTTCATCTATCCACGGTGGCACGTTGATCCGTCCAACGTCGTTTTATATCTGCCGTTGATGGCGGCCATTGCTGCCGTCATTGCCTTTTGGTTTCTTCGTACGCTGTTGGGTCGCGCCTTCTTTTTTGCCGCCGCTTACTACGTCATCTCCCTGTTTCCGGTGCTCGGCTTTTTCAGCGTGTATTTCTTTCGGTACTCATTTGTAAGCGATCATTTTCAGTATCTCGCGAGTATGGGACCGCTCGCACTGATAGGAGCAGGAATCACGACTCTTCTCTTCCGTTTTTGTGAGACAACGGAGGACTTTGTGTCTTCGCCGGACCCGACGCCGCGATCGAGCAAAACCGTCGCTAGCCGCCGAGGTCGGTTAGTTTTGAGCAGTGCCCTCTGCGGAATCCTTCTGGTATTGCTCGGCTTTTTGACGTGGCGCCAGACAGCGGAATATCACGATCTCTTCGCCTTATACACAGCGACGTTAGAAAAAAATCCGCGTTGCTGGATGGCGCATTACAATCTCGGCATCGTTCTCAGGGAACAGGGAGACGCGGATCAGGCGATCGAGCATTACAGGCAAGCCGTCGCGCTACGGCCCGATTACGCGGAGGCGCATTATAACTTGGGCCGGCTTCTAGTTGAGAAAGGTCAGCTTAACGACGCAATTGGCCATTACGAAAGAGCTGCTGCGATTAATCCCGCCGATGCAGCAGCACAAAACAATCTAGGTGTTACCCTTTTTGGAATCGGTCGTGCCGATGATGCGATTGTTCATTATCAGAAGGCGCTCGAAATCCGGCCCGACTATGCCGAAGCGTCCTGCAATCTTGCCAACGTACTTATAGCCAAAGGCGATTTCGATGGTGCTATCGCCCGGTACAGGGCGTGCCTCGCGGTCATACCCGACCAGGAAGAAGCGCAATACAATCTCGCGAGCGCTCTTCTGCGCACAGGCCGCACGGATGAAGCGATTGTCGGCTATCAAAAGGTGCTCCAGATGCATCCTGACAGCGCAGATGCTCATGCCAATCTCGGCATCGCTTTCCTTACAAGCGGGCGCGTTCGAGATGCAATGGCCGAGTATACAAAGGCACTCCAAATTTCTCCTGAGAATTTAGCTGCACTAAGCAACCTCGCATGGTTGTTCGCAACGTCTTCCGATCCCGCTTTGCGAAACGGATCCGAAGCTGTGCAATTGGCCGAGCGCGCCGACTCCGCAAGTTCCAGGAGCGACAAGCACCCGACCGTTCTGCGGATTTTGGCTGCAGCCTACGCCGAGGCGGGCGAGTTTGCCGAGGCTAAAGAGACGGCCCAACACGCATTGGAAGCCGCGAATATTCAAGGGAACACCCCTTTGGCCGAGGCTCTGCAGGGGGAGCTCGCGCTTTATGACTTGGGTTTGCCGTATCATAAGTGAACGAGACACGATTTCATACGAGGACTGATGCGGTTCCGTCATTCTCGAAGCGCGATGCCCGCCCGGTAACCAGCAATTTCTTCTTCCAATCTGCTTGCGAGCTCCGCCTTATTCTGTGTGATGGCTAATGCCTTTGCTGTCGCGGCGGTGGCGACGGCTACGGCGAATTGTCCAACTGCTGCATGTGCAGCGGCAAGCGTGCGAATGAAATTTGGATCTTTGTCTGCTGACGCCTGCACCGCTTTCACCGCCAAGGTAACTGATCGTGCGCCATCGCGTATCGAGGCATCGGAGGAAGTAGCCAAAATCCATGCCAGGTTGTTGAGCGCCACACTGTCTTCTGGCGTTATGTTTAGCGCTTGTTCATACTCCGCGATTGCTCCTTTAACATTCCCTTGTTTGCGAAGGGCGCTAGCAACATTCCTGTGAGCTTCCGCGTCAGTTGGTCGTATCGCGAGTGCTTTTCGCCACTGGGTGATCGCATCGTCGATCCGGCCCTGTTGAAAGAGCACACTTCCAAGATTGAAGTACGCATCCGCATAATCAGGACGCAGCCTTGCGGCTTCCTGCAGGTGGCCGATTGCTTCGTTCCAAAGCTGCTTCCTGGCAAAAGCGTTACCCATGTTATTTTGGATGAGTGCCGCACCAAGGCTGTAATGCGTCTGAGTGCTTCTGGATCGTATATCTAGTGCTGTCTGGAACTCTGAAATAGCTTTATCTAATTCTCCGCTCCGCAGAAAGAGAAAGCCAAGGTTATTATGGGCGACGTCGTTGTCGCTGGTAACGGAGAGGGTATGATTCCACAGCGTCTCACTGTTTTTCCAATATGAAGTCTGGCTGAAAGCGCGCGCGCTCAGACTCACAATTATTATTGCGGCGGCAACGCCCACTATCGCTCGACGAACACGCGATGTTGATTCCAAGAGAAGATCCCCGATTGACCACACTATCACGATGTAAAGGCCGATCTGTGGCAGATATGTATAACGATCCGCATGTGCTTGCTCACCGACCTGAATCAGACCGATCACTGGGACGAGCATTCCCAGATACCAGAACCAACCGGTAACAAGGTAAGGCTTTGACTGTCGCAGACGAATTACTAAAAGGCTGACACCAATAAGGAATGCGATTGCCACTGTAACCTCCACAAGCGGAAGACGATTGTTTGGATGCGGATAGAACACCGCGAGCCGCACGGGCCATAACATCTGCCAGATGTAAGTAAGGTAACTCACAAACGCATTGTTCAGCCTCCATAGAAAAGGAAGTTGATCCATCGCATGCGGACCTTGCCTTTGGGTAAATAAGGTCACGAGGCACGAACAGGTTGATAGCGCGAGGAATGGGATTTTTTCCATGACCAATCTTCGCAGCCGACTTCCCACTTCCGAATTCTCATCTTTAAATTTATCCAGAGGCCAATAATCCAAGAGCAACAGCACGAAGGGCAGCGTTACCAGCATGGGTTTCGACATCAGTCCACAGGCGAAAAGTAATGCCACGAGCAGATATCGAGATCTGGAGGGCGCCCGCGCATAGTGAGAATACGCGGCCAGCGTCAGCATAAAAAACACCCCGCTCAGAACATCCTTTCGCTCAGCGACCCAAGCGACGGATTCAACATGTAACGGATGAATGGCAAAAAGCGCGGCCACAAAGGCGCTTCGCCAAAGCCCGCCAGTCATTTGGCTAAGTACAAGAAAGAGCAGCAGCACCGAGATGGTATGAAGAATGACGTTCGTCAGGTGATGGCCGCCGGCGTTTAATCCATAAAGTTGGCAATCGAGCATGTGAGAAAGTGTGGTCAGCGGATGCCAGTTCAGCGCGTGAGTGTGCGTGAATGCGCCGACTATTCCTTCAGTGGAAAGCCCTTTTACAACCAGCGGATTTTCGTAGACGTAAATGTGATCATCAAAATTGACGAAATCGTGCGCCAACGTTTGACCGAATACGGCCCACGTGACTGCTACCAGACCAAGACAGACGAGAAGGCTTGTGACCCCTGAGTTCGCGCGCTGGCCAGAGCGACGCGAACCCAAGCCAGAGACACTGGACGGATGTTTTCGGCGGCTCGAAACCTGCCGCTCCTTCCGACCGTGCGTGCTAAGGCGACGAGCTGCCATTTGTTATGCTTGGATCGCGCAGCGGTCTGTCGGATTGGTAAAGAGCACTATTCCTTTCAAGTTCGGCTGCCAAAGCTGGGTTGCCCTGGTTAGTTGCTAATTCGGCGCCACGCTGCGCTGTTTCTATGGCATCAGAAAAGCGTCCATTCTCGGCGTACGCGGCGGCAAGCACTTTATAAATCATTGGGATCTTACCGCCAGAGATACGAAGCGCTTTCTCGGCTAGTTCGACCGCTTGCCTTCCGTCGCGGATTGAGTCGTCGGGACAGGCTGAGAACACCCATGCGAGATTACTCGCGGCGTTTCCATTTTCCGGTTGGATTGCCAGCGCCTCCTGCCACTGGCCAATGGCTTCTCTTAATCTGCCCTGTTGAATGAGTGCTGTTCCAAGAGTGTTGCGTGCCTCCACGTTGTCAGGTTCTATCTCCAAAAACTTGCGATAATGAACCATCGCCTCTGACACCTGGCCTTTTTGAAGCAGAGCCTTCGCGAGATTATCATGAGCTGGCGCATTTTCAGGTCGTACATCTATGGCTGCTTGTAGGTTGGAAATGGCGTCGTCCAGTTGTCCTTTCTCCAAAAAAATGATGCCCAGATTATTCATTGCAACATCGTTGTTTCTGGTAACAGCGAGCGCGTGGGTGAACAGCGTTTCGCTGTCGCGCCAATAAGATGCTTGCAGCCAGCAACGCCAACTTAACGCACTAACTACAATTAGAGCGGCAACGCTCAGGACCATCCGTTGAAAGCGCCATGTGCGGGTGAAATCTGTTACCGCCCAGGTAATCGCAATGTAAAGGCCGATCTGCGGCAAATATGTGTAGCGATCTGCATGTCCCTGCCATCCTACTTGCACCAATCCAATGACTGGCACAAGCATGCCAAGGTACCACAACCAACCGGTGACGAAATAGGGCGCTTTTTTTCTAAAGACGAAGGCTGCCGTCGTGATTCCAACGAGAACGATAAAGGCTAGACCGATTTCCAATACTGCCAGTCTGTTTTCCGGATGCGGATAGAACACAGCAAGTCCTGCCGGCCAGAACATTTGCCGGATGTAAATAACATAGGCGACTAAGGCGTTACTTATTCGTTCCGATACTCGCAACTGCTCAGTCCAACCGATTGCTCCTCGTTGAGCTAGAAAGGTGATGATGCTTGAAACGGCAGAGAGCGCTATCAGTGGGGTCTTTTCCAGAACGAGTTGTGACAGTCGACGTCCGCTATTTGGTCTTCGGGTTTGAAATCTCTCGAGTGGCCAATAATCCAGGAGTAAGAGAACGAAGGGCAGTGTAACCAGCATCGGTTTGGACATCAGTCCGAGGGCGACGGCAAGTGCCACTATTAAATACCGGCCAACCGATGGCGCGCGCGCATAATGTGAGTACGCGAGCAGGGTTAGCATGAAGAAAAACGCGCTCAACACATCTTTGCGTTCCGCGATCCACGCGACCGACTCCACATGCAACGGATGAACCGCGAAAACCGCAGACACAAAGGCGCTTCGCCAGAACGCGCCTGTCATGCGCTCGAGCGCCACAAACAGGAGGACGACGGCGAAAGAATGCAGGAGGACGTTGGTGAAGTGATGCCACCCTGCCTTTAGCCCGAACAGCTGGCAATCGAGCATATGCGTGACCGTCGTCAAAGGATGCCAGTTTTCGGAATGGATAT
>DASYSX010000009.1:0-35925 GCA_036002955.1 Candidatus Udaeobacter sp. | reverse complement strand
GCGAGCCTCGATGGCTTCATCGCCCGAAAGGACGGGCGGGTCGATTGGCTCGAAACCTCAGACGAATTCGCGGGCGGGGACACCCTGGACCCAGGATTCGTCGAGGCGTTCCTCAAGACGATCGACTGTTACGTCATGGGGTCGCGAACCTATGAGACCGCGTTGAGTTTTGACGCCAAAGGATTGGGTTGGACATACGGCGATAAAACCACCTTCGTCCTGACTCGTCGCGACCTGCCGCGAACCCGGGATACCGTCGAGTTCTATGCAGGTGATCTTGCGCAGTTCGTAAATGGGCGCCTGCGGCCATCGTTCCGTTCCATCTGGTTTGTTGGAGGCGGCGCAGTCTCCGGCGAATGCCTTCGCCTCGGGCTAGCCGACGAAGTTCGTTATTCGATCCTGCCGATCTTGATCGGCGATGGGATACAGTTCTTCGAGAAGCTGGACAGAGACATTGCCCTTCATCTGGCGGAGGTCAAAGCCTACAAGAGCGGCACGGTAGGGCTTTGTTATGAGGTGCGAGGGGATCGTGGCGAGCCACGGAACGCCGCCACCTAACGATTCACTGCAACAGAGCCCACAAACGGGCGCGACTGAGTCGAAAGCGAATCGCGCAGCAAGACACGAAGGCTGCGAGGCTGTCATTTTATCGCCGAATCGGCTCGCCTGATTTTCGAATTGAACAAACAGGTCAGTTCCTTCATAAATCACCATATGAAAAAAGCCCATCTCGCGTTTTGCATCGCGTTCGTTACTTTCGTTGGGATGACCCAGTTTGCCCGAGCAGCTGATCCCACTCATCCAGACCAACCGTCAGTAGCTCCAGCGGAAGCAATCTCGAAGCTCAAGGAAGGTAATGGCCGCTACACCGGCGGCAGTCTGCAGCATCCCGGTCAGACGACGGACAGGCGCACAGAATTGGCAAATGTTCAACATCCGTTCGCCGTCATTGTCAGTTGCTCTGACTCTCGCGTTCCACCCGAGATCGTCTTCGACCAAGGGCTCGGCGATTTGTTCATCGTTCGAGTGGCGGGAAACGTAATGAATGATGAGGGCTTGGGTAGCATCGAATACGCGGTCGATCATTTGGGTAGCCGCCTGATATTGGTGCTGGGACATCAGCGTTGCGGCGCGGTTGACGCAGCAAAACAAACGATTGCCGCCAAAGGCAAGGCACCCGGGCACATCCAATCGTTAGTCACAGCCATCAAGCCTGCGGTTGAAGCCACAGCGAAAGATGATCTCGACACAACGATAAAAGCGAACGTTAAAAATGTCGTGCAAGCGTTACGTTCATCGACGCCGATTCTCAAGGCCGAAGTTGATTCCGGAAAGATTCAGGTGGTCGGTGGTTATTACAGCCTCGATACGGGGGCAGTCACTTTTCTCGACGAGTAGTAATCGGTTCGGCGGCGCCCGGGGTCATAGTAAAACCCGAGGAATCGGTATGAGCTTCTTCGCTTCGCTCAGAATGACATCGCAATATGGAAACTACCTGGCTCGTTTCTGACTCGTCCGGCTGCTACCAGATTTAAAAGAGTATTTAATTCATGAGCATCGTCGGAAAAGTGGACAGCCTCTGGCGCTATCCCGTCAAAAGCATGCGTGGCGAGGAGTTGGAGGAAGCGTTTGCAGGTTATCCCGGAGTTTACGGCGACCGCATCTTCGCCTTCAAAAGCTCGGCGAGCCCAACTGGCTTTCCGTATTTTACGGCGCGCGAGCAGCGAAAACTTTTGCAATATCGGCCTCGGTTTCGTTTTCCTGACAAAGCTGCGCGGCCGGTGAATCTGACCGAAGCAGACAAAATAGGCGCAGGTCCTCTATCGGCCGACATTTCAGAGCTAATTGTCGATATTGAAACGCCGGAAGGAAAAACGTTTCCAATTGATGATCCCGCTCTGATCGACATTCTGCGCAACGAGGTAGACGAGAAACATCAACTCACAGTAATGCGATCGCACCGGGCCATGACCGATTGCCGTCCCGTATCGATCTTTAGTTTGCAATCAGCACGGGAACTTTCCGAAGAAACAGAAACTCCGATCGATAAGCGGCGTTTCAGAGCAAATGTCTATTTGGATTTGGCCTCTGATAATGGCTTCGGCGAAAACGAACTCGTCGGTCGATCGGTAAAATTTGGACCAAAAGTTATCGTCAGAGTTTTAGAACGTGATCCGCGCTGTGCCATTATCACGCTGGATCCCGACACGTCAGAGAGAACACCAGCCGTACTGAAAACAGTAGCTCAAGCTCATGAGGGCACCGCCGGAGTGTACGGTGCTGTGATTGTCGAAGGCATGCTGCACAAAGGCGATTCTGTCGAACTGCTGGATTAGCGCCCGCCTGAGGACAGGCCGTCTCCAACATTCATTGCCGCTCTGGATGGAGCCAGGCCGCTCTCGGCCTGCTTTGCATCGTTGTTTTTTTGCATGAAGACTGGCGAATGCGAACCGGCCAGACGATTGAATCCTATGTTCCGGCGCGGTTAGATGCGTTGCCCTGGAGCTCTTGGCATTGGCTCATCGTCGTTTCGCTCGGCGCGACGTGGATTCTCGACGGGCTGGAGGTAACGCTTGCCGGCGCGTTGGGTGGAGTTTTAACACGTCACGAGACGCTCGGATTGAGTGACACTCAAGTCGGTGCGAGCGCGACGTGCTATTTAGCCGGCGCAGTCGTGGGTGCGCTGCTTTTCGGCTACGGCACCGATCGGTTTGGCCGGAAGAAATTGTTCTTCATCACGGTTGCGGTTTATCTCATCGGGACTGCGCTGTCGGGTTTCTCGTGGAATTTCTGGAGCTACGCACTGTTTCGCGCAATCACCGGAGCAGGCATCGGCGGCGAATACGCGGCGATCAATTCGGCGATCGACGAATTGATTCCAGCGCGTGTCCGTGGCCGCGTTGATTTGATCATTAACGGCTCATATTGGGTCGGGGCTGCGATGGGCGCGAGTGCAACGCTGGTGCTGCTCAATCCACGTTACATTCCGATTTCGCTGGGATGGCGATTCGCATTTGGAATCGGCGCCGCTCTGGGATTAATCGTGATTTTCTTTCGCCGCTGGATTCCGGAGAGTCCGCGTTGGCTGATGATTCACGGGCGAAATCACGAAGCGGAAAAGATCGTCAGCGACGTGGAACGAAAAATTCATGACGCCCGCGATTCAGCGGGCGGAGAACACCGCTACAGTGAGCTGTTCCCAACCCGCATTCGCACTCGCTCGCATACGCCTTGGTGCGAAATCTGGAACGCGATTGTGCACGAACATCGGCGACGTTCGTTTCTTGCTTTCGTGCTCATGTCAACGCAGGCATTTTTTTATAATGCCATCTTTTTCACGTATGCCCTTGTATTGATGCGGTTCTACGGCGTGCCGGAACAAGACGTCGGCGCCTATCTTCTACCGTTCGCGCTTGGAAATGTGCTCGGGCCGCTTCTGCTTGGGCATCTGTTCGATACGATCGGGCGCAAACGAATGATTACGCTGACGTATGCGCTCGCAGGAATATTGCTCGCGATGACTGGTTGGCTTTTTCACGCCGGATTACTCACCGCGCAAACACAAACGCTCGCGTGGACAATTATCTTTTTCGTCGCTTCGGCTGCTGCCAGTTCCGCCTATCTGACCGTGAGCGAGATTTTTCCATTGGAAATTCGCGGTATGGCAATTGCAATTTTTTTTGCAGCCGGAACCCTGGCCGGCGGCGTCGGCGCGCCGCTGCTGTTCAGTTGGATCATCGGTACGGGATCGAGCGCAGCATTATTCACGGGATATTTGGTGGCCGCGGCGTTGATGATTTTTGCGGCAATGATGGAAGCATGGATTGGCGTGGCCGCCGAGCAACGCCCGCTCGAGCAAGTCGCCGCACCGTTGTCGAGCAAAGGGTTGTAGGGCGTTTGCGTCAGGCGCCGGCGTCTCACAGAGACGCCCTACAACATTGGCACTCTATGTCATCGGGCGGTCAGAGACCGCCGCCACAGTGGACGGTAAGTTCGCGCGTATGAATTGGCCCCGCAGGCGTCAGGTTGCTGGAATAAAGATGAAACGCGTCGACGCGGATCATTCCAGCATCGAACTGGGCATTCGATTGTAAGAATTTCCGTAGCGCTTGAGCGGAGACATCGCTGCAACGCGCGATCGTGATGTGCGGATGCCAGGGACGAAGCTCCGGTTCGATACCCACGGCCAGTGCGGCTTCCTGCACCCGCTTGTGAATTTGGAACAAATGCGGGTGCGCTTTGCCGACTCCGATCCAGATTATTTTCGGCGCGCCTTTTGAGGAGAAGACACCAACTCCACTCACGTTCAGAAAGAACGCGCCGAACCCGATCTCGCTGAGTTTTTCCCGCAGCCTGAGTTCAATATCTTCCGGAACGTCCCCGAAAAAACCGAGCGTCAAGTGCATCCGGTCCGGTTCCGTCCAACGCACGCCGCGAATGTCCGGATCAAGATCGGCAAGCAATTGGCGCGTTGAGTCCGGCAGATCAATTGCCACGAAGAGCCGTTTGCTCATGGCTTCGCTATGTTAATCGTTGATCCTGCATCGTTGAATCGGGAACAATCAAATCCGATGTAACGATCAACGTTTTAACGATTCACGGAAGACGTCGCGTCTTCGTTGTTTTTCCTCGTCGCGCGGTCAGCCAAACGTGTCATCCATTCCGGCGTTAATCGTGGAAGCTCCGAACCAGCTCGCGACTGTTCGCCGCTTTCATCGGCTACGTCAGGCAGAAAACGATTCACAATTTTCATGGCGTATCCGGTTAGATTTGGAAAGAGCGCGTTCCCAGCGATCGCGCCGCGGGCACCAAATGTAAGGGTGAGCGATGGCTGACCACGTTTAAAGGCTGCAATGATTTTGCGTGCTGCGCGATCCGCGTCCATTGAGATCAGCGGCGCGCCGGCGCCGGCGGAGAACCAGGCAAATTCAGCATCGTGCTTGCCTTTGAACTTTGCGTTCACATGTGAGCCGGTCCGCATGAGTCCGGGCGCCACAGTTGTGACTTGGATGTTATCGCGCGCAAGCTCAGCCCGAATCGCGTCGGAGAACCCGGTCAGCGCAAATTTGCTGGCGCTATACGGCGCGAAATGCGGTATGGCAACTTTGCCGCCGATGGAGGCGATGTTCACGATACGTCCCCCACCCCAAAGACGCATCTCCGGCACGATTTGCGAAATCAATTCGTAGGGCGCCCAAAAATGCAGTTTCATCGCGCGGTCGTAATCTTCGCGGCTCATATGATCGAGCGGGCCGACTTCGATGATCCCGGCGTTGTTGATCAGAATGTCGATCCTGTCGAAATGATCGATCACTTTTCGGACTGCAGCCTGAATCTGATCGCGATCGAGCAGATCACACTCGACGGTGAGAACTTTTCCGCTGCGCACAGTGACGTCGGCTTTAGCGCGTGCGAGTTCTTCTGGATCACGCGCGAGGAGAGCAACCTTTCCGCCTTCATCGCAAATGTGTCGCGCCAGCACGAGACCGAGTCCGCGCGATCCGCCACTGATCAGTGCAACTTTATCGCGCAAGCTGTATTGGCTCGTGCGAATGACGCGAGCGGTTATCCAACCGCCGACTAAAAGAGCGCCTGCTCCGAGCCAAACACGCCTGTTCATTTGCACAACGTCATAATCAGATACGAAAGGTTTGGAGCAAGCGGCCGTGAGCCAAGGAACGACGGCTTGGGCAGCCGTCGCCTAAGCGGGACGGCTGGGAAGCCGTCACCCCTTGTGCATTCACGCGTGTTTGCGATTGAAGCGCGCAACCTCACGCGCCGTCTCGCGATCAACAGCGCGCTTCTTCAAATCAGCACGTTTGTCACGTGCATCCTTGCCCACGCCGACCCCGACTTCGGCTTTCAGTTTCCCGTTTTTCCAATATAACTTCAGGATTACGAGAGCGCGGCCTTGAACTTGCGCTTCGCCGTAAAGTCTGTCGATCTGCTCGCGGTGAAGCAACAATTTGCGAATGCGTTTTGCGCTTGGAATTTCATGGCTCGCGCGCTCGTAGGGCTGAATGTCGGCATTGTAAAGGAATGCTTCGCCCTTCTCGATTCGCGCGAACGCGTCACCGATATTGGCTTTGCCCGCACGGATCGATTTAACCTCGCTGCCCTTTAACTCGATACCCGCTTCGTAACGATCAACGATGTGATAGTCTCGCAGCGCTTTGCGGTTGATAATGGATTCGGCTGCCATATTGCCAAAGATCCCGGCATTCTCGCACCGGTCTCCCTTCATTGTAGCGTCCGCTGCCCTCAGCGGAAATCCAGCGCGCCACGTCCTCACCCTCGCTTGATTTATGCGCTGAGGACAGCGCACACGACATCCGGTCTAGAAATGCAGGCTGCTACGCGCCGTCCCCTTCGAGCGACTCGTAAGTCAGTTTGCCAGCGATAATTTCTGTTAGGGCAATATCCGTTAAAGACATTCGCGGTGTCGTCTCGATTAACGGCCGATGTCCCAAGCCAAGCTGACGCACACGCTTGGAGACAACATTAATCAGAGTTTGCTGATTTGGGATAACCTGGGCTGCATCCTGAAGAAGTTGAGTGGTCATATGGCGCAAGAAACGAACGGGACGGACTGCCTCGGTCGGGAATTGAAGAATACTCGACACACTGCTTGTAAGCGCGGAGGGAATAAGCTGCGATGCGAGCATGGTAAAATGAGTGTTGACTTTCCAAATGAAGCGGCTCGTTGTCAACGCTTTTTGTCCGGGCAAGCACAAAGTAATTTCTGGCCGTTCGGCAACCTGCCGGCAAAAGAACACCGCTTTTGGGCCGGCCCACCGTAAGGTCGACGAGTTGCGCAACTCTGAAGTTAGCGGGAAAAGCCGGCGGGTTTTGTTAACGCCGATTGGTGAAGCACGGCTGACCAGCAAGCTCTGTCCTTGCGATTTAGATGAAAATACGCGAAGTAAGGACCGCGTTCGCGACAAATTCGGTCATTTCGGGCTGTGGCTCAGCTTGGTAGAGCGCCTGGTTCGGGACCAGGAGGCCGTGGGTTCAAATCCCACCAGCCCGATTCACTCGATGCGGCAAGTGTAGCGGTGCTCGGGTCGAACAGAGGCGTTTGGCCCAAACGCCTCCACATTGTAGATGTCGGGGCGGGCTTTTCTTATGCATTCCTCAACCATGATCGTAGGCGTAGTCATTGGCGTGGTGATTTTGTTCTTTGGAAGAAAGCTGTTTTGGCTCTGCGTTGCCGCAGTCGGATTCGCTGTAGGCCTGCAGATTGCGCCGTTGCTCGTTAACGAGGCCTCGTCGCTGCTGGCGCTAGTCATCGCTCTGGCCTTCGGCGTACTCGGAGCTTTGCTTGCCCTTTTCATTCAGAAAGTTGCGATAGCAGTACTCGGTTTCTTAGCAGGCGGAAAGCTCGCGACGGCGATCGCCGCTGCATTTTTTGTGCAATATGCGCAGTACTCGACTGTCATCTTCGTCATCGGCGGCGTTATTGGGGCGATTCTACTGCTGGCCGTGTTTGGTTGGGCATTGATCGTTGTCTCTTCATTTATCGGCGCGTACTTGATTCAAACGGCAATCGTATTGCCGCCGACCGGTTCAACGCTCGTGTTCATCGGCCTCGCAATCCTGGGGATATTCGTGCAGGCAATGTCGTTCCGCAGAAGCGCGGTATAAACGCGCGTTGTCATTACTGACAATCGGCGCGTTGAATCGTTAGGGCCTTGAATGGCAAATCGGGACGTAACGTCGTCATTTCGCAAGCCACTCTCGCGGAACATCGACGTAGGTTCTATCGAGTTGCGCTACTGACGCACATCCAAGCAGCTTAAGCGTGCGCACTAGATCCGCGCGCAGAATGTCGATTGCGCGTGAAACACCCGCGCCACCCGCCGCGCCGAGCCCGTAGGCGTACGCGCGTCCGGCCATCACAGCGCGGGCTCCCAAACAGATGGCTTTAATAATATCGCTACCGCGGCGGATGCCGCCATCCAGCAGCACCTCGATGCGGTCTCCTACCGCCGCCACAACTTCAGGCAAAACACGCAGGGTCGACGCGACCCCATCGAGTTGCCGGCCGCCATGATTGGACACAACCAAGGCGTCCGCTCCCATGTCTACAGCGCGTTTAGCGTCCTCGGCGGTGTGGATGCCTTTGATCACGATTGGCCCGTTCCACGCCTGCCGAATCCATTCGAGATCGTCCCAGGTCACGACAGATTGCTCAAGGGCAGCAGTGACGTCGGCATACAGCATCGGCCCGTTTCCTGGAATGACGACATTTTCAAATTTCATCAAGCCGCCGTCGGCGAAAAAAGCCGCCAGCCAGCGTGGCCTAACGAGAAGCTGATTCATGAACGGCAACATTTGTCCAAGCTGTCCACTAAGAAGTTCTTTCGCGCCGTTGCGAAGGTCGCGTTCCCTGAAACCTGCGACCGGCGTATCAATGGTGACGACCAACGCCGAAAACCCGGCCTTGCGCGCGCGGTCGATACCGGCCAAAGCACAGTCGCGACCTCCGACGAGATAAAGTTGGTACCAAGTCGTCCCTCCCGATGCAGCTGCGACGTCTTCGACCCGGCACCCCGAAAGGGTTGAAAGCGTATAAATGATTCCTGCTTCGCCGGCAGCGCGCGCGGCTGCTTCTTCGCCGTGCGGAAACATAAGCCGGGAGCTACCAACAGGCGCGAGAATCAGCGGCATGCTAACCAAAGTGCCGAGCACCGTCGCTCGCAGATCGCATACTGGCGTGGCGACCGCACAGCGCGGGCGCAATGTCACTGCTTCGAATGCCCGGCTGTTTGCGCGCAACGTCGACTCGTCCTCAGCGCCGCCGTCAATGTAGTCGAACACGACACGGGGCAGCCGGCGCTTCGCCCTGCGCCGCAGGTCCTCAATGTTCAAAACGCGCGGCGGCTCAACCGATCGAGATAAGCGATTCATATTCGTCCCGAAAGTGATACATCACTTTCATTAACACCGGGCTTCAGCCCGGTGCAATGCATGAAGACACGGGAAAACCGTTTCAACGGTTTCATCAAGAGGAAAGCCGTTGAAACGGCTAGCACTCTCCGGCGCGGTGCACCTGGCTAAAGCCAGGTGTTAATGAAACAGTGGAAGAAGACGCAGACTAGTGCCGAAAGTGCCGTACGCCGGTGAAGATCATTGCCATCTTTCGCTCGTTAGCGGCGGCAATTACTTCTTTGTCGCGAACCGAGCCACCCGGTTGAATCGCACAGGTTGCGCCAGCGTCGGCTGCCGCCACCAGTCCGTCGGGGAACGGAAAGAAGGCGTCGCTCGCGACGGCGCTGCCTTTGAGCGAAAGCCCCCCTTCGTTCGCTTTCCAAACCGCAATCCGCGAAGCATCGACGCGCGACATCTGGCCGGCACCAATTCCAAGTGTTCGATCCGCTTTGGCGTACACGATGGCGTTTGATTTCACGTGTTTGACGACGCGCCACCCGAACAACATTGCATTCAGTTCCGCCTTCGTCGGCCGTCGTTTGGTTACGACGTTCGTAGTCAGCTCTCCATCGACATCTGCGTCTTGAACCAAAACACCACCGCAGACCGAGCGCATGTCCGTCGCCGATCGTGCTTCTTTCGCCGGCGTCAACAAACGAATCAGCCGCAGATTTTTTTTCTTTTGCAGAACGGCGCGCGCTTCGATTTCAAAATCAGGCGCGATGATCACCTCACTGAAAATCTCGCTGATCACCTTTGCCAACGACTCAGTCAGCGGCCGGTTGCACACGATGATTCCGCCAAACGGCGCCTGCTTATCCGTCGCAAACGCTTTCTCCCACGCCCTGCGCAGATCTGGATCGGACCCCACGCCACAGGGGTTGGTATGCTTCAAGATCGCGACAGTCGGCACTTCAAATTCGGCAATCAAATTCGTTGCCGCGCTTATATCGAGAATGTTGTTAAACGAAAGTTCCTTGCCCTGAAGTTTCTCGAAACATTTGTCGAAATCGCCGTAAAGCGCAGCGTCTTGATGGGGGTTTTCACCGTAGCGCAAGCGCATCGTTAATGGCAACGAAAGTGAAAAGGAGGCATCGGTTTTCTGCTGTTTGTTAAGGAAATTAGCAATCACCCGATCATATTCCGCGGTCCTGTTAAAGGCTTTGATGGCGAGGCGCTCTCGAAGTTTTAGCGTCGTTTCACCATCGTGTTTGCCCATCTCTTCGAGCACCGCGTCATAGTCTGCCGGATCGATTACGACCGTAACGGATTCATAGTTCTTTGCAGCGCTTCGAATCATGGATGGGCCGCCGATGTCGATGTTCTCAATTGCTTCCGCGAGAGTGACGTCCTGTTTCGCGACCGTGGCTTCAAAAGGATAAAGATTGACCGCGACCAGGTCGATCGGATCAAAGCCGCATTCACGCGCTTCCGCTTCGTGTTTAGTGTTGCCGCGTTTGTAAAGAAGCCCGCCATGCACGCGGGGATGCAAAGTTTTTACCCGGCCATCCAGCACTTCAGGGAATGCGGTGAAACTCGAGATCTCGCGGACCGGAATTTTTTCGCTCTTTAGCAGCACCGCTGTTCCGCCGGTGGAAATGATGTCTACGCCCTGGCTTTCCAGCGCGCGAGCAAACGCCGCGACACCGCTTTTGTCAGAGACGGAAATGAGAGCACGGCGGATTTTCATCCCAGGAAGCGGAATTTTACGTCATTCCGAGCGAAGTCGAGGAATCCCGTTGTAGAAGCTTTGAGGCAGCGCCGCCGGATTCTTCGACTCCGCTGCGCTACGCTCAGAATGACCTCGCAGCGTCGCTTCAACGGTCGAGAAGGACGTTCTTCGCCACAGGATACAGCACCGGACAGCAGCCAATGGTTTCGCAAAATGCCTTACTGAAGTGACTCAGACTCGAATAGCCCACTTCTGTCGCGGCTTCGGTGACGTTGTAACGGCCGGTGCGCAATAATTCGGCTGCCCGTTCCATGCGAACGTTTCGCAAGTATTGCGGAATTGTATGACCAACTTCCCGCGAAAAAATTCTGCTCAAGTAAAATGGGCTGCAGCCTACCTCTTGCCCCAAGATTTCCAGCGTCGGCGGATTCACCAGATCGCGCGTCAGAATCTCCTTCACCCGGTCAACACGCTCGCGCGCCAGCCGCTTCTGGCGCATGCAGAAGAACTCAGGATCCTTCGACGCAAAGAAAAACTGCGCTATGAGTTCCAAGGCTTTCCCTTGGTACCAAAGGACCTGCGCCGCTTTGGTGACCGGCGGCTCGGTCAGGCTCGCCACTACGCTGCGTTGCTGCAGCGTCATTGGACGCGCAGGCGCGACCACATTCTCTTCTTTCTTTCCGAAAAGGGTGCGGCGAATCTCCGGTTCAAGATGGCTTTCGTTCTGCGCAAGCTGGTTCCGCAAATGCTCGCGCGAAAATTCAAGGGTCACGAATTGGTGATGATCGCGTGCGCGCCGTGACGCGGGCAACGGCACATCGGCGACAGCGTAGTAGCCGCAATTGCCTGGCAAATAATCGCTGCGTGTGTCGCCGGCTCCCCCAACCGCTCCATGTCCGTTCAGGTTCAGGCAAAACTCCAGGCTATTCGGGTGAAACGTGCGTCCCCAATTAAATGAACGATCAAGGCGAAAGTCATGCCACTCGATTGCGACACCGATCTTGTCGACATCTCCGTACAACGGACGCCAGCCTCCTTTGACTTCGCGCCATGCAGCTTGTTCCGCTGCGCAACCAGGATTCATCGTGCGTAAACTACGGGTGTGGGTGGGTAGAATGCAAGGAAGGTTTGACTTCCTGTAACACATCGCGGTCCCACCTTCCCAGCTTTGATGCAGCATCGTAAGTGCTCTGCGCGAAATCCAGCAGTACTTCATCCGGGTTTTCAGCCGCGCGCACCGAGTCGTAAGGCAGCACGAACTCGCGGAGCTTCGCCTGGTAAAATGCTGCCTCTGGTTGAATCTTCGCTTCTCCAAATCCGGCCGGTTCCGGATACGCGTAGGAATAAAAAATCGGTGTCGGCGCCACAGCATTGCCAGGCCAGAAACCGAGGCTGCTCACCTCCTGCGAGTACGCCTCTCGCGTAATTGCATCAGGCAGATGCGGGATGCCGCCAGGATGCGGGGGCGCCGGTCGGCCGGAAAAGCGCGTCACAGCCAGGTCAAAACTGCCCCAGAAGAAATGCACCGGACTGCATTTGCCACAAAAGCGCGATCGGAACGCCTTAAATACGCGATCGCTCTGCACCAGAACCCGCCAGAATCGATTTGCGTATTCCCGATCGTAAGCATGGTGTTCTTCGTCTTGATCAAATGGAACTGCATTCTCAATCTCGTTAGGCGTCAGATTGATGGTCACAGGTAATTCCATCTCGGCTAGCGCATTCATCACTTCACCATAAAATTTCGCCACCGACTGCGGGCGTAGTTTCAACACTCGTGCCGCGCCATCGGTCTTAAGAATGCGCAATTCATGGTCGATGAAATCGAAGCGAATTTCGAATGTCGATGTGCCGTGCGGGATCGGAGAGGTCGTTAGGCCTCGCGAGGTGAGGTAGAGCGTCACGTGCCACGAATGGTTCGTCCACGGACTCAGCGTCAGGCGAATCTTGCCGACAATCTGGGTCCACATGTGCAGCGTAGTCGCAGTATCCTGCCATTCCGCAAAGGGCAGAGCCGGCCATGTGTTAGACATTTGGTTCACCTATCTTCCTACTCTCGCTTAATGAAATCGGAAAATGATCGCCGCACTTTCTCGAACATTCCGCGCGCTTCTTCCTGTGCTCTGTTGAAACCATGCTTGATGGATCGTTTCGCGTTCCTGATGACGCCCGTCCCCTCTCCCTGATCGTAGTCGCCTTCGACATCCTCCATCGTCGCCCCAGCGAACATCCCTTCCGTTCGCCTCACGGTGCCTCGCGTCCCGCCAATGTAAATCGTGCCGATGGGACGTGACGACCTATTTCGGAGAGTAACAATCCACATCGGCTCGCCACGCTCGTCTGTGCGCAATGTGTAATCGGCTGTTGCAAAACTGATGTGTGACGCTTCGGCCGTATGACTAGCCACCGCGTACGCGCCGCTGGAATCCAGGTTTAACCGCGAGACATCGATCGTGCCTCCTTCAGTGGAACCTGCTACGTCGCTGTCTGCCTCGTTATCGGATTCAATTCTGCCATCGGCAATTTCCAGTTCTCGCACGCCGCCACCTTGGGGATCTTCCAGAACAATTCTCCATCTCTCCGGCTCCGGATCGCCCCTGGTGCCATGGATCGACACAATTTGATGTAGCGCGTCGCGACCGAATTCGCTCCCGAGCACACGCAACGCCTCGTACGCGGAGACATTTGCCTCGGCGCAAACCGGCGTTGCCAAAAGCAAAAGGCCGACCCACACTCGCCACATCGTAGAAAATTGAACAGCGCTTTGGCTGACTGTCCACCGGCTTTTGAATTGCAGCGACATCTCAGCGCATGTTGAAAATATCCTCGCGCTTGAATCAGTCACCGAAATCTGCTCACGTCTTCGCGGGCTCCGATGAAAAGAAGCAAAGTCGAATTTAGCAGTCACACTGCGAACCTCGCGTTGCTCAGGAAATGTGTTCGCGAGTTTCTGAACGGTTATCCATTCTCAGAAAAGGAGCGAATGTTCATGGTGCTCGGAGTAGACGAAGCGTGCACGAACGTCATTCGCTACGCTTATGGATTGCGCGACGATCGACTCATCTCGTTGCGAATGGAAGGATTACGCAAATGCGTGCGCATGCGCTTGCGAGATTATGGCGAGCAAGTTTTCCCACACGAAATGAAAGGCCGCTCGCACGACATGATCAAACCAGGCGGACTCGGTTTGCACTTAATTCGCTACGCGTTTGATGAGGTGTCTTATATCCACAAGCGCCGTGGCACCGAGTTGCTTCTGATTAAGAAGCTGGAGTAGTGAGTATTGGGGCGATGGAGTATTGAAATTCTCTCTAGTTTACTCCACTACTCCATTACTTCACCACTCCGATGCCAGTAAAACCGCCCGAGCCAGACACTGCTTTTGAAATTTCGCTGCGACCACCCGCATTCAGCGAGTTCACCGGCCAGATTAAAGTGCGTGAACGCCTGGAACTGATGGTGGAAGCGGCTAAAAAGCGCGGCGATGTGCTTGAGCACATTCTCTTGAGCGGACCGTCGGGACTCGGCAAGACGACGCTTGCGTACATCATCGCCAACGCCATGAGCGTGAATATCAAAAACACCAGCGGTCCGGTCATTGAAAAAGCCGGCGAACTTGCAGGACTTCTTACCAGCCTTGAAAAAGGCGATGTCCTCTTCATTGATGAGATTCACCGGCTGCAACCAGCCATCGAAGAATACCTTTACCCGGCAATGGAGGATTACCGGCTCGACATCATCATCGACCAGGGACCGCAGGCGCGCAGTCTGCGGCTTAATTTACCAAAGTTCACGTTGGTGGGCGCGACAACGCGCGCGGGAATGGTAAGCGCGCCACTCCGCTCGCGTTTCGGAATGACGGCGCGCCTCGATTACTATAACGCCGAGGAAATGCAGAAGATCATTGTGCGCAGCGCGCAGTTGTTAGGCGTGGAGATCGACCCGGCGGGCGCGGCCGAGATTGCGGCACGCTCACGCGGCACCCCGCGCACGGCGAACAATCTGTTGCGTTGGGCGCGCGATTACGTGCAGGTCAAAGCCGAAGGTAAAATCACCGCCGAACTTGCCGACCGCGCACTAGCGATGCTCGAGATCGATCGCGACGGATTCGACCAATGGGACAAACGCATCATCGAAACGTTGATCCATAAATTCAACGGTGGGCCTGTCGGACTGACATCACTCGCTGTCGCAGTGGGCGAAGAAGCTGGCACAATCGAGGAAGTCAATGAGCCCTATTTGATCATGGAAGGCTACATCAAACGCACGGCGCAAGGCCGTGTCGCCACCCCAAACGCCTATCGCAAGCTCGGATTAAAACCGCCCACCGGCGGGCAAACAGAATTATTCTCGGAACGCTAAGCTGTTTAGCCGTTGAAGCGTTAAAACGGCAAGAGCGCACATTGTGATCCTGAGCGGAGCGAAGCGGAGTCGAAGGATCTCGCGGCGCTACCAACCGTAATGCCACGAGATTCCTCGACTTCGCTCGGAATGACAGTCCTGACTTGCTTCAAACGTTACCAGCATCCGCAGGTGCTGCGTGCGCCGTGATCAGAACACTGTGAGGATACCGTTATTGTAAGTTCCGACTCGCACCCACGTGTAGTTGCCCTTGCGCAGTCGCACTGCCCAAAAATCGAAATCACCGTTCAACCGGTCACCGGCAGCGTCGAGGGTTGTCGGTCCAGTTATGGCTCGATAATGGTCTGCTTCTTCGATGAACGCCGCTTTGAATCTGTCGAAATTCTTTAGCGGCTTTGGACGCTGTAATGCCAGGTTCACCACGAAGAGTGCATCGTAAGCGGACAATGCAAACGCATCCGGAGCGATGCCCGTGCGCGCTTCGATCTGATCCGCAATCGGTTGCCAACGGCTGCGAACGGTATCGGGCAATCCGAAAATGGGATTGGGATAACCAACACTTGCCGCGAAACCGGCCGCACTCGAATCGCCGGTCAATGCCGCGGAAAGAGCGACCCCGTCGCTGCCGTACCACGTTGTGTTGGCGAGTGTAGGATTGTCTTGTGCTGAATGAAATATGTCGACAGCTTCATCGAACGCCGCCAGATAGATGGCGACCGCAGAAGGATTAATGCCGCTGCCAATTAAAGTCCCTATCTGGGATGCGACAGCGTTGGTCGCGGCAGAAAAGTTTGAGGTGTTCGTCTCGTAGCGAAATCCTGGAGTTACTCTGCCCCCAAGCGCCTGAAATCTTATCTTTACAGAGTCGTGCAGACCGTTGTTGCCAGCATCGTTTCGCCAAAGCGGAACAATGGCACGAATGCCATCGTGCTGTAGCAACGCCACAAGCGCTTCAGCCTCGCGCCTGTCATTAGGGCAAAACCGAAGGATATTATCGCCCGGGATGGCGAGCGAGGATGCTGTGCTACCCTGGCTGATAACGAGAATATCATGCGCGTCCGCGAAAGGTTTGATCATAGCTACTTCGGAACTGGTCTGCGGCCCGATGATGATCCTGACGCCGCGTGCATGGAGATCCTGAATAGCATTGAGCGCACGCGATGGATCATGCTGCGTATCGCGAACAAGGAATCGGTATCGGACCGGGTTATACTGAGGTTGGATATTTTGAATATCCGCTGCAGCAATTCGCAATGCGGCAACGGTATTCCTGCCAAGCGAGAATCCCGATCCGGTTAACGTAGCTAGCACGCCGATTTTCACCGTTCGCGGGGTCGCCGCTCGAACTTCCCCTGCAAGAGTGATTGCCACCAAAAGCAGAGCACAAACAATGACACGAAGGCTGATCCGAATTTTCATAGGGACCGCCATCATCTTCAGAGCGGCGTAAGACAGTCAAGAACGATCCGTGTACCACAGAGTTCGCAGAGGCCACAGAGCAGAAATAAACTCTGCGCCCTCCGCAATCTCTGTGGTTAATTTACAATCCGAATGCAACTCACAGCGGATTTCTTCCAGCAGACCGCCAAAGTTCTTACTGTATCCGAGCTGACACGAAACATCCGCGGCACGCTCGAGACAAAGTTCGGCGCGGTCTGGGTCCAAGGAGAAATATCGAACTACAAATCGCACCCGAGCGGTCACCAGTACTTCACCCTCAAGGATCAGCGCGCACAGATTTCATGCGTCATCTGGCGAGATACGATAGTGCCGCCGCGACAAACGCTGGCCGATGGCGCTCAGGTGCAAGTCTTCGGCACCGTCACGGTTTTCGAAACGCGCGGACAATATCAACTAAACGTTCAAATCATTCAGCCCCGCGGAGTCGGCGCACTCCAGGCGAAGTTTGAAGCGCTGAAGCGCAAACTTGAGGCAGAAGGATTATTTGCCGCGGAGCGGAAACGGCCGTTGCCGAAATTTCCGCGCCGGATCGGGATTGTAACTTCACCAAGCGGCGCAGCTGTCCGCGACATGCTTAACGTGCTCCGTCGTCGAGCCCCGTGGTTGCAAATTCTGATCACTCCGGTGCGGGTGCAAGGAATCGGCGCAGCGCAGGAAATCGCAGTGGCGATTCGGGAGCTTGCCATGCCTAACGAGGGATTCGCGCCTGTCGATCTCATCGTGGTCACGCGCGGTGGTGGGAGCATTGAAGATTTGTGGGAATTCAATGAAGAGATCGTCTCACGCGCGATATTCCATTCTGCCGTGCCGATCGTCTCGGCTGTCGGTCACGAAATCGATTTTACCATTTGCGACTTTGTCGCTGATCTGCGCGCGCCTACCCCGAGCGCTGCCGCCGAATTGATTGTTCCTGATGTCATGGATCTACGGCGCCAGATCGATCGTTGCGCGCGGACGCTGGGCCGCCAGTTGCTGAATCGCGTGCGCGACGCGCAACAACGGCTCGACCACGCGCGCGATACCTTGCAGCGGTGTCTTGCGCACAAAATTGAAAGCTACAAGCGCGGGCTGGACCATGCTCTTCGCGTAATGCAAGCGCGCAGCCCCGTGCGCGAACTGATGATGCGCCGCAATCATTTTGCCGATCTCCATCGGCGACTGGTCGCCTGCCCTGGCCGCTTAATCGAAAACGCAAGGCACCGTTTCAGTAGCATCGAAGGTATCCTGCGTGTGCTGGGACCGGACGCAACGCTGCGCCGCGGCTACAGCATTACCATCAATGATCGCGGAAAAATCATTCGCACAACGGCAGAAGTCCGCCCAAAAATGACAATCCGTACTCGCGTAAGTGACGGCGAATTCGGTTCGGAAATTCTGTGAAGGCTCCTTGCGAAGTGAACGCGCTAGCGAAAATCGAAAGGCTTTTCGTCGTCACGGCTCCAACTGGTGGAATTAAAACCGACTACGAACTACAGCCAACACCACAACAACCAGAACAACGATCCCGCCGACGATGACTTTCCAACTAATACCGCTCTGCCCAACCACCACGACCCTGCTGCCCCGATCAGCCTGCGGACGTCCCTCCTGTTTCGCCTCTAACTTGATCGCCTCCCGCTCATGCTGGGCTGCGCTCGGCGTCGCTGGACCGTCATGAAACTTTCTCTGAACGTCTTGAGGGAGTTCAAAGAAATAGACCTTCGAAATTCCGGTTTTAGTTCTAAGCACAATGCCATCCGCCTCTACGCGGGTGACCGTGGCGTCTTTGTATTCCTTGCCGTTAATAGTCTTGAAGTCCTCGGCGAGTGCTAGTGACGCGGATAGCGCAGCGAAAATTGACAGTGCAGTTTTCCAGTACTTCACGCGGCGGATCTTGGCTCTTTTGCTTTCCACACTGCAACGACAAAGTGATATGACGCGGCAACGTGATTGAGTTGCACGAAAGTACGCGAGGGAAACAAAAGCTGCCAAGGCGGAGCGTGACGGCACGTGAATGACCGTGTATCCGACAATTAGCGAGTAATGACGCCTACTTCGTTTCGTCTAAGGCGCTCAGTAACCTTCACACCTTTTTTGCGACTGTTGATGACGAAAGTATTATTTTCTCCCAAAGCGGCCCACGGCCCACGCGCCACTTCTTTAAGTTCCACAAACCGCCAATCGGTGACATCGGTTTGTTTCAGGCCGAGATAGTCGCGCACGGCAGGCGAGACATCGAGGCCAGCGCCCTGATTCAGATTGGGTTTCGGACGTTCATTGCCAAACACGTATTGCCAATGGTCCGTTCGAAATGGTCCTGCGTCTTCCCACTGCGCAAAAGCGATTCGATTGCCTTTACGGATCGCCACCCATCGGTCCTTGCAAGTGGAAACAGCCGGCCCCTGGTAGGCCTCTTGAAACCACGGAACAACACGAGACGCTTCTGGCCGGTGGCCAGTATGTGCTTTGTCGTTGTAAGGAAGGGCGCAGTAGAATGGATTCTGCTGCGGTGTGAATTTCATCGGAGCATAATTACGCCGATGAGCAGGATCTGGGTCATCAAAACCACCGTAGCTTTTTGTCCATTGTTTGTCCCAGGCACTTGTGCGATTCGGGACGAGATTATTTCCACCTGGCTCTTCGCCGATCCAAAAGACGGTTGTAACGATATTTGTTTTCCAGGGAAACGGCTGCGCACTCCGAGAAGCTGACGATTTTCTGACGCGGGACGTGTCCTTTCCACTGATCGCTTCGATTTGAGCAAAGCCGGGATCAGACGCGATGAAGACAGTGCAACAAAAAAGGGCAAGTGAGCAGCGTTTCCCCATCGTTTCTTTCGGTTCCCATCCAAACGCTGCATCAAGCCTCGAAGGCTTACTTCGCGTTTCGCGGTCTAGGTTATCACTTTAGACAGAATTACAAACCGATATTTTCCGCCGACCCAGCCGCTATACCTGCATTGCCAAACCAGTGGCGCAGTTCACGAGCGCTCCTTAACAAATGGACTGAGGAGGACGGTCTACGTCTTCTCAGACAGGACAGTATTTTTTGCCGCTTCAGCAACCGGGCGACGCTTTATCTGATCCATTACGTCTCCGGCGATCATCTTGAGGAGCTCCTGCTCCTGACTTGTCATCTCCCGTGGTTTCGTGTCGAGAATGCACAGCGACCCAATCGGAAAACCATTCGGTCCCCGCAAAGGAACGCCTGCGTAAAACCGCAGTCCATTTTCTTTCACAAATGGGTTGTTCGCGAAGCGGGGATCTCGCGCCAGATCGCGCACGATCAATACCTCATCTTTAGCGATTACGTGACCGCAAAGAGAAATGTCGCGCGAAGTTGACCGGGCCTCGGCAAGATCCGCCGGCAAGCCGGCCTGAGATTTAAACCATTGCCGATTCTTGTCGACCAGGGTTATCAGCGCGATCGACACGTTGAAAAGTCTCGTTAGGCGCGCCGTAACTTGATCGAAATCTGCTTCGCTGGCCGTATCCAAAAGATTTAGCCCCTCGAGTTCGGCCAGGCGCTCTTCCTCGTTAGGCGGCGTAGGCGCGGGCAACATTGCGTCGGTAATCGCGGCAGTCATTTTGTAAACCCTTTGCACGGCGTCCTCCAGAGAAACAGCGACATCATTTACGTGCGCACCGCGCAAACGTTCCCTGAGTTTCTCTGCATCGAATCTGGCACTCCACACGCCAATCAGAATTGTTACGTTCTTAAGCCGCTCCCGAATTACTGAAGCCAGATGGCGAGCCTGGGCGATGCTTGTCGGCGGTACTACGGAGACGCAGATGCACTCGGGTTGAAGCTCAACTGCGCGATCGATCAGCTCCTCATGTTTAAGGCGCGCCGGCACGTTTTCAGCTGCGAATCCCTGGTTTCGAAGTAGCTGTGCAAGCATTTCACCGGCGAGTTCGTCGCAATACGCGCTCGCGGGAAGACAAACAACGCGGCTGCCAGTCGCAGAAGCGGCTCCAGCCAGCTCGATTTTTTGTTCTTGTGCGTCGTTGTGTGAAGCATCCGAGCCGCTGAAATCATCTATGAGTTCATGAACTCTCTGCAAAGCGGACGTGCGTTGTTCCGCGGTGATCGAACCTCTGTGAGCATCGATTTCTACTGCTCCGATCGCCGGAATTAAAACGTTATCGTAAAGCGCAGTCAGCGACTCCGTCTCCACATATTTGGTCACAAACTCTTCTGCGCTGTCCGTCGAGAACGACAGAATGCGATGGTAAAACTCCTCATGAGGCGCCAGTGCTTGATCCTCGCTCAGTAAAATGCCAAGAAACTCGAGGCGCGGAACGTGTCTCCCCATCACTGCCAGACACACCGTCAGAGGAGTAGACAGGACGAGGCCAACCGGACCCCAAAGCCATGTCCAAAACACGGCCGAGATGATCAGGGCAATCGGAGAAACGCCTGTGTTCGCTCCATAAACCCAAGGCTCGACAAAGTTCGATACGATCGCTTCCAGTCCGACAAATAAACCGATCGTGATGAGCGGTGTGAACCAGCTCGTGGAAATCGCGAATGACAGCAACACCGGCAGAAGCGCGCCCGCCCATGCGCCGACGTACGGAATAAATCGCAGCACCCCGGATAACAATCCCCAGAGCGCAGCATTCGGAACCCCAATAAAATGCAACCCCGTAGCAACACAGATCCCGTAAGACGTGTTGACAAGAAATTGCATGGAAAGGTAACGCGATACCCGATGACCCGCGTCTTCCATCGCGCGCGTTGTCGTGCTGATACGCCCCTGGCCCATGAGCCGTATCAATCTGCCGCGAATGTCTTCCCTCTTGAACAGCATGAAAATCACCAACAACAGCACCAGGGCAGCGGTGCCAAGCGGGCTTAGGATCGCGCCAAGAGTCTCCTGCATTAATTGCGGAATTGCGTTCCGTCCTTCAACTACCCTCACTGGGATGGGACTCGCCGCAGGCGGAGTCGTTTTGGCTGAAGAATCATCGGGAGCTCGCTCCGTGGGCGGCGCTGGACTCGGCGCAACGACTTCTTTTTGCAGCGCACGCATGCTCGATGAGAGTCGTGCCAGCGGGCCGCCAGCAGGAAGTCTCAGGGAGCGGATTTTGGTCGTGATGTTCGCCTGGTACTCAGGCAATTTGTCAGCGAGATCGATGACTTGACGCCCGATGACCCAGCTCGCCGCTGCGAAGATGGCGAACATTGCAATCACTGTGACTAAGACAGCGGCGATACGTCCGATCCAGCGCTCCAGGCGCGTCACCAAACGCGAAAGGAGAAAGGTGATCAGCGTAGCGAGGGCGATTGGCACAAGCACCGTCCGCCCGAAATACAGTGCCGCAATGACAGATGCCAAAAGCAGAAGTCCCCAAATTCCAGTAAGCGCCGCAGCAGGCGTCACTGTTGTAATTCGCGTTCGCATTCTTTAAAGAAGCCACTCGGCCGCAGCCAATGTTATCTCAATCAACTCATTCCGCCACGACTGTGGCAACATGCATCGCTATTATAGCGGTTGGCCCGGCCGACCTAACGATTGGTCTCACCTCCTCCGCGGCATGAATCGTATGAAGCTTTGGGTGCGCGTGTGTTAACTCTGAATTCTGTCCACAACGCGCCACTCAAATTATTTTAGACTGCGCTAAACGTACGATCCGGTAAATCCCGCAGAAATCGACCTCTTTCTGGTTCAGGATTTGATTATCGATTTTGACAGGGTTTGTTTGCAATTCTCTCTATCGATCACGTCCAGCACAGCCGTGATGTGGACGCATACGACGGCGTTTCAATCGCCAGTAATGCGTGCCGGTGCCAGCAATCACGTCTGCTGCAGCGGCAACACACACGACATCGCGTCCACGCGCTCACCCAAGCAGATCGCCATAGCGACTGTCTGCCAGTTGCAGGCAACGCTCTAGAATTTCCGGTGCAGTGTTGAGTTTCAATGTCTCCTCCACCAGCTCGCGGCATTCAGGAATGGTAAGACTTTGCACGGCCCGCTTGACTCGCGGCACGAGTGACGCTGATGCGCTGAGTTCATCCACCCCGAAGCCTAACAAAAGCGGCACCAGCGCGACATCGCCGGCCATCTCACCGCAAACGCCCACCCAGATGTGGTTCGCGTGGGCCGCGTCGGCAACCATCTTGAGCAAACGAAGTATGGCCGGATGCGTCGGCTCGTACAGATATGCGACCTTTTCATTTACTCGATCTACTGCAAGCGCGTACTGAATAAGGTCATTCGTACCAATACTTAAGAAATTGACCTCGCGCGCAAGCGCGCTTGCACAGATGGCAGCGCTTGGGATCTCGACCATGGCACCCACCTCGATTTTTTCAGCCATCTCGATTTTCGAGTTGCGTAACTGTTGTTTACATTCCTCCAGCACGGCCATGGCCCGGCGTAACTCATCCAAGCCAGAGATCATGGGAAACATGACCTTTACATTACCCGCAGTGCTGGCGCGGAGAATGGCGCGCAGCTGCGTTTTAAACATGTCCTGATTCTCAAGACAAAATCGGATCGCGCGCCACCCAAGGAAAGGGTTTAACTCATCGCCGGTGTCCGCTGCACCAGTAGCCAGTTTATCGCCGCCTAAATCGAAAGTTCGAATGATTAGCGGATTCGGACGTACACGCTCGGCAACCTTTCGGTAGGTTTCGTATTGCTCATCTTCGCTTGGCAGGGTTTCGCGATTCAAATAAAGAAACTCAGTGCGATAAAGTCCGATGCCCTCCGCGCCGTTGGCTCCAACCGCATCGACGTCTTCCGGTAGCTCGATATTTGCCGAAAGAACAATGTGACGTCCATCGCGCGTGATCGAAGTCGTCTCCCGCAACTGCTTCAGTTGCGCCACAACTTTGGCTCTCCGCGATTCAACTTGCTTGTAATACTCCAGGGTTTCCGGCGCCGGATTGACGATGAGGCAGCCATCGCTCCCATCGACAAGAACGTGCTGACCGGTTTCGAGCTTTGCAGTGATATCGTGCAAGCCTAGTACCGCCGGAATATTGAGAGAACGCGCCAGAATCGCGGCGTGCGAAGTGCGGCTACCGAGATCGGTGGCAACCCCGAGCACGTTCTCACGGCTCATGCTTGCAGTGTCCGAAGGCGTAAGATTATGCGCAACCAATACATGAGGCTCGGTCAGCGAAAGAAATGCCTTGGGAGCTTTCCCCTGCAGATTGTGGATTACGCGTTTTGTAACATCCTGAATGTCCAACGCGCGTTCGCGCAGATACGGATCATCGATTTTACTTAACGTCTCGGCGTAGCGCGTGGCGACTTCCTGGAACGCCCACTCGACGTTGCAAAGATCGGTCTTGAGTTTTCGCAGAACTTCATCAATCAACGTGCGGTCCTCGACCACGAGCAGGTGCGCATCGAAAATCGCTGCGTCTTTCGCGCCGATCGATTCGGCAATCCGCTGCTGCATCTCAAGGATCTGCATCCGCGTTTGGATGAGACCGGCCTCGAACCGACCGATTTCATCCGTAATTTGCGACGGCGCAATTTGGTAACGCACCACTTCATCCGTCTCTTCGCGGACGACATGAACAGTTCCGAAGGCAACTCCTGGCGAAACGCCAATTCCTTCAAAACGAATTTCCGGGTTGTCGCTCATTCGCTCCCGAGAGTAAGGCCAATGTCAAACTCACGAAAGTCCCTGGCGCTGTCAGTTGTGTGACATCGCGCGTCGGGCGACTCAGTCTTCGTTGAATCCCACTTTGATAAGCTCCTCTAACTCCTCCATCGCTTTATCCGCGTCGGGCCCGTCGCAGCGGATACGCAGCTTTGAACCCTGCCCGGCAGCGAGCATCATCAGGCCCATGATGCTTTTACCGTTTACTTCTTCGCCTTCTTTAGACACCCAAATTTCCGCACGATGTCGGCTGGCAATCCGCACAAACATCGCCGCCGGTCGGGCATGTAGTCCAAGCCGGTTCACGACTGTCAGTTCTTTTTCTATCTTCTGCGCCGGTGCCGCGCGACTGCCTTTTCGATACAACAATCCCATTATGTTGCCCTCTTCTGCTCCATCAAACGAAGCAACCTGGTATTGAAGTCAACGGCTGCGTTCTGTCCCATGCCTTTCAATTTTTCGTCCATCGCCGCGACCTCGATCAATCGTGCCATGTCGCGTCCGGGTCGCACCGGAATGGTCACGTGCGGCACTTTGAGTCCAAGAATTTCATAAAATTCCCGGTCAAGCCCGATCCGGTCGACCTCTTCCACGTCCCCCCACTCCATTAACGTGACAACGAGGTCGAGGCGTTTCTCTACTCGAATGCTTCCGATGCCGAAAACCTTTGCCACGTCAATGATGCCAATCCCGCGCACCTCCATGTGATTACGCGTCATTTCGGGTGCCGTGGCCATGAGTTCACGCCCCTCCTGCATCGTGATGCGCGTCACGTCGTCCGCTACAAGGCTGTAACCGCGCTCAATCAACCCCAGCACACATTCGCTTTTGCCGATGCCGCTTACGCCGCGAATCAAAACGCCAATACCCAAAATATCCACCATGCTTCCGAATTCCGTCACCGTTGGCGAGAAATCCATCTCAAGAGCGATCGTTGCCGCGTTGATGAACTTCATTGTAATCATTGGAGTTCGGAACACGGCGATTTTTGCCTCGCCGGTGACACTAAGCAATTCAGGCGCGAGATGAAATCCGCGCGACATCACAAGACACGGGATTTTGTGTTTGCATAAGTTACAAAACCGCTCAATACGCACTCCGGCAGATAGACTTTTCAGATACGAATGTTCTGCCGCGCCCAGCACCTGCACACGTTTCTCAGCGAAATAGGTGTCAAACCCCGAGAGCGCGAGTCCCGGTCGATTGATAGTCGGCTCTCGAATTTTTCGATGAAATCCCACGCGCGGGCCCTCGAGCTTCATCTGCAGTTCTTCGGCGTGCGAATTGTAGAAGCTCTCGACGGTGACAGTGGGAACGCTCTTCTGCTGATCGCTTGAGGATGTAATCGTTTGCGTCCCGGGTTCTTCCGCCATCAGACGTAACTTCTAGCTTGAATAGGCGCAATTTCCAATCTGCATCACGCTTATCGCTGCCGTTTGCAGTGAGCGACAACCTGAGCGCGATTGCTGGTCAATTGGTTACTTTTTTTCCTGGTGCTGGTAGCGAATCACCTTGGCTCTTTCGAGGGTGACCAGACCGCCGCCCATGATTTCATCAAGCACAGGCAGGAATGCGTTCACTTTCTCCTCGGAGTCCACGATCTCGATCACGATTGGGAGGTCCATGGATAGGCGAAGAATTTTTGCCGTGTGCAGATGGCTTGACTTTCCAAATCCCATCGGACCGCGCAACACTGTTGCGCCGGCCATCTGCATTTCGCGCGCTTTCAAAACAATCGCCTCGTACAATGGCTGATGGTGATGGCGATCGCTTTCGCCGATAAAAACCCGCAGCAGCACGGCATCTTGAGGAATTTGCATATGTTGTTTCTATTTTGGTAGGAGCATCAGAGCGAGAACGCGCCCGAGCCATACGGCTGCCAGGCAACAACCGAACGACAGCACCGTGTTCAGGAGCGCCTTCAACCAATCTCCATCACGAGCGAAATCGAGTGTTTGCAAACTGAACGACGAAAACGTCGTGTATCCGCCGCACACACCGATCGTGAAAAATTGCCGGAATCGCGGAGACACAAGAACTGGCCCTTCCGGATTCGTAAACGCTGCGAAAAACCCGATGACGAACGAACCGCTAACGTTCACGACGAGGGTGCCGAGAGGGAAAAACTCACCACCACGTTCAGCAACGAATCCCGAGATCCAAAATCGCGCTCCAGTACCAAGCGCGCCGCCGAGCATTACCAAAATATAACTGACCATAAAAAACTCCTTCGTGCTTCGAAGGAGTCATCAGCTCACGCGGTTTTCTCCCGCACTCGCGGGAAAGGGCAAACTCCATTGCCGGGATCACATTGTAGCGCAACCAATTGTCATGTCGAGCCACGTCGAGACATCCCATTGCCTAACCGACGGTACGGTTGCGCGGCCCCTCGACTTCGCTCCGCATGACGGCGCTGCGCTGACGTCACATTTTGAAGCGTTCGCCCAAATAAAGCTGCCGACTGATGGGATCGTTGATGAGGAAATCCTTGGTGCCTTCGCTCTCGACGCGCCCATCGAAAATCAAATAGGCACGGTCTACGATGGACAGAGTCTCGCGCACATTGTGATCCGTGATCATGATGGCCAACCCCGATTTGCGTAGATTGACAATGATTTGTTGCACGTCATAAACAGCAATGGGATCCACGCCGCTGAACGGCTCGTCGAGCATCAACAACTTCGGCTCCGTGACCAGCGAACGCGCGATAGTCAAACGCCGTTTTTCGCCGCCGCTTAACGTCAGTGCGGTATTTTTTGCGATTCGCTCAATCCCGAACTGATGCAGCAATTGATCGCAACGGTTCCGTCGCTCGGCTTTGCTCAGTGAAAGCGTCTCCAAAATTGCCATGATATTTTGTTCGACCGTCATTTTTCGAAAGATCGATTCTTCCTGCGGCAGATAACCCATGCCGAGCCGCGCGCGTTTGTACATCGGGTAATCCGTCACATCGGTGTCGCGGAAAATTACGCGACCACTGTTTGGCCTGACCAATCCAACGATCATGTAAAAACTGGTGGTCTTGCCCGCTCCATTCGGCCCGAGAAGTCCAACGATCTCATTCGCACGTACGTGCATATTCACTCCGTCCACGACTGCCCGGCCGCCGTAAACCTTCACCAGTTGATCGGTGGAAAGAACGGTCTCCACCTTCGGCGCGACTGACGAAGGTCGGCTCGGAGCGGCAACGGGCGCAGTTTGGCTGATCATGGTGTGGGCAGGGCTGCTGCAGGAACGGACTGCGACGGCGTGGCTTGAGCTGCGGCCTTCTTTGCTTCGCGTTTTTTTTCCTTCGCCTGATCGTCGCTCGGTTCCTGACGAATTTCTGTCCGGCTTGGGCCGTGAGTTCGCAGTTGGCTGTTCTGGTTAATGATCATGACGGTATCAGGACTCGTCGCCACGTGCATGTTCGGTCCTTCCTGCACTCGAGGCGTTCCTCGCAATTCGACGTCACCGGTCGCCGCCGTGTAAGTCGCTGTATCCGCGCGCCCAATCGCGCGCGTTGGCGGACCACCGCTGGGATCGGGCCGTTCGCGCACCAACCCTACGTTTCCTTCGGCGATCGCCTTCTCCAAGCCTTGGTTTTCTCCTTTTGTGATGAACACTGTCAATTTGTCAGATTGAAGATTGAAACGCGGATCAGTCACCTTCACTCGGCCGGTAAATGTGCCCATGTTCTTGGTTGAATCAAAAAACGCTTCGTCTGAGTAAATCTCTGTCGTCGTTGGTTCGTCGGTGTTCAAACCCGTAGCGCTCTGGCCAAATAGCGAATTCGCAGGCGATTTGTTCTCTTTCTGGTCTGGTTGTTTCTTTGGCTTTTTCGCTGGCGCACCTGCAACTGTTTTTGGACCGACTGCAACTGCTTTGGGCGCGGCTGCCACTGATTTAGGCGCGGCTGCGACTGGCTTGGGCGTCGAAGCAGCAGTCTGCGCGTGCAAGCCTGCGCCGGTGACACAGGCGATAATCACAACCAACGCCGTCAAATCCTTCATCGATTCGTGTCAGGTTTCGCTGTTAGATGAGACTTGTCGGTAATCACCATTTTTACATTCCCGACTAGTCGCCCGGTTCTGCTGTTCGTATCGAACTGCACTGAATCGCCGGCGATGTTGAAGTCCGCCCGCTGGATGATGGTGCGTGCTTTGGAGCTCAAAATTCGCGTCTTCAAGTCAAGCACGGACGTGCTCATGTCGATTCTTAGGTCCTGCTGATCCTCTGGCGTGTAAGTCGTAATCTTGAGCTGTTCGAAGCCGACGTGTTCTTCGTCGATCCGGTGCGCGATTCCGGCCTCGAATTTTCCGCGCATATGGCCGTCGCCATCGAAATCCGGCAAGACGAGGCCCTTCGCTTCGTGCCCAATAGGCAGCGGAATGTTTGTCAGGCTTTGCTCGCCGGTAGACGAACTTGAGCCCGCCTTTCCCCGAGGCTTTCCTTTGCGAGCCTTTGACTGAGCTAACGCACCAGGCAATCCGATCAAAATCGATAGTACGACAGACAATAAACAGATTAATGTCCAGCGTACGCTCAGCCTAACCGCGCCCGGACGATTGCGGTCAATCGTCCCTACCTGAAACCACAGCATGAATAGCCTTTAACATGCGCAGATGCTTCGGCAAATCGTTTAGCCGGACCTGATTCGGCCCGTCGGACAAAGCCCGAGCCGGATTTTCATGAACCTCCATGAAGATTCCATCACACCCCGCAGCCATTGCGGCCCTGGCCAACACCGGAGCTAATTTGCCGTCGCCGGAAGTCGAATCCCCCGCCCCGCCCGGCCGTTGCACGGAATGTGTCGCATCGAAAATGACGCGGTAACCTGCGTCACGCATCCAATACAGTGAGCGCATGTCGGCAACGAGATCGTTATATCCAAATGTGGTGCCGCGTTCGGTGAAACAGAATTGTGTGTTACCGAAAGCGATCATTTTTTCGGCGATGTTTCGCACATCCCACGGCGCGAGGAACTGCCCTTTTTTTACATTGATCGCACGACCCGTTTCCGCAGCGGCACGCAGCAGATCCGTTTGCCGGCAGAGGAACGCCGGGATCTGCAACATGTCGATCTTCTCCCCGGCAATCTCCGCTTCAGCCGTGGAATGAACATCGGTTGTCACCGGAATGTTCAGTGCGCGTCCGATATCCGAGAGAATCTCGCAACCTTCGCGCACATCAATTCCGCGAAATGACCGGACAGAACTGCGGTTCGCCTTGTCGTAAGAGGCTTTAAAAACGAAATCAACTTCCTCAGACGCGCACGTCTCAGCAATCTTCCTCGCGATGCGCCGGACAAATTTCTCCGACTCAATGACGCAAGGGCCGAGAATGAACACTGGTTTTTTTCCGCCGATCGTAATCTCGCCAACGTGCAATGGCTTCCGTTTCATTGAGCGCATTCATTGTCGCGAGCCGGCGATTGAGGTCAATCGCCCCTACCCTGCATCGCGCGTGCCTTAGCTAGCGGCGGTTCGCCTGAACCGCCCCTCGTTCGTCCTCGGTGAATTAGATCCACAATGAAAAATGGCAAATACAGCACGAGAAAAAATAGCAATGCCACTCCGTGCATTTGCAAGATATACAGCGGCCACGAATCGGAGAGAAAACTCAAAATCGAAAATGCCTCAGGTTTATGCAGGAGAAATCCATAGTTAAAATCAGTGAGCTTATCGACAATCAATGTGATTACGAAATAGAACTCCGACCAGAACCATACGCGCACAATGGAAGCCGGATATGGCCGATAGCCGCGTGTCAACATCAGGAAAACCACACCGACAATGATTCCACAGTGCGACGTGAAGAAACTGATGAATCGCCAGTCCGGGAAACCATAAGGCAGGTTCGGCGTTAGGACGGCCTGCAGCGTGCCCCCAATCCCCCAGAAATAAGCAACCTCGAACCAGCGCTGGTGTCCCGTCCACATCGCCACCATCACGACGACGATGCCCCAGTCGCACATTTGCATCGGCAACATGTGCCGCCAATCCACGACTCCCCGGCTGCGGATGAAAACCAGGTAAGCCAAATAGTTCAAAATCAACACCGCTGACAACGCAGCGACGATCACCCGCTCGATCCGCTGCGATTTTGTGCGCCGTACCAGAGCCGCAAGTGCAAACGGCAGAACGATGGTGACAAAAATTACCGTCAGATGCGGGAAACCGTACGGTTGAAATTCCGGCGCGTCACTCATTGCAGAATCCTAAATCGATTTACTTTGCATCAGTTATCCTGAGCGAAGCGAAGCCGAGTCGAAGGATCCCGTGGAGTCATTCTTAGGTTTTGCCGCGGGATTTCTCGACTTCGCTCGGAATGACAGGCCGGGCCTTTAGCGGACGATCCAGAGATTACATGGGATTACGTCGCTCACCCACGCAATATTGCTCGGCAGTCGCTGAACTTTCCCGGAACTCTTCGGTAGCGGCACGACGAGCAAATCGGCCTCTACCGATCGCACAAAATCGGATGCAGCAAGTCCCGTAGCGCCTCTGATGAAGCGGGTCTCGATCGGAACTTCAGTCGCCCCAGCTGACAAAACGAACTCTTCAAGCGGGTCTTCCGCGCCATGGTTCGACTTATGCGTGGTAGTTCCGGTGGCATCGCTGGCGATCGAAGCCCTCGCGTCATCAAATGCAGTGATGATTCCAATTACATACAATCGTTCACACGCTTCTGCTTCCGCCAGCATGAGCGTCGTTTGCAATGCCGCCAGTCCCTGCGGTGATTGATCCGCAACAAACACAATTTTGCGCAGCGGTTTCGGTTTTCTTTCCGGATGCGTGAATAGCATTACCGAACAGTTCGCTTCTCGTACCAGGCGACGTGCGACATTTCCCAGAAACGGGTGTAACACCACCTCCTTCTCCAGCGCACCGGCCACGAGGACATCGATATTTTCCCTCGCTACGGCGCTCAGGATAGCTTCGGCTGGATCGCCTTCTTCATAATGTATCGGCGCATCAACTGGAAGCTCCAGTTCCGCGAGCACATCACTGAATTTCCCCGGCGTCTCCTGATTTCGCGTGCCTGCGTAGATCAGATGAAGTTCGGCCCCAAAGCGGTCGCGGATCCGTTTCGCTTCAGCAAGAACATTTTTGAAGCGAGGCGAAAAAGTCGTCGCTACAGCAATGGTCTTGTAAGGCGAGGAATCGCGCATCGAAGCTAATCGCAATGTGATGTTTCATCAGCCTTAAGCAACCGCCGCGGACAAAAGGTGGCTTCGTCACATTAGCCTCTCATTCGCCATTCGGCTTTTCATTTCCCCATTCCTCTGCGAATTTTCGGAAATGCGACGGGCAATTTACCCCGGCAGCTTTGATCCAGTGACCAATGGCCACCTGGATGTGATTGAGCGCGCGAGAAAATTATTTGACGAGGTCGTCGTGGCAGTCGCGCACAATGACGAGAAGCAGCCACTCTTCTCTCTTGAGCAGCGCCTGGATTTACTGCGAGAAACCGCCGGCCAAATCGAGAACGTCCGGATCGCCGAGTTTAGCGGGTTATTGGTGGAATTCGCCCGTGCTCAAAACGCGGGGGCCGTGATCCGAGGTTTGCGCGCAGTCTCGGATTTTGAATTCGAATTTCAGATGGCGTTAATGAATCGAAATCTAAATGCCGCAGTAGAAACGATATTCCTAATGCCGAAGGAGGAATACACTTATCTCAGCTCGCGCATCGTAAAGGAAATCGCCAGGCTCGGCGGGAACGTCTCAACCTTTGTTCCAAGTTGTGTCGTGAAAGCGCTGAGTGGGAAATTTAGCCAATGAAATTTGGAGGGTTAGCTCATGAAAGTACACCTGAAACAAATTCCGTCCCAGGGTCTGCATCTAAGTGGCGAAGACGATTGTCCGATCCAGGAGTTGGCATCGGAAGACATTCAGTGCGCTGGCCCTTTGCATTACGACATCGATGTTGGCGTTTCTGATGGCGGGCTCTGGGCGAACGGCTCGTTGTCGCAACCAGTGGAACTGCGTTGCGTGTCGTGTCTGGAAAAGTTTGTGCATGAGATTCGAGTGCCCGCGTTCGCCGTGCACACGGAGTTAAACGGGCCGGAGACGGTCGATTTGACGCCCTTCGTGCGCGAGGATCTGTTGCTGAACTTACCGGCGCATCCGCACTGCGATAAAGACAGTGATCGGGTTTGTAATGCCAGATATCTGACAACGGAAGAACAGAATGCGAACCGGAAAAAACCGGATTGGAGCGCGTTGGATAAACTGAAGCTCAAAACGTGAAGCGTTGAAGGGGAGAAACAAGGAGCGACGGCTTGGGCAGCCGTCGAAACATGACGGCTGGGAAGCCGTCATTCCTTGAAGCGCCTTGGCCCGTTCAGCGCTCCAACATTGTTTTCTTGTCCAAATATGCTTTTATAAGCGCCTGCAATGGGAGTCCCAAAACGCAAAACATCAAAGATGCGATTGCGCACGCGGAAAGCGGCAAACCGCTGGCACGCGTCGCAGCTCAACAAATGTCCGCAGTGCGGAAGCAGCTTGCCGTCGCATATCGCCTGTCCATCGTGCGGCTACTACCGTGGCCGTCAGGTGTTGACGTTGGAAGGCAAGTAACGGTAGCCGTCGCCCTGTGGACGACGTAAGCTCCAGCCACGCTTCGCGCGGCGAAGCAGCTACAAATTTCGCTTTGCAATCAATCGGTTTACCTCGCAAAGTTTCGCACCGATGAAGATCGCCCTCGATGCGATGGGCGGTGATTTTGGCCCGCCTAACCTCGTTGCCGGCGCCGTTATGGCGCTGCGTGATTACAAACAAATTACTAAGCTCTATCTGGTCGGAGATTCGGCCAAGATCGAAAACGAGTTGCGCAAACACCAGTGTAACGATTCGCGGATCGACATCGTGCATTCCACTCAGGTCGTTGACATGAGTGATCGCGCGTGGACCGCCGTCCGGCGAAAAAAAGATTCTTCAATCAGCCGTGCTGTCGATCTGATAAAGCGCGGCGACGCGGACGCAGTAGTGAGCGCCGGACACACAGGCGCAGCTGTCGCCGCGAGCACGATCAAGCTTCGCACATTGCCAGGAATCGATCGGCCGGGAATTGCTGCCGTGCTTCCGACCGAAACGAATGTCTTTGTTTTGATCGACGCTGGCGCGAATATCGATGCGCGCCCGGAACATCTTCTTCAATATGCGTTCATGGGGTCGGTTTATTCACGGCATGTTCTGCATTACAAGAATCCGACCGTTGGCTTGGTCTCGCTCGGCGACGAGGATGTTAAAGGCACCGAACTGACGAAGGAAGTATTCAAGATGCTGAAACCAAGTTCGCTCAACTTTGTTGGCAACATAGAAGGCCGCCATCTTTTTGAAAATCCGGTCGAAGTCGTCGTATGCGACGGATTCGTTGGCAACGTTATCCTGAAAACATGCGAATCGATCGCGGTGGCAATGTTTCAATGGCTCAAGCACGAGCTAATGCGCACACGGATGCGAAAAGTCGGCGCGTTCCTTGCGAGGAATGCCATTGGAACGATCAAGGACAAGACAAATTATGAAGAGTACGGCGGCAGTCCTCTTCTCGGAGTAAACGGCATTTGCATTATTGCGCACGGCGCAAGCACGCCGCTGGCGGTCAAGAACGCACTCCGTGTCGCCGGCGAGTCGATTGAACAGCAAGTGAACCCGCATATCGTCGAGGAAATTCGCCGGTATCATGAAACGACAGCCCCGCTCGAACCCGCGCTCTCATAAGACGCTGCGGACAGTTTCAATCGTCGGCACAGGAAGTTACGTGCCGGAGAAGGTTCTGACTAACGAGGATCTCTCGCGCATGGTAGACACCAGCGACGAATGGATCACCACTCGCACCGGCATCAAGGAACGCCGTATGGCCGCAAAGGACGAGAATACCAGCGACATGGCGGCGAAAGCAGCGCTGAACGCCATTGAGCAGGCGAAGATTTCACCCAAAGAAATCGATCTCATCCTGGTGGCGACTGCCACGCCCGATATGCTTTTCCCGGCCACCGCCTGTTTCGTTCAGAAAAAGATCGGAGCGACGAACGCTGCCTGCCTCGACATTGCCGCAGCGTGCGCCGGTTTTATTTTCGGACTGGAAATCGCGCAGCAGTTCATCACATCTCACACATACAACACTGTTCTCGTGATCGGCGCGGACAAGTTGACTTCAATCACGAACTGGACAGATCGGAATACATGTGTGCTGTTCGGCGACGGCGCTGGCGCGGCTGTTTTGCGGCATCGGGGCAGTCCTCATGGCATCATTAGCACCCACATCGGAAGCGATGGGCGGTACACCGACATCTTGTTCATGCCGGGTGGCGGATCTCGTTGCCCGATCACGCGTGAAAATGCCGACATGAACCTTGTCACCATCCATATGACCGGCAAGGAAGTGTACAAACAGGCTGTGATTGCGATGTTGAACGCGGCCAAAAAAGCACTCGACCTGGCGGGGCTTTCCATCGAAGACATCGCCTGCGTCATTCCGCATCAGGCAAACTTACGAATCATGGAAGCGATCGCCGATCGGCTCGGTATTTCGCGCGACAAAATGTTCGTAAACCTCGATCGATACGGCAATACGTCCGCTGCCGCTGTAGCGATTGCGCTCGATGAAGCGAATCGCACCGGGCGAATCAAACGGGGCGATTACGTCCTGATGGTTGTGTTCGGTGGCGGCCTCACATGGGCCAGCACCGTCATTGAGTGGTGAAGCCGTCTGTCGCTTTAATCTGGAATCTCGGGCTCGACTAGTTTCGCCAACTGAGCCAGCGATTCCTGCCAGCCGAGATAGCACGCTTCGGCGGGAATAACAGCGGGCACACCTTCTTGCACAATGTTCAACTCAGCGCCGCAGGAAACCTTCTTCAACGTGATGGTGGTCTGCATTTCGCCAGACAGATTTGGATCGTCGAATTTGTCCGTGTAGCGAATCCGTTCGTGAGGAGCCAATTCAACGTACGTACCGCCGAAGGAATGACCCTTGCCCGTCGTGAAATTCGTGAACGACATTTTGTAAGTGCCGCCAACTTTGGCGTCCATCTGGTGCACCTTGGCGGTGAATCCATTCGGCGGAAGCCATTTCGTCATCGCGTCTGGATCCAAGAATGCCTTGTAGATTTTTTCGGGCGTCGCTCGGAGAACGCGGTGAAGCCGAATAGTGTTGTTTTGCATGTTTATGTTCCTTTTAGTTTTTGAATCTCAATCCCCATTTTCTTCCAGAAAGCCACCAGGTTTAGCTTCATGCGGTATTGGCCAACCAAAATAGACTTCAACTTCAACGATTTGGTTTTGGCGCACGGTGACAATCTCGGTATTACGGAAACTTCGCCCGTCTGCATGACGACCTTCATAAGTCACGAATACCCTGTCGCCATCGGCAACGAGATTGATAAAATTGAAATCCTTGATCGTCTCGCTGTTCGGCCAGCAACGTGCAAAATATGTCGCCCGGTCAATCCGGTTATCAAGCGGGCTGGTGAAATGGAAGTCCGACATGATCAGTCTCTCCATCGCCGCGCGATCTCTGGCAACATAGGCGTCGTAAGCGGCGCGTGCGATTGCCATGTTATTGTATGCCTTGCTTTCTTCCTGCTTCATCGCTGAGTTCCCGCCTCGGTTGAGCAAATGCGATGCTACTTGGCGTTCGTGTCCGGCTCAATAATTCCAAAGACATTGCCGGCCGGATCCGCCGCGTAAGCGAGCCAGCCAACTTTGGGGATGGCCATCTTCGGCACGCAGATTTTTCCGCCGCGCTGCTCGAGTTTGTTGATCGTTCGATCGAGAGACTTGACCGCTACGGTGTTTAACGTGCCTGGACTTTGACCCTCACGAGGCCGGGTCATCCCGCCATTGATTCCCGGATCTTTGTCGTCGCCAGTCGTCACCAGCCAGTACTCGATCGGGCCGCCTTCGAATT
>DASYSX010000008.1:0-2021 GCA_036002955.1 Candidatus Udaeobacter sp. | reverse complement strand
ATCGCGGTTTACGAGGACAACATCTTCGACAAGATGATCGCTGCGCATCCCGAGCCGACCAAGAAACAGTTGGACAAACGCTACGGCGGCCTCACGCTCGAGCCACGCAAGTTCGCCTTCATCGACCGCATCGTCGCTGATAGCCGCGACATAGCACTTAATCACACGGCGGGCTTGTCGCTTCCGCAGCAGGTCATGATGACGTTGTTCTCGCTAAGTGAACTGATGGACGAAAAGAAGGCCTATCAGAAAGCGTGTCTCGGGATCTGCAAGAAACGTGTGGAGGCGACGATCGAAGGACTGGACATCGATGTCGGACCTAACGAGTACTTCGACTACTACTATGGCCTGATCGATTTCGAGTTCTTTGCCCGCAAGCACCTGGGCGACGATGTCGTCAAGTGGATGAAGGAGAATGTCCACCCGCTCGATATCGTCTTTCGGCTAGCCGAGGACCACGGCATAGTCCTGCTTAACGGCGGAGGCTTTGCCGCTCCCGATTGGTCGGTGCGGATATCCTTCGCAAACCTGGAGAATCACGTTTACGACGACATCGGTCGCGCGGTTCGTGCTATCGCGCGGGGGTACAGGCAGGCTTATGAGGCAGCTACAGGTAAGACTGCAGCGCCAGCGCCAACGAGAACGAAACCTTAACTTTGTTACTTTGTGATGCTGCTGTCGCAACTAGAAAGGAAACAAGGGTGAAAAACATATTGGTCCTAACGGACAGAAAGCCAACGCAAGCAGCTTCCGGTGAAACAAAACCAATTATCAGTCCACGAACTTCTCTTCGTAATTACACATGCACTGCTGTGGCGCTACTGGCCGTATTGAGCGGCAGAGGTGCGGCCGTCGCCCAGCAGGCGGACGATGTTGATATCTGGAAGGCGGTCCCGTCTGATCTCACCTTCGCGGTGACGCAAGTTCCTCCTGTCGCAACGGTGACTCAGGTGGCTCCCACCGACAGCGCGCTAACATCCACCGAGCAAGGCACGACGTACCTCGATGAGTCATTCGATTTCCAGGAATGGCGGTTGGAAGAGCGCCGGGAAGCCCTGAAAGATACAAAGTTCGAATTTAACCTACGCAGCTTCTACTTCGATCGCAGTGACTTCAACAGGTCAGAGAAACAGGCATGGGCTATCGGCGGCTGGTTGGGAGTGAAGACTGGTTACTTTCTCGACCATGTTGCGTTCGGAGCCACGGTTTACACTTCCAATCCGATATATGCCCCTGACGACAGGGATGGAACCACCCTTTTAGCGCCGGGGCAGAATGGGTACACCGTATTCGGCGAGTGGTACGCGGAACTCCGGATCATGAAAGATTTGGGCATAACTGTCGGAGCCAAGGGTTACGACACGCCTTTTATCAACCGCAACGATAATCGGATGACGCCAAATACGTTTGAAGCGGTCGTTTTGCAGGGCCGCACCAAGCTTGGCACCAGCAGCAACACAAGCGTGACGACGGACAATATAGGCCTGAGCAAGGATGCAAAAGAGGTGGCGGTTCCTGCGCCGCCCCCAGCTGACGACGTCCCATTCATCAAGTACGGCCTCGGCTATTTCTACGCAATCAAAGAGCGAAACGACAGCGAATTTGTCTCGATGGCGCAGGATGCCGGCGCTGATATCCAGCACGGCGTGTGGTCAGGCGGAGCGCTCTATCAGAACGGGAAATTTAATATCGGTGCCATCGAGTATTATTGCGATGACGTCATCAATATCGCATATGCCGAATCGAATCTGGAAGTCCCGCTTGGCGCTGACTGGAAGCTAAAGTTCGCTGGCCAGTACGTAGATCAGGGCAGCGTAGGAGACAATCTCCTGCAGGGCCACAGTTTCTCAGGCCACCAATTCGGCGTCAAAGTAGAACTGCCTATCCGCAACGCGTTGTTTACTGCCGCTTTCACCCAAGCCTGGGGAACTGCGAACCTGCAAAATCCGTGGAGCGGCTATCCCGGTTATACCAGTGTTCAGGTTCAAGATTTCAATCGAGCGGGCGAGGGCGCGTTTCTT
>DASYSX010000007.1:0-13908 GCA_036002955.1 Candidatus Udaeobacter sp. | reverse complement strand
TCGAAGCGGAACTCGGTCACATCGACATCTGGATCAACAACGCGATGACCTCAGTCTTCTCGCCGATCAAGGAAATGACGGCGGACGAGTTTCGACGCGTGACCGAGGTGACTTACCTCGGCTACGTTTACGGGACACTCGCTGCGCTGAAACGAATGCTCCCCCGCGACCACGGAGTCATCGTGCAGGTTGGTAGCGCGCTGGCGTACCGCGGCATTCCGTTGCAGGCCGCCTATTGCGCAGCCAAGCACGCCGTCCAGGGTTTTTGCGATTCGCTTTGGTGCGAACTCCTCCACGACAACAGCAACATGAAGCTCACGATGGTGCACATGCCCGCGCTCAACACTCCGCAATTCGGCTGGGTCAAAAGCCGGTTGCCACGCAAAGCCCAGCCGGTGCCGCCGATTTTTCAGCCTGAAGTCGCTGCGGAAGCGATTTACTTCGCTGCGCACAATCCCCGGCGCGAGTTTCATGTCGGCCTGCCGACGGTCGAAGCCATCGTGGCGAACAAAATTGCGCCCAGCTTACTGGATCGTTACCTGGCCCGCACTGGATATGATTCGCAGCAACACGATGGCGCGGAGGATCCAAATCGACCTGACAATTTATGGCAGCCGGTTCCCGGCGATCATGGCGCGCACGGCGCATTTGATGCCCGCGCCACCGACTGGAGTCCGCAATTGTGGACGAGCGAACATCGCGCCTGGATAGCCGCGGCTGTAGTCGTGCTCGGCATTTCAGGCCTCCTCGCGTTTTTCAAAAACAAATAATTACATCTGCGGAAGCAGCGACCGCACAAATTCTCCGGCGCGCTTCACGAGGTCCTGAGAATGGCCAAGCTTCTCGATTTGGCTAACAATCGCGCTGCCGACAACTGCAGCGTCTGCAAAACGCCACACGGCGCGGACTTGTTCCGGAGTGGAGATTCCGAATCCGACTGCAACGGGCAAATCGCTGATGGCGCGCATGCGCCTGACTAAAGCTTCAGCATCCCGCGTCATTTGATCGCGCGCTCCTGTCACGCCAGCGCGCGAAATTGCGTAGACGAATCCGCGCGCTTGTTGCGCGATGCGCGCGAGCCGTTGGTGTGAAGTGGTTGGGGCGACTAAAAAGATCGGATCGAGTCCCTGTCCAAGCAGCGTCTGCGTCCACGTCGCTGCTTCTTCGGGAATCAGATCTGTTACGAGCACGGCGGCGATCCCTGCCTCTCTCGCCGCCGAGGCGAATGGTTCCATGCCGAATTGCAGGAGCGGATTGAAATAACTGAAGAGGACGATGGGTACATCGATGTGCTGCCGGACGTTCCTCGTGCAAGTGAGCGCGTCGTGCACCGTCACGCCATTGCATAGCGCTCGTTCAGATGCGCGCTGAATCACTTCCCCATCCGCAACAGGATCGCTGAACGGCACGCCCAACTCGATGATGTCCGCTCCCGCCTTCGCGAGCTCGATTAACAAGCGCTCAGTAGTTGCAAGATCAGGATCGCCTGCGGTGATGAATGGGATGAAACCGCCGCGTCCTGAGCGCTTCAGTTCGCGGAATTTTTCTCGAATTCGGCTCATTAAACTTGCAACTCAGCAACGAGCTGAACGTCCTTGTCGCCGCGCCCGGAGAGATTCACGATGATTGCGTCGTCGCGTGGAAGTTCGCTCGCGACGCGAATCGCGCACGGAATGGCGTGAGCCGTTTCCAAGGCAGGAATGATGCCTTCCAGTTTTGCGCAGAGTCGAAGCCCTTCGAGCGCTTCTGCGTCGCTCGCCTGCGTATATTCGGCTCGCCCGCTGTCGTGAAGAAACGCGTGCTCGGGCCCGATTGCCGAGTAATCGAGACCAGCCGAGATGGAATGCGTTGTAGCAATCTGACCGTTCTTGTCCTGGAGGACATAAGACATTGTTCCCTGAAGAACGCCGATGCGCCCGCCGCCGCTTTTTTTTCCGCTGTGAAACCTCGCAGCGTGTTTGCCTAACGAATCACCGCAACCTCCCGCCTCGACACCGATCAATCGCACGCCTTCATCTCCGATGAATGGATGGAACAACCCGATCGCATTCGATCCTCCACCGACGCATGCGACCAACGCACGAGGCAATTTCCCTGTCGCGGACAAAATTTGTTCGCGTGCTTCGCGCCCGATCACGCTTTGGAAATCGCGGACCATCAGCGGATACGGGTGCGGTCCAAGCGCGCTGCCTAACAAGTAGTAAGTGTCATTGATGTTCGTCACCCAATCGCGTAGCGCCTCGTTGATCGCGTCCTTTAGCGTGCGTGTGCCCGCGTTGACAGTTCTTACTTCGGCACCAAGCAATCGCATTCGAAAAACGTTCAGGGCTTGTCGCCGTGCATCTTCCGCGCCCATGTAGATCACGCAGCGCAATCCAAAGAGTGCGCAGACCGTTGCGGTCGCGACGCCGTGCTGTCCCGCTCCCGTCTCTGCAATGACACGGGCTTTGCCCATCCGTCGCGCCAGCAGCGCCTGGCCCAGGGCGTTATTAATTTTGTGCGCGCCTGTATGCAGAAGGTCTTCGCGCTTCAGATAGATTTGTGCGCCACTGGCATACGCAGTCAACCGTTGCGCGTGAAACAACGGCGTCGGCCGGCCAGCGTAATTGCGCAGCAGCACATTGAGTTCGCACGTAAACTCCGGGTCGCCTCGAGCACGCATGAATTCAGTCGTCAACTCCTCGAGCGGCGCGACTAAGGTTTCCGGAACGTAGCGGCCACCGAACTTACCCCAATGGCCGTGTTCGTCGGGTTCGCTCGAGATGGACAGTTGTTGCATCAGAACTGTTATTAGAGTTTGAAAGCGCCGTTTTGTGGAAAAGCGCGGCTGTAGCGTCCGCTGTCCTCAGCGGATAATGCATGAGATGTTAGCGTCTCCGATACCCATGCGCTGAGGATAGCGCACTCTACAGCAACCTCGATGTTCGAGTATTGCTCTAAGAGCATGAGCAACGATTGTCCTGGGAATTTCGACATTGTTCTACGTTGGTCTTGTGCTAAACGAGCGGCCGGCCGCGCGCACGGCAGCAATGAGATCTCTGATGGCCTTGTGATCTTTTACGCCGGGCTCGCTTTCTACCCCGCTGCAAACGTCGACCGCGTGGGGCGTCACCGCCGCAATCGCTCGATCAACATTTTGAGCGTTCAATCCGCCGGAGAGAATCAGAAACCGCGTGTAACGCGTTGCAGCTCGCGCAGCGGACCAATCGCACGTCTGCCCTGTGCCGCCCCGAAGCACGGGGTGGTACGCATCGATGAGCACATCGCAATGTGGGAATGCTGCTGCGCGTTCTGGCTCAAATCGCGTGTCAGCCGAGAGAGCGCGAATCACACGAAATTCTCCAGCTAATTCGTTGCACGACTCAGGCGTTATCTGTCCATGCAATTGGACGCACCGAACGCCGGCAGTATTGGCGAGCTCGCGAATTTCTCTCGGATCCGCATCGACGAAAACGCCCACGGCGCAAGTGTGCAATGGGAGCGCGTCCCCAATTCTGCGGACGATAGCAGGCTCGATATAGCGCGGGCTCGCCGGATAAAAGTTGAAGCCAATCATGTCGGAGCCGAGTTCGACGCATGCGCGGGCATCGTTCGCGTTTGTAACGCCGCAGATTTTGATCTGTACCCGGTTCATCAGAAGTTGTAGGGCGTTTCTGTGAAACGCCATGGCGTCTGACACAGACGCCCTACAATTTTCCTATCGTTGGTTCGCCGTGATGTCGTCGTCATCTCTGCGATTTGCCGATTGTCCCGTCGATGAAATCGCGCAAGGCCGCTTCAGGATCGCTCGCGCGCATTAGGGCCTCGCCGATGAGAAAACCGTGGAAGCCAAGCGTCTGAAGATGACGTAAATCCTCTGCGCGTTTCAATCCACTCTCGGAGATCATGATTCGATCTCGAGAAGCTTCGGCGATCAAGCGCTCGCTCGTCTCCAATGAAGTTCGAAACGTCCTGAGATCGCGATTGTTGACGCCGATGATTCTCGCGCCAGCTCTCACGGCGCGACGCAGCTCTTCAGACGTGTGCACTTCGATCACTGCATCGAGCCCGAGTTCCTCCTCCGTGGTTGCGCGCAGTTTTGCTAGCGCAGCGTCGTCAAGAGCTGCTGCGATCAACAACACAGCATCCGCACCGACAGCAGCCGCTTCGTAGATCTGGATTTCGTCGATGATAAAATCTTTACGCAAGAGCGGAAGAGACGTGCTCTCGCGAATCGCGCCAAGATCGAGAATCGAACCGCCAAAGTGTTGTTCGTCTGTCAGGACCGAGATGGCACAAGCGCCACCGCGATCGTAACGGGTGGCGATGTCGGTCGCGGACAGATCACTGCGGATCATGCCAGCCGATGGCGAGCGGCGTTTAAATTCTGCAATGATGTTTAGTCGGGCCGATTGCACGAGCACTTGCAACAGTCGGTGCGGCGTCGCGTTTGCCCGGATGGCCAATGCGCGGTCGCGGAAATCTCGCGCCGCCGGATCGGCTCGAAGTCGCGCTACGACCTCGCGTTTTCGATCAAGAATTTCAGACAGAATAGAGGTCATCATCAGCTCCGATTTGTTTCGCGAATCAGCGCGTCCAGCTTCGATGCCGCTTGTCTACTGTCGATGCTTTCACGCGCCATTGCTGTTGCAGTTTGGAAATCGTTCGCCACGTCCGCGAGATACAGCGCTGCAGCAGCGTTTATGACGACCAGGTCACGAGCCACAGCAAAATCGCTATTTTCTTCGCCGTCTAAAATTGCGCGGGTCACTCGTGCATTCTCGATTGGGCCTTCGCGGCGTTGAGCAACCGGTCGGCGCTGCAGTCCGAAGTCCTCGGGCGAAATTGTAAACGTCTTCACACCATTTCGCGCCGAGCACGCCGCGACAAAGGTCTCGCCTGTGATCGTTACTTCATCCAGCCCGTCGGCGCCGTGAACGACCCACGCTTGTTTCAAGCCGAGAAGCGCGAGCGCAGATGCGACCCGCTCAACAAGCGAATGATCCCACACGCCTACAAGTTGAAAGGGCGCACGTGCTGGATTTGTTAGGGGACCGAGCAAATTGAACGTGGTATGGACACCTAAATTCCGGCGGAGCTGCGCGACACGAGCGGTGGCACGATGGAAAAGTGGCGCAAAAATAAAACAAATTCCGTGATCATTAAGACAACGCTCCACGATTTCCGGAGCCCCGGCCGTGTTCACACCGAGCGCTTCCAGAACGTCGGCGCTTCCCGAGGTCGAGGAGGCAGAGCGCGCACCGTGCTTCGCCACAGGCAAACCGGCACCCGCGATAACGAACGCTGCGGCTGTTGACACATTGAACCGTTTGGCCGCACTCGAACCCGTTCCCGCCGTGTCGATGAAGCGCTCGTGGCGCGAATGCAAAGGAGTTGCGCGTTCGCGCATGGCTTCAGCCATGCCTGCAAGCTCGTCGACCGTTTCGCCTTTAGTGGTCAACGCGATCAGCGCCGCTGCTATCTGCGTATCGGTGGCGACTGGATCAAGCAGAGCGTCGAGAAAATTAGCGGCTTCCGTCCGGCACAGATTTTCTCCGCGCACGAGACGCATCGTCGTCTCGCGAAGACCGAGATTGCCCGTTTCATTTATCGTCGATTGCGGATTCATCGCGCTTTTATCTGACTCGCCATTGCGAGCGCCTTCATCATTGCCCGCGCCTTGATCACGGTTTCCTCGTATTCCTGTTGCGGGTCCGAATCGGAGACGATGCCTGCGCCGGCCTGGAAATACGCGTGCCCTTTTTTCAATACGGTGCAGCGCAGCGCGATACAGGAATCAACGTTCCCGTTGAATCCGAAATACCCGATCGCGCCGGCATAACAGCCGCGTCGCGTTTTTTCCAATTCGCTGATGATTTGCATCGCGCGGATTTTCGGCGCGCCAGAGACAGTGCCGGCAGGAAATGTCGCTCGCACCGCGTCGAACGCGCTACCGTCGGCGCGTAGACGCCCGATTACGTTTGAAACGATATGCATGACGTGGCTGTAACGCTCGATCTGCATGAACTCGGTTACGCGAACGGAACCGAATTCTGCGACGCGACCGACGTCATTCCGCGCGAGATCCACAAGCATGATGTGTTCGGCCCGGTCCTTCGGATCTCCCAGCAGTTCAGCGGCGTTGGCTTCGTCTTCTTCCGGAGTCAAACCGCGGGCGCGTGTCCCTGCGATTGGACGGATCTCCACGCTGTCGTCAGACAACCGGACATGCATCTCAGGCGAACTACCAACGAGTGAAAAATCGCCGCCGAAGTTAAGACAAAACATATACGGCGAAGGATTGATGAAACGAAGGCAGCGATAAAAATCGAGTGGTTCGCCGTCGAATGGCGCCTCGAATCGTTGCGATAAAACGACTTGGAAGACATCCCCTGCGGCGATGTATTCCTTTGCTCGCTTTACTGCGCGCTCGAACTCTTCGCGAGAGAAATTGCTGTGGTAGGGACATCGCGCTGCGATGTCCGGACGGCGCAGCGCGCCGTCCCTACCAGGAGATTGTATTTCGTCCTCGACAATGGGAACAAGTGAGAGCTGAGTAGGTTCCGAGAGTTTACGGGCGATTTCATTAACCGATTCCACCGCGCGCAAATAAACCTTCTCAATCTCACCATCCTCAACGAACGCGTTCAGTATGATTTTCAAGCTGCGCAGCCGGTGATCGAAAACCAGAAGCGCGCTCGGAATCATGAACACTGCCTCAGGCAGTTGAAGTTCGTCTTGTTGCGCCAACGGAACTTTCGGCTCGAAAGAATGGATTGCCTCGTAGCCGATAAATCCGACCGCGCCGCCCGCGAAACGCGGCAGTTCGGGGCGCGACACGAATTGATAACGCGCCATCAATTTTCGAACTTCCTCGAGGGGATCGCAGGTTGTTTCGAATCGCCGTTCGTTTCCGTCCTCGATGATTCGAATCTCGCGTCCGTAGCTTTGCAAAATCACGCGGGGTTCCACACCCACAAACGAAAAACGGCCTGAGACATCGTTCTTTTCGGTGGATTCAAAAAGGAAACTATAACCGCCGCCGTCCAGTTTCTTGAAAGCTGAAACTGGTGTTTCTCCGTCCGCGATGAACTCTGCGAAAACAGGAATGACATTGCCCTGTTTCGCGAGCTCGACGAATTCGCCCAAAGTCGGTGTGACTTGCGCCGTTGCGATCATACAAGCGTCAAGAATCGCGCGAGGATTTTCTTGCCGTCATGGGTAAGCACGGACTCGGGATGGAACTGCACTCCGTACACGGGGAGGTCGCGATGGCAGAGCGCCATGATTTCTCCTTCGTCGCTTTCCGCAGTGATTTCGAGACAGCCAGGCAAAGAAGTTCGCTTCACAACAAGCGAATGATATCGGCCAGCCTCGAACGACGCCGCCAAATCAGAAAAGAGGCCGTTGCCATTATGCGTAATGGTCGACACCTTCCCGTGCATCAGCCGCGAGGCGCGCACGATTTCTCCGCCGTATGCTTCGGCAATGCATTGATGTCCCAGGCAAACACCCAGAATTGGAGTCCGTGGGCCAAACTCCAGAATGACTTTTTTGCTGATCCCCGCCTCGCGCGGTGTACACGGCCCTGGCGAAATGCAGATACGCTCCGGCGCTAATGCCTCAATTTCCTTTAACGAAATCGCGTCATTTCGCCTAACGACAAGCTCACATCCAAGCTCGCCGAAATACTGCGCGAGGTTGTAAGTAAATGAATCGTAGTTGTCGATTAGCAGAAGCATGTCTGGGTCCGTTAAGTAAACGGGTTTGGGTTGGAAGACCGGGTCTGTTCAAGGAGTGACGGCTTCCCAGCCGTCATGTTTCGATGGCTGCCCAAGCCGTCGTTCCTTTGCGGCGTCATAAGCTCATGAATCGCTCGAACTTCGGCGACGAGTTGAAGGTATTGCGACGGTGTCAGCGCTTGTGCGCTGTCGGAAAGCGCGAGCTCCGGCTGGTTGTGCACTTCGACCATTAGGCCGTCCGCACCGGTTGCCACGCCGGCTCTTGCCAGCGGCGTGACCATATACGCCGTGCCAGTGCCGTGTGAAGGATCGACGATCACCGGCAAGTGCGAAATGCGCCGGATCGCTGGCACAGAGGCAAGATCGAGTGTGTTTCGCGTGTGCTGTGCGAATGTGCGCACGCCTCGTTCGCAGAGGATCACATTGTAATTGCCCTCAGCCATGATGTACTCCGCCGCGAGCAGCCATTCCTCGAGCGTTGCAGCCATGCCGCGCTTCAACAACACAGGCAACCGAGATCGGCCCGCCCGCTTCAGAAGCGAGAAGTTTTGCATGTTGCGCGCGCCGATCTGGATTACATCGCCGTACTTTTCGATGAGGTCGACATGCGATTCCTCGACGGCTTCAGTCACAATCTTCAGCCCGAATTCGTCGCGAACGGCTGACATAATTTCCCATCCTTTATCACCCAGGCCCTGAAACGTATAAGGCGACGTTCGAGGCTTCCAAACACATCCACGAAAGAAACGCGCACCACTCTTCTGCACGGTCTTCGCGATCGCGAACGCCTGATCTCGACTCTCGATCCCGCACGGGCCAGCGATGATTGCCAGCCCACCGTCTCCGATTGTCGCGTCGCCGACACGAACCACAGTTTTATCCGGTCGCAGATCGAGGGTGATCAATTTGTATGGCTTCGTGACGCGGATGACTTCCGCAACACCGGCCAGATTTTCAAAACGTCGGCCATCGATCGGTCCTTCATTGCCGGTGATGCCGATCGCAGTCCGCGTCGCTCCCGGCATCGGATGCGCGCGAAAGCCGACTGCCTCAACAATATTTACCACCGCATCGATCTCGGATGCCGTGGCGCTCGATTGCATTACGATTAACATTTGATCATAAGTGGTTGGATTTATTTCGACAGACGCAGAGACAGACCTCCTGCGAGAGAGATGAATCGGCGTCCGTTGAAAAACGGTCGCTTTCTATCGCCAGATTCCGAGGGCGGACGTGGAGACAAACGCCTGGACGTTCACAGCGTCCAGCGAATAGAGAGTGTCAGCACTCATTGATTCCGAGCATAGCGGCAGTTCGATGATTGTCGATACAAATATGAGTCCAGTTGGTAACAACAACGTTACCTAAATCCTCAAATGCGTTGATGGCAGCTGCCGCCGCCGCAGGGCGCAGCCCCGAAACATATGTAGGTATGTTTGCAGGAAAAATACTTGCAGCCATGTACTCGATCTTCATTGCTCAATGGCTCGCGGTGTCCGCCTTTGCGGTCGAAGTAACTCAGCCGGCAGGCGCGGCACATGGCTACCCGGGACTGTATGATATCAATGGAAAAAAACTCGCGAATGCCGAATTCAAACAATGGCTGGAGGGCGACGATCTGTACGTTGTGATCAACTACAGGTTTTCAAACGGCCAATTTTTTGAGGAGAAATCGCGTTTCCGCCAAGGAAAGGATCTTATACAGGAAGAGTGGTCATGGAAAGAGCTCAGCCATGGCAAGCCGCTGCGCGCGTTCTCTGTGGATTTCGGGTCGGGAATTGCCACTGCGCATATTACCAAGGACAACAAGGATGTATCCGAAAAAGTCGAGGTTAAGCCGGGCCGGACATTTGCCGGATTCGGATTCACGATCGCCATCAGCAACTTGCGAAAGCGGCTGGTAAAAGGCGAACATGTTGAACTAAGCGCGGTTGGTTTTTCGCCATTCCCCACTCTAAAGCCGCAGGTAGTCACTGTGACGATCTCCCATGGCGGAGTGCAGCGAATGAAAATGGGCGGACGATCGCTCAAGGGGGATGAGTTCATCATTCACCCGGAAGTGCCTCTAATTGCGAAATTATTTGTTAAGGTGCCTGACACAAAAATTTGGCTGACAAACCCCCCGCCAGCGGGATTTCTTCGCTGGGAAGGCCCCACCGTATTGCCGACCGATCCAATGATTCGCGTTGACTTGATTTCGAGCACAAACAATGGACCGGCGGAGGCCGGGGGAAGTTAACCGCGAGCAAGTCTTCGCTTCACAGACTTCGCGCGACGGAATTAGTATCACCTGCATGGGTGAATCGACATTCTCTGCCGTGTTAATTTTCTTCCTGGTCAATTACTTCCTGACGTTTCTGATCATCGGTCTACTTGCTGGCGCCTTATCGCTAATCAATAGGCCCAAACCGCTACGGATTGATGTAGTCGCCGAGGCATTGTTTGCTTACTACCTGCTGTTCACCATTGGAGTAAACAATCTGGTTAACTTCGTTGCGCATGTTTTCTTCGGTGATTTCTCTGCCGAGTTTATCGGGTGGCCGCAAAGTCCCTTTCAAGCAGAAGTAGGGTTCGCCAGTCTCGGAGTGGGAATTGCAGGAGTGCTCGCTTTCAGGGCGAGTCTGCCATTTCGAGTTGCGACGCTAATTCCGCCATCGGCCTTCGCGTGGGGAGCAGCCGCCGGGCACATTTACCAGATGATCGTGGCGAAGAATTTCTCGCCGGGCAATGTAGGAGTGGTTCTCCCAAGCGGCATCCTTATTCCGATTGTTGGATTCGTGTTGTTATGGTTGTCGTATAAACATCCGACACCCTGGGCCGCTAATCGCAACTTGATCTAAACACAACGACAAAATAATGAGCTGTAGGGCGTCTGTGTCAGACGCCATGACGTTTCACAGAAACGCCCTACAAGTCAGCCGCAGAGATCATGTAACTACGCCGATAACAAAGAAGCAGACCAACGGCCCGAGGGCGGGCCGTCTCCAATGCCAACGCGTTGCAGACAACGCATTCCACCCGCGAATCTCGGCGGACCGAGTCGTTAGGAACTCAGTGCTCCATCTTGCCGGCGGCTTTCATGATCTCAGCCTGCACCACCGGCATTATGTCTGCCATGTAAGCACCAAACTTTTGCATGGCCGATTTTCCGACTGGCGAGCCGTAAAAATCAGCAAGCGCCTTCAGCTCGTCCGTTGTGAAATTTTTCACCATCGCGTCTACCATCGCTTTGGATAATGCGGCAATATCCACCTGAGTAGTCATTACCTTCTTGAATTGCTCGCGTTGATCGGCCGGCATGTTTGCAGCCATTTTATCAGCCATGTCCTCGAATAGCGCTTTGGGCGGGCTAACCTGGAGATAACGTTCGGCTTCTTTGCGTCGCGTTTCGGGGGTGTCAGCCGCACTGAAAACTGGAGACCAGGCCGACAATGTAAGCACGAGAAGGACGATAAGTTTTTGTTTCATAGTGCGCGATTGATAACGCGGCGCGGACAGTAAGGCCATCTTTTTCAGCACGCGCTGATTTCGTCGCTTAAATCAACACGGCAGCCAGCCCAAGAAAAACAAGCAGGCAACCCACATCGGTGAAAGTGGTGACGACAATGCTGGACGCCATTGCGGGATCGGCTCCGAGCCTTTTCATTACCAAGGGAACTATTGCGCCGGCCACGCCACTGAAACAACAGCTAATGGTTATGGCAAGGAATACCACAACACTGAGCATCAGCGCATCATGGCTCTTTATCATCTTTGCAAAGACAAACATCGCAATGCCACCTGTAACACCAGTCAGCGCGCCATTGAATGTCCCTAACAGAGCTTCCTTGACCAAGAGCAGACGTTCTTTCCCAGATCTCAGGTCACCAAGGGTGATGCCGCGCAAACAGACCGCGAGTGCCTGCACGCCGGTATTAGCGGCCTGACCAATGAGCACAGGGAGAAAGACCGCCAACGCAATGACCCGATCGATGGTGTGCTCAAATAACCCAACAACGAGAGCGGCAAGCAGCCCGCAGAACAAATTTACCTGTAGCCATGGATGGCGGAATCTTAAGCTGCGCGACCAAGGCGTCGTGAGCCGTTCCTCCGTTTCGACGCCAACCATTTCGCCCGGCTGCGCACTTAACTCGACCGCCTGCGCTTCAAAAAGCATCTGACCACGCACGAGGCCGATGAGCTGCCCGGATTTTTCGCAGACGGGATAGACCGGATAATGCCGAATCAACACAGCTCTCATCGCCTGGGTCAGCGACATATCGGGCATGAGATGGAATGGATCTCGCAGCATGATTTCGTCCAACCTTTGCTCGCGTTGCGCCAATAACATGTCGCGCATGACCACTACCCCAAGAAGTTTGTCCTGTTCGTCCGTCACGAACGCGTAAGTGATAATCGTTTTTTTCGCGAGCCGCCGAATTTGCTCTGTAGCTTCGGCGACTGTCGTTGTCGGTCTGAAAACTGCCAGCGGCGGCTGCATGAGTCGTCCAACGGTACGTTCCGGATAAGTTTGATTGCGCATCCACTGCTGCGTTGTCTCGGAAGAAGCGGTGGCCAGAATCGTTTCGCGCCGGTACAAATCGAAACGTTGCAGGATTTTTTGTGTTGCCGCGGGGTTAAGCAGCTCAAGCATCTTAACCACGAATTCATCCGGATACGGCTGAAGCATCTTTACTGCTTCACGTGGATCGCGTTCGACGACTTTGCTGAAAAGTTCTCGAAGTTCCGGCTCAATGTCGCGCACAGCGCCCGATGGAATCTCTGTTGTGCCCTTACTCATGGGCGCGAGTGTGGCAAGCCCAGCGTGAGCTGGCAACACTAAGTCTCGCAGCTATCACGTTTGCCGAATGACGATTTGGAAATCGCTGCTTCTTCTCAATCTTACGTCGTGCGTGTGCTCGTTCTCACCGGCGCTGGTGTTTCGGCTGAAAGCGGTATCCCAACTTTTCGCGGAAAGGACGGCTATTGGCGAAATCTTGATCCCGCAAAACTTGCGACGCCCGAAGCCTTCGCCCGGGATCCGCAGTTAGTTTGGGATTGGTATCGCGAGCGGCGGCAGCGTATTCGCAATGCGCAACCGAACGCTGCGCATGAAGCAATCGCGCGACTTGCACAACGCACAGATGACTTCCTGCTCGTTACACAGAACGTGGACGATCTGCATGCGCGAGCTGGTGTGGCGCAAGAAAAGATGGTGCAAATTCACGGTGACATTTTCGTCACCCGCTGTTCGCGCTGCGACTTTTCGAATGGAGATAGGGGCGGTTCACCTGAACCGCCCGGTACGCATGTCGTTGAACCCACGAATGGGCGATTGAGGTCAATCGCCGCTACCTCAATGCAACAGAAGAAAATTCCCAGGTGTCCCGGATGCGAGGCGTTCCTACGCCCAGGCGTGGTCTGGTTTGGTGAACAACTGCCGCAGAGCAAACTACAGCGCGTTGAAGATTTTCTCGACGGCGGAGCTTGCGACGTCGTCATCATTGCCGGAACGACTGCCACATTTGGTTACATCACTGATTGGGCTCTCCGCGGCAGCCGGTACGGCGAACTTATTGAAGTGAATCCTGAGGAAACGTCACTCTCACGATTCGCAACGCGTTTAGTGCGCGAACCAGCTGCGAACGCCTTGCCCCGAATCGTGAATGAGCTAATCGCGTGTGGAGGAACGAAGTTGTAGCCGCGGCTCTGTGGGCCGTCTTCTTTATCCGCCAATGAGACCGGCCACAGGCCGGTGGCTACAGGAATGTCAGCCTAACGAGTGATCCAGCGCAGATACCGTTCCGCGGATCGCGCAACAGCTCCTTTCGCGTCCGCGAGCACATTCGCGTTCCACCACGCACCGTAAATTTGTTCGAATGCGAACGGGTCGATTGCGTTGACAATCCGCTGGATCGCAGCCGGTCCGAGCGGAATCAGATTCGGATAGCTCCGCATGAAGCTGACGTGTCGGCGGTCTTGTACGACTTGAATGACGTCACCTGTGAGCAATGCGCCTCGGCCGTTTGCTCCGGCTGGCCAATGCAACACGGTGCCGCCGTCAAAGTGACCGCCACAGTTGATCAACGTCAGATCATCCCAAAGCGAGAGAGTTATTCCTTCCCAGAATTGAATGCGCGTATTCTTGCGCATCACCCATTCGCGATCCGCGGCATTCAGAAACATTGGTGCATCGAAACGTTCCGCC
>DASYSX010000006.1:0-7098 GCA_036002955.1 Candidatus Udaeobacter sp. | reverse complement strand
AAGATCCAGTACATCACCGTGCAAAATTGGGCTTCAAACGTTTTCAACCTCGTGACAAAACGCGGGCTCGCTGAGGAAAACGCGGAGGTGAAATGGATTGACTGCAACATTGGCTCACGCCTCACGATGAAGTACCCGGGTGTTATTATGAAAGGTCGCAAGGCGCGCGGCGAAGTCTTGTCCATCGCCCTTGCCAATGACGGCCAGCATCAGGACACCGGTGCGAAAATGATTCATGCGGCCGATGAAACGACCAGCAACATCGTCTCCAAATCGATCTCGATCGGTAAAGGACGCGCCACTTATCGCGGCTTGGTGCACGTGCCGAAGCACCTAAAGAATTGCAAGAACAATACCGAGTGCGACGCGCTGCTGATCAACGCGACGTCGCGCACGGACACCTATCCTGCAATCACCGTACGCGGGACTGGTAACGCCGTGCAGCACGAAGCCAGCGTCAGCCAGGTTAGCTCGGACCAAATTTTCTACATGCAACAGCGCGGTCTCAGCGAGGCGCAGGCGATGAGTCTGAGTGTAAATGGGTTCGTGAATGACCTCGTGCGCCAATTTCCCATGGAATACAGCGTCGAGCTCAAACGGCTGATCGAGCTCGAGATGGAAGGCTCGGTCGGGTAGACGTTTCGGCCTAACGAATTTGTTGTAGCGGCGGTCTCTGACCGCCGTTCTAGTCAAAAGATTCATTATGTCCTCAGTTGTTGATCACGAAAAAACGCAGAGCGGATCGCTTCTTTCCGGCGTCACCGAGTTACGCGATCTGCCCGAGTGGTTCCGCGAACAGCAACGCGCGGCATGGGATCAATTCGAATCCCTGCCGCAGCCGACTCGAAAAAATCAGGCGTGGCGATTCTCGAATGTCGGTCTTCTCGATCTGGCGCCGTTCAAGATCAGTCCGCCGCTTTCTGAAGACGACCGGAAAAATATTCTCAAATATTCCAGCGGTCTCGAGCAGTATGCGGGCCGGATGATCTTCGCCAATGACCAACTGGTAGAACGCGACGTCGTTTCTGAAGACCTTAAAAAACGAGGCGTAATTTTTCAGCCGCTTGAGCGCGCCATGGTGGAGCACGCCGATCTCTTTCGGAAATATTTTATGTCGACGGAGGCAAAGCTCGGCTCGGCCAAGTTCGCCGCATTACACAAAGCACTCGTTTCTACGGGAACATTCCTGTTCGTACCGCGTGGACTTGAGATCGAATTTCCGATCGAAATCTTCCATTGGCTCCGGCACGACAACGCGTCCGTGTTCCCGCACCTGCTTCTCGTGGCCGACGAGCTAGCAAAAGTCACAGTGATCGAGCATTTCCGCTCGTGCAGCCGAGCGGCACCGGGCTTCGCCTGTGGTGTGAATGATCTCATCGCAGGACCTGGAGCAAAGGTGACATATGTCTGCGCGCAGGAGTGGGGCAGTAATGTGATTGCATTACAAATGAACTCTACTGTGGTCGATCACGATGCTTCGGCTATGAGCCTGAATTTGCACGTCGGAGCAAAATATTCGCGGTTCGAAAGTCTGAGTCGTCTCATTGGCGAGGGCGGCCGCAGCGATTTGCTGGCTGTCGCTGTGGCGAAACACCAGCAGGAATTCGACGCGCGTACGCTGCAGGACCACGTGTCGCCACGCACGGCGAGTGACTTGCTTTACAAAAATGCCCTCGACGATCGCGCTCGTACGATCTTCGGCGGGCTAATTCGCGTGGAACCACACGCTCATTTCACCGACGCTTACCAAAAAGTTCGCAACCTTCTCCTGAGCGACGACGCCGAAGCGAATTCGATGCCCGGCCTCGAAATCCTCGCCGACAACGTCCGTTGCACTCATGGCGCTACGTCCGGTCAAATCGACGAAGATGAGCTTTTCTATCTGCGTACGCGCGGCATTCCCACAAACGTGGCTCAGCGTCTCCTCGTCACCGGCTTTCTGGACGAAGTCATCAAGCGTCTCGATCATCCAGCGATCGCTGATCATTTGCACCGTCTCATCGAACAGAAGTTCGGCATATAGGCTTGGCGAAAGCACGCGCGTCTTGCATGTCGCTTTCGGCGTTTTCGCCGGAGATTTTTAAATCAGTTGTCCTGTTTTTCCTCTGTATTCAGTTCGAAATTGATTTTCACGTCGTAATGATCGCCCTTGATTAGCCCAGTCGGCGGCGAATCAACGTGGCTGATTTGTTTCGCAACCGCCGCCACCGATTCATTCACTGTGGCGTTCGCTGATGGTTTGGCGATTTCGAATTTCGAAACGCGACCGTCCTTTTCGATTCGCACGTTCACGAGTGTCGAGAGTTTTGACCCCGAAGGGACATTCGCAGTCGGCTGGATCCAGGCACTGTAAAAACGATCATGCAACATGTTGCCGTACCACCCAAATTCAGACGCACTGCTTCCACCGCTGGCACTGCCAGTTTTGCCTGTTGATCCGCTCTGCCCGCTTCCGCTGTGAGGCGCGGAATCCTTTTTTGCGAGTACAACTTTGTCCTTTTTCTCCGACTTCGCATTTGCTTTCGCTTGGCTCGACTTCGGTTTTGCCGCCGGTTTTCGAGATGCTTTCGCCGGCACCTTTTTCCTGGGAGTTGATTTCGGGATTGGTTTTGGTGTTGTTTTGGCTCTCACTGCAGGAGTGGCGGTCGGCTTCGGCAGCGGTGTTGCTGTTGCCGTCGGTTTCGGAGTAGCCGTTGGCAACTCAATTTCACTCTTCGCGCTAGTTACGACAGGCTTTTCGTCTGCGGCTTCATCCTGTTCCGGCTCTCTGGATTCAGTGTCAGCGGCTGGCTGCTTTGCTAATGGCAATTCCTGTTTTTGCGATTCATCTGCCGAGAGATCTCCCGCGCCCAACCACACGATGTTCTCTGGATTAGATGGCGCCTTCGCTGCCGCGCTCCAGCGGATGAGTCCTGTAATGAGTACAACGTGCGCCAGCGCGATCAGGAAGACGTTTCGCCAAAATCCGCGATCTCTTCCAACAGTCATTCTAACCGCCAATCGGCAGCTTCGTCCCGATGAAGCGTTGAAGCGAGAAAAGCGGCGTCAAGCCGCCGCACTCCAAAAGCCCCGAATGCTTTCGGGGCAATAAGGTTCGTGGTCCATTACTGTCCATTAGTGGTTGCTTTGGTGGCGATACCGACCTTGGTGATTCCCGTGCGTTGCAACGCGTCCATCACTCCGATCAGTTTTTGCACAGGCAAATCGCGATCAGGGCGAATCACAATTGCGATATCCGGATTCGCCTGTTTCAACTGCACCAACTGCGTCGTCAAAGTTTCGAGATCCACAATCTGATTATTGAACCGGATCGTGTCGGTGCGATCGATTGACACCGTTTGCACCTGCGACGTGTTGATAGGCGGATTCTTCGTGCCACTAGAGGGAATGACCAGGTTCATGCTGCTTTCAAGCAGCGGCGTAGTAATCATGAATATGATGAGCAACACAAAAGCGAGATCCAGCAGCGGCGTGATATTGATCTCGCTTAACGAGGAGAGATTCTGGCGTTCCGAGTAGCGTCTCATCGTAATCCGTCATTCCGAGCGAAGTCGAGGAACCCCGAAGCAATATCGACGCTTAATTCTCGGGATGTCTCGACTTCGCTCGACATGACAATCATCTGCGAAAAGCCGATTCCCGCGACCCGTGATCGACGTACTTGTGCTCAAACTCGGATGCGAGCTCGGCCGCGAAGTTGTCCATCTCCACGATGATCCCGCGAATGCTGGTAACCAGAAAGTTGTAACCGAACATTGCCGGGATCGCCACGCATAGCGCCACGACTGTGGTTATCAGCGCACCAGAAACACCGGGCGCCATTGCCACGAGGTTGGGTGAGCCCGCCTCAGCGACGCCAACGAACGCATCCATTACGCCCCAGACCGTGCCGAGCAATCCGAGAAAAGGCGAACCGCTGACCGCGGTAGCCAGTAAAATCATTTGCGATTCGAGCGAAAGCGCTGTCTCACCGACTGCGCGCTCCATAGCCGCGTTGACCGCACCCATTTGCGCCGGTGAAATCTTGTCCGCGATCTCGAGTCGGGCGCGAAACGTGTCATCCACTTCGGATGATCCGAGCAGATGGAATGTCATTTCCTGACATCCCGCGCGGTACACATTGAAAACGGGCGCGCCGGGAAAGTGCGCATTTTTCTCAAAAAGACGAAGTGGTTGTCGGTCTTTGTGAAAAGCAGCGAGGAAACGAGCGTTCTGTCTCCGCGCGAAACGGATCACGCGCAATTTCGTGATCATGATCGACCAACTGAAGATCGATACAACGGCCAGAAGAGTGAGAACGATTTTGCCCGCGATTGTCGCGTGATCGAATGCAAACAGCAGACCGCCGGCCGCTACAATATCCGGAACGAGCATTCCCGAGTCACCGGCATTAGTAATAACGCCGTTTTGCGGAAACGCCACCCAAAACGCACCGTCATCCTGAGCGCAGCGAAGCGGAGTCGAAGGATCCCGCGAAATTAGCTGTAGGCTCCACTACGCGATTGGAGGCCTGGCCTCGTAGACTTGTCCGCTGCGTTGCAGCCTCGACTTTGCTTGGAATGACTATTTTCTGCTCGGAAACGTCGGGTGTCTCTTCGCCGCCACGATAAACCCGGCACCAATCACAATCAGGAAAAACGAAAAGAATTGGCCGCGCGTGAACGACCCGATCAATTCGGCATCCGGCTCGCGGAAATTTTCGATCACGATTCGAAAAATGGCGTAACAAATGAAAAACAATCCGGTCAAAACCCCGTTTGGCTGGCGCATCCGCGTTCGCACAAACCACAAAATCGCGAACAGCGCGATGCCCTCGAAAAAGGCCTCATAAAGTTGCGACGGATGCCGCGGTGACAAAATTTGACGCAACGCATTCACAACCCCTGGCTGACCGCGTACCGCGCCAATGATTGCATCTGGTGTGGTCAATGATGGATCGATCTGCGCGCATGCTGCCACTGCACGGTCCGCTTCCTGAGGATGATCGAGCAGTTCCTTCGGGAATTGCATCGCCCACGGAACATTTGCGATCCGCCCGTACAACTCGCCATTTATGAAGTTCGCGCATCGTCCGAAGAACAATCCAAGCGGCGCGGTTACGACGAGATTGTCGCCGAGATTTAGCCATGAAATTTTGTGACGTCGCGCGTAGTAAAGCGTGAATAGCAATAAGCCAACCATCCCGCCGTGACTCGACATCCCGCCTTCCCAGACGCGCAAAATCGACAACGGCTCGCGCAACATTTCCGGCTTGTAGAAGAAAACGTAGCCGAGACGTCCGCCAACGATCACGCCGAATAACGCGCAGCCGGTGATAAAATCGCTTACGCGTTGCGGCGGCAGATCGGCATATCCGCGTTTGGACAGCCAAAGGAAAAGAAAATAGCTCGATACAAATGCAGCCACATAAGCGAGCCCATACCAGCGTGGGCCGACATTGTCGTAGATCCGGAAAATGATCGGATCGAGATTGTGCAGATAATATGCAAGCATTTGCGCCGGAATTCTGGCTGTCATTCCGAGCGAAGTCGAGGAATCCCGTTGCGAAACGTACGGCTATACCGCCGGATCCTTCGACTCCGCTTTCGCTCTGCTCAGGATGATAGCGCGGCTTTTGGATGCGGTTTGTTCAAAACCTTTCGCAAAAACGGTGCGGTGCGGCTAACGCGGTGTTTCGCCACTTGTTCCGGCGTTCCGAAAGCGACTACTTCGCCGCCGTTGGCGCCCGCTTCCGGCCCGAGATCTACGATGTAATCGGCTTCGGCGATCACACTGAGATTGTGTTCGATGACAATGACGGTGTTTCCTTCATCAACGAGCCGGTGCAGCACGTTGAGGAGCAATTCAATGTCGGCCATGTGGAGCCCGATGGTCGGTTCCTCGAGCAAATACAATGTCGATCCAGGCTTGCGCATTTTTCGAATCCGCTCATTGGCCGCGCGACTCACTCCGCGTTTCAATTGCGTCACCAGCTTGAGGCGCTGCGCTTCGCCGCCGCTGAGAGTGGGACTCGGTTGCCCGAGCTTCAGATATCCAAGGCCGGTATCGACGAGGAGCGAAAGTGGGCGGTCGATTTTCGGATGAGCTGAAAAGAATTGCGCAGCTTCTTCAATGGTCATTTCCATTACGTCGCCGATCGATTTCTCATTGTAGAGAATCTCCAGCGTCTGCGCGTTGTACCGCCGGCCGTGGCAATCTTCACACGAGACATAACTGCTGGGCAGGAAATTCATCTCGAGCTTGATCACGCCCTGGCCCTTGCACGTCTCACAACGGCCGCCTTCAGCGTTAAACGAGAATCGGCTCGCCGAATAGCCACGCATACGTGACACCGGCAATTGCGCGTAAAGATTCCGGATCTCGTCGAAAACTTTCACGTACGTGCCCGGCGTCGAGCGCGAGGTTTTCCCGATCGGCGACTGATCGACTTCGTACACCGCCTCGATGCCGTTTGCAGTCCGGGGAGCGCACGCTCGTAGCGTGCTGCTTGCCGCATGTTGCGGCAACGAACTTTTCTCCTTGCGCGGACTGTTGGGCCAGAGGCGTAATTGGGAAGTTCGTGAAGGCAGAATGCCTTCACCAGCACGCTGCAAGCGTGCGCTCCCCAGACTCGCTTTGACCGCCGGCAATAATATTTCGTGCATTAACGTGGATTTGCCGCTGCCCGAAATTCCGGTGATCACCGAAAGCCGACCAATCGGGAAACGTACATCGATGTCTTTCAAATTGTTCGCGCGCGCGCGGCGGATTTCGATCCAATTTTCGACATCGCGCAGCGAGCGGCGTGATCCGCGGATCGGATGACACGACTGCGATTTCAAGCAACGCGCAGTTTCGGAATGTGGATTTTTTTGGACATCGCTGAGCGTTCCGCTCACCACCATTTCGCCTCCGTGAATCCCGGCGCGCGGCCCAAGATCGATGATGTGATCGGCGCGCCGCATCGTTTCCTCATCATGCTCGACAATAATCAGCGAGTTTCCTTTGTTCCGCAGTGCGGTGAGCGTGTCGAGCAACCGCAGGTTATCGCGGGGATGTAAACCGATCGTCGGCTCATCGAGTACGTAAAGGACGCCGCGCAGGTTCGAGCCGAGTTGC
>DASYSX010000005.1:0-4691 GCA_036002955.1 Candidatus Udaeobacter sp. | reverse complement strand
GATCTCATGCAAAGCGTGGTCGCGGCATCTGGTAATGACGATATTTGTGCTGATAATCGTATATGCGACCGTGCTCGGCGCACTGAATGTGCTTCGGCACACGATTATGTGGCGTGCTATCGTTAACGCCTCTTTGTTTGGTTGTGCGAGTGCGTGGTACTTCTACTTCAAACCAAATGTCGCTGAGTATTTTCGAAAACTCGGAGCGCGATAGATGTGATCACGGGACAATTTTCTCGCTGTTTCCTATTGCGCTGTTGAAGCCGGAGTGCGAAATGCAGAGCCTTGAGGAGATAAATGACAAAACGCACGCTGTTTTCCATTTTCGCATTCCTGCGTGTGGTCAGGCTGGCGCAGGCCAGTGATGAAAGATCAATCAAAGACCTGGCCAATGCTCTGACAGGACTTTCGTCTGATGTCGATCCAGCCGAAGCCCAGGTATTGTCTTACACTGCGCATACCACCGCGCGCCGACTAAAAAAAGAATATCGTGTCGCTCTTAACCCGGAGTTTACCGTGTTCCTGTATAATGTCGGGTTACGAAAGCGCGGCTGGTGTGGGCATTGGGCCCAGGACATTGGAGCGGAATTGATAAAACTCGAGCCCAAGACGCTCGTGCTCCACTGGGGTGAAGCTTATCCTAACACAACGAGTGAAAATAACGCGCTGGTCGTAACCGCGCGGAATCAGCGATTCGAAGATGGGATCCTCATCGACGGCTGGCGCAGGGCCGGTCGATTATTCTGGTGCCCAGTGGTAAAGGACGATGAGTACGAAAAGGAACAGCATTACGGCCATTCCGGCATCACGATGTGGAGAGAAAACATGAAATGGAGCGCGTGGCTGCAGTCTTACCAAACGGCCGAGGAGAAGCCGAAAACAGCCAGCGCATCTCGCTGAATCGCTCAACCGCGGATTCGTTAGAGGCAAAGCGCTGCCACTTGAAAATTGGCGTTTCACATTAACGCCATGCACATTTCCAAAGTGCAAGACGCGAACGTTCAGACCGAAAAGGCGGAGCATTACACCTCGCCCACCGAAGAAACGGCCTTCGGTCGGATAAAAAAGGCGCTAGGCCCGGTCGCGGTCGTGGGTGTCGTGATCGCAAAATTTTTGGCGAAACTCAAATTCATCCTGCCTGTCCTGTTAAAATCCGGCGGCACCATGCTGCTGATGATCCTGGTTTACATGCAAATATGGGGATGGAAATTCGGGGTGGGGTTTGTCCTCCTTTTACTCGTCCACGAGATGGGGCATTTAATTGTCGCCAGAAAATTTGGACTCAAGGTTGGTGCGCCCGTTTTTATTCCGTTTATGGGCGCGTTCATCGCGCTCAAGGAAGCGCCACGGAATGCGTGGATGGAAGCGTGTGTAGGTATCGGTGGGCCGTTATTGGGAAGCCTGGGTGCGTTAGTCTGCAACGCGTTGGGCGAATTCTTTGCCGCGCCGATTTTCATCGCGCTGGCGTGGTTCGGATATTTTCTGAATCTCTTTAATCTTACGCCGGTAGGAATGCTCGACGGCGGACGCATCGTGACAGCGTTATCCCGCTGGTTGTGGTTGCCCGGCTTTGCATTGCTCATCTGGTTTGGATGGAAATATCCAAACTTTGTTATCTGGTTAATTATCCTTCTGTCGCTGCCGAGAGTTTATTCGCTGTTCCGTAAAAGAACCGAGGAAGAACAGCGCTATTTCGAAGTAACACCGTCACAACGTGGGATAATGTCAGTGCTATATTTTGGCCTGATTGCAGTTTTGCTGTTCGGCATGCACCTGGCACAGCAGGATCTGAACAAATACAACGTTCGCTCCCATGGCCACGGACGCGATGTCATCATTCAATAGCGCCCTCAAGGAGTGACGCGCTTCCGAGCCGTCGCATTCTTTCCCCGACTGCTGTCTAAGCCGTCGTTCCTTGGACATTCGCCGCAAAGACTTTTTGAGGTTCGAGTCCGATTTCCGTTACGATCGAAGTGAAACGTTTCTCCGATCGCAGAGGAACAAACTCGGGAGCGATCCCTATGAAGTGCAACGATGATGAATGTTCCTCGTACGCGCGCTGCAATTCACGCATGGCATCCTCGTATTCTTCCAACACCACGTGCACGTGCGCGATCGCGTCCCCTGGGGTGTAACCCCCGCGACTCGCGCAAGCGGCCTTGAGAATATCCTTCGCTTCCTGCCGGCGGTTCATCTTTGCGTATGTGATCGCAAGACCAAAAGGCACTCGCCCACTGACATCTTGCGACTTTTTGTATAACGCGATTGCGTCATCGAAGCGCCCCATTTCCCGGTAAAGAGCGGCCAGCAGCGGTTCGCTATAAAGAAATGTCGGATCAAGCTGCAAGGAGCGCTCCCCAGCCGCCATCGCTTCATCGGTCAATCCGAAGTATCGATAGATCTCGCAAGCGAAATTGCTAACCCATAACGAGGCAGGATCAATTTTCGCCGTGCGACTTAGATAGGTAAGGGTTTTCTCGCGCTCACCGATCGCGGCGTAAAATGCAGCGATGAAATAATTCGAGGTCGTAGAATTGGAATCGATCTCCAACGCGCGGAGGTATTCCGATTCGGCGCCACGCAGGTCCCAATCCAAGATCCGTTTGGTTTCCGCCAGATAAACATGAGCCTCGGCTTCGCCGTCGTCGATGTTGATCGCATTCAACGCGGCCTTGCGGACGTTAGAATAAGCGTCGATCGGTTTTTCATACGCATCGGCAAGCCAGAGCCACGACTTGGCAATTCCCGTCCAAGCGCGTGCGAACCGTGGATCTTTGTCGATTGCTCGGTCGAAGAAGTCCACACTCGTCCGCAGCGATTGTTCAGTGCTTTTGTCAGACAGAAACAAGCCCTGCAAATACAGGTCGTAGGCATCTGGGCTGCGAGACCGCGGCGAAGGTGAGATCTCGAGCTTGAGTTTCAGCGCATCGACGATCGAACACGTGATCTCATCTTGTACGGCAAAGATTCCATGCATCTCGCGTTCGTAACTTTCCGACCAGATCGTGAAGCCGTTCCGTGCATCAATCAGCTCGGCGGCGACTCGGACAAGATTGCCGTCACGCCGTACGCTTCCCTCCAGCACGTGATGCACATTGAGTCTTTGCGCAATCTCCGGTAATCCGGCTTCTTTTCCCCTGAACCAAAACGAAGAGCGCCGGGCCGCTACTCGCAGGCCGTCAACTTTTGCCAGTGCGGTCAGTATCTCCTCCGCAACACCGTCGCTGAAATACGCATGATCCTTCCCCGGACTTAAATCGTTGAAAGGCAAAACGGCGATCGATTTCTCCGATGAAACGTTCGATCCGACAACTTCGACACGGTCTTCCGGTGCGCGATCGGGAGTGCGCACAATCCCGTATCGCGTGAGGTCGAAAAACCAAGATAGCGTGAGCGCCACGGGAAAACCCAGCACGATCAACACGACGATGAGACGGACCGCCCAAATGGGAATGTCGAACACCGGAAAAACCTGGGCGATGCCTTGAGCCAGCGCCCAGCCGCCCACAACATACGCAACTGCGACGCTATACACTCTTCTTCGCTTCAGCTCGGCAAAAAAGTCTTTCAGATTCACGGGTCGATCAGGATTGGCAGCAAGCCTCGTATTTGCTCTTCGGTTGGCAACGGCAACTTTGAGATTTACTACCCAATCTCAGCTGGGTTCGTCAGCGATTGGACTCTGACGGCGCAACGTTTTCGACCAACTTTTGAAAACGCGGATCATTGCGAAGCGGATCCCATTCCCAGCGATGTTTCAAATCGTTGACGGTGATGCTGTAATCGGTGCTATCAACTGCACCTGGCGTGATGAGCAGACGTTCGATCAACGGAATCGCCAAATCATTCTCACCGACGCGACCGTAAATGAGCGCGAGATAACCATTCATGAGTGAACCGTCGACAGCATCTTTTGATTCCGGTTTGAGCTGAACTGCTCGCTGACCCTCTGCGACGGCATCGTTCTTCCGGCCCATCAACGCGTAAAGCCAGCCGAGGCTCGCGTGCCGCTCTGCGCTTTCTGGGGCTTCTCTCACTGCTGCTTCAAAAGCTGGCCTTGCCTGTTCGAACGCCTGTTGTGCATTCGCATTATCGCCCTGCGCAAGATATGTGCAGCCTTCCAGGAAGATTTTCGGCGTCAATCCCGCAATGCTATAAGAAATTTCGCTGGCTGACGATGTTTCGAGAATGTTTTTGGCCGCGGAATAATCGCGTTGCAACATGGCCACGTCCCATCGGGCTGCGGTAACACTGCCGTCTGGATCAACACCGGCTGGAATTTCATCCAGCATTGACTTCAGCAGACGAGTGTCCCCTTTCCATTGAAAATGGGCGTAGCCGTTTTGGATTTTGGCCACAAGCGATGACGGGGCCAGGGCGCGCATTTGCTCGGCCCAACGCACCGCTTCCGGCCATCGGCGCATGGATGAGTTCGTGTACATGAGTTCGCGCGCAGTGCTGGGATTTTGCGGATCGAGCTTCGCAACTCGTTCGTAAGCCTCAAGCGCCTCCTGCCATTTACCCTGCCGGCGTTCGATCGCTGCAATCAACCGGCGTGTATCGGCGTTGTTCGGCGCTAAACGAGAGGCGATCTCAAATTGCTCCAGCGCCCTGTCATAGTCTTTGTCCATCCAGTAAATGCACTGGCCGAGCGCGAAATGGCCTTCCGCAAGATTCGGTTGAAGCCGAAG
>DASYSX010000004.1:0-30673 GCA_036002955.1 Candidatus Udaeobacter sp. | reverse complement strand
AGTAGGACCCCGACCCAAACAGATGCCGATCGAGGTGGTCGAGGACTGCCCGCAGCATAATACCTTCCGATCGGTCGGATGAGGCGGTAACGTTTGACATCTAGATATGGCTACGATGCATGTAGCATTTCCGTCCCTTTCAGAATGCGATGAACGTAATTCTGAAGCGTATTCGTCAACGTCTCGCACCGCAGAGCTTCCCCGATACTGGCGAAGACCTTGCAAAGAGCGATGTTGTCACGGGTTGGTGATAACACCGTATCGAACTGCACCAAGGGGCAATATCCCGGTAGTTTTCCCATCGTTTGGCCCGAACCTTCACTTTGACGAATTTATGACCTTTAAAACATTAATCCATGATCCGCGTTGCTGAACAAACCGCCTTCGACCGGCCCACGGTTAGCGTGGCGGTGATCACCTACAATCACGAGAAGTTCATCGGCCAGGCGATTGAAAGCGTGCTCATGCAGGACACGGCATTTGTGGTTGAATTGGTGATCGGGGAGGATTGCTCCACGGACGGCACGCGGCGAATCGTGCAAGCGTATGCCAAGAAGTATCCCAACGTGATCCGCGCCCTCCTGCCGGAACAAAACCTGGGCATGGCGAGGAACTACGATGCGGTGTGGCAGGCCTGCCGCGGAAAATACATTGCCTGGCTGGAAGGGGACGATTATTGGCGAACCGCGCAAAAATTGCAAAAGCAGGTGGCCTTAATGGAAGCCAACCCGCACTATTCCATGTGTGGAACCAAGACCCAATTCGTTACCACTTCCAGCGATGGCACCGAAAAAGATGCCGGGGTGCTGGAACCGGCCGTGCTCAAGCAGGAATATGACCTGTCTGATTTCCTGACGCGGTACCCGATGCACACCAGCAGTATGCTGCTGCGGCGGGATTTCGTGGAATTTCCGGATTGGCTCGATGGGTTGGTGATGCTACGGGATACGTGTGTGTTTGCACTTTGTGCGGAAAAAGGTCCCGCCGGTTATTTAAGCGAAGTCATGTCTTGCTGGCGGATCCACACAGGAGGGATCTGGACCACCAAGTCGGCCGCAAATCAACTACAGTGCAATCAAAAGGCGATTGATCTTTTAGACGCTCATTTTGGCGGCCGCTATCATCGGCTATTGATGTCGCGCGAATACCAGGTCTGGCGGACATCGCTCCGCAGCCTCGCAGAGCGCCGAAAGTATCGGGAGGCAAGATGGTTATACTGGGAATCCGCCTCCCGTCTGGTGCGGTTGATGCCGCTAAAAGTGTTGGCCTTGGGTTGGGCCGCCTTTGGAGGATACTGGTGTCTTAACCATTGGAACCAACTCACGATGTCATTGGCCATTCGGACTCGGCTGAGGCGATTAATCGGTCTCGTTAGGCACGCTGCGCACAGTCGTTACTAGATGGCACATACTCTAAAGCAGATTATCGTGTTCCGTAACTAGCGATGATCAGTCTTCGACGAGTTCTAGTTTCAATATTACCCGGTCCGGTGCATTCGGTACTGAGGCCTTGCTGGCGGCGATTTTTCCGTTTTAAGCGCCGAGTCCGTGAATGGTGGATACCTTTCGTTATCTGGGTCGTGTGGCTGGCTTTCCAATGCATTCGGCGTCGAAAGAGAGCCGTTATCGTTTGCCGGTTTGGCGGGATAGGAGACGTGCTTTGCACATTGCCGATGTGCGATGAGGTTCGTCGCCGCCATCCCGGAAAGCTGCTTGTTTTTGTGACTGCAGCGATTTCACGTGAAGTTGTTATACTTTCTCGGGCAGCGGATCTGGTATATGCGAATAACACGTGGGTTCATCCGTTGACCATGCCAACGAACGTCAAACTTTTTGGTCTGGTGGACGCAATTTACAATCCAGATACAACTAGCGATGTAACTGGCAACGGAGTGGCGTGTCATCTGATAGAGGATCTCGCTGCCTCTTGCGGATTTACACTTACAGCGCGTCAAACGAAGCTTAATCCCTCCCCTCGGCTGATCAAAGAGACCTGCATTGCATACGGATTAGACTATAACAGGACCGGGCAGCGTTTGCTAATCGGCATCAACCCAGGTCCCAACTGGCATGTGAGGGAATGGGAAGCCTCCAAATGGCAGAAGCTGATTAACAAAATTCACTCAGAGTACGATGCTGTGATCATACAATTCGGGATTAACACAGGTGATGGATCTTCGGAATACGATAATCTAAGAGGTGTGAAATCGTTGGCTGGCCGGCTAAACGGAGCAGACCTCGTGGCGCTGATTGCCAGTTGTGATTTGGTTATTTCCATTGACTCAGGGCCAGTGCATGTGGCGGGATCGGTTGGTACACCAGTCATCGGATTGTTTGGACCAGTAGATCCCGCTTCAAGATTGCCGCCGGACTCGGCGGCCCTTGGTTTGTTCAGTGATGTTCCCTGTTTGTTTTGTCATAATAGAGCGCCGATTATCCATTGGCGCGACGGCTGTCCCAATGACATTGCGTGCATGAAAAAACTCGATGAGGAGACTGTCTTTGAAGCTGTGAAATCGATGCTGCCGCATAGCACAAAGCCAGAAGTTAAACAATCGTTGCCGGTATTCGATTGAAACGAAGCGCTGTCATATTGAGCGAAGCGATAGATCTTTGGGCTATTTCCGTTGCGAGGATCAATCGAAAATTGATGCGAGATTCTTCTCCCGCGACTGCGGGATCAGTATGACATTATGAACACTACAAATGGAGTAATGAAAACCGACAATGAAGAATTTCGTGAGGCGAATAATTGAACGCCTTGGCTATCGCTACTTCAAGATCGCTTATCAGCCACTCGGTCTTGATCACGCGCATGATGTCGCTCGATTTCTGGGATCGGCGACAGACCTCAAGGTTGTTTTTGACGTCGGTGCTAATGAAGGTCAAACCGCTGAATATTATGTGCGCGCATTTCCATGTGCACAGATTTACTCTTTCGAGCCAGTTGCTGCTACGTACAAGTCTCTGGTTAAACGTGCGTCGAGTTGGTCGCGCGTAAGAGCGTTCCAATTAGCCTTTGCCGACAGCAATCGGACTGCGAGAATTCAACTCGTTCCAATATCAGGACTCAACAGTCTACGAAACGAGCTGAGCAATAGCTCTTCTTCATCGTGCAGTGAGTTGGTTACGATCAGAACGTTAGCTTCTTTCTGTGCTGAACAGCAGATTAGTCATATCGACTTGCTAAAGACCGACGCAGAAGGGTTTGACTTGGAGGTTCTCAAGGGAGCCGAGGCAATGCTTCGGGCCCGCCAAATTCAATTCATTCTCGCTGAGGTTACCTTCCATCCAGAGAACGCTCATAATACGTCTTTCTTTCGTCTGGCGGAGTATCTGCAAGGATTGGGTTATTATTTCGTCGATATTTACGATGACGACACTGGTCCTTTCAGTCGGCCTCCGGTGGGATCGTGCAACGCGCTTTTTAGCTGCGTCGAAAAAGGTCTCATCAACGTGCCTGCAGTTGCATTTCGCAGCACACAAAACCAGTCAATGGTTGCATAGCCGGAGGTTATGTACGCGTCTGATTTTGTTTGCACCATAATTAATGGTAGAAAAAAGCGAAAGCTGTTACTGGTCAGGATTGCCCCGCCGGGAAACGACTGCAGCGTCGCATTGTGATGCACCGGCAATTTGTGGAGCGAAGTCCATTCGAACTGCACGTGGCCAGCGATGCCGATTTTGCTGAGGACCTGCTGGTGTAGATTGCCACCAGTCGCGAGCCTTGGATTGTTCGGCGATGTTCCGTCCTTGTTTTGTCACAAATAGAACGCCAATGATTCAATCGTTTCACGGCTGTCCCAACGACATTGCTTGTATGAAAAAGCTCGATTGTAAAAGAGTAGCTAATCGATTACGGCGTCCTTTTTCACAGGTGATGATTCGAAGCACACGTCCCATTATCCTCTTTATATTTCGCGGCGTAAGGCTAACGCAGTCGATGCCGCAACCCACGTGGTAGCTACCAGAATGAGACTGTATTGATATGAGTCTGCTCCGACGCGTCAAACAGCGACTACTTCGCCTTGCGAGTCCTGCCTGGGATTCTGGCGGTGCGCGCTTCTATTCACAAACCGGGGAAGATGCAATCCTGGCTCACCTTTTGTTTGGTCGTGATTCCGGTTTCTATGTGGACGTCGGCGCGTTCCACCCAATCGCATACTCCAACACGTACTACTTTTACCGAAGAGGTTGGACTGGTATTAATATCGAACCAACGGCGCGACAGATTGATTTATTCAAGAAACTGCGGCCGAGAGATATCAATCTAGCGTGCGCGGTCGCCAAGGCGAGGGGACCAATCCGTTTTACCACGTTCGATCAAAGTTCAGTGAACAGTGCCGATAAACAGATGATCGATCGGCAGATCAATTCCGGGCAATTCCATCCAACTGGAGAAATCGTCATAGAAGCGTATCCACTTGCGGAGATTTTGGAGAATTACATACCTCCAGGGAAAGAGCTGACCTTTTTATCCGTGGACGTCGAGGGAATGGAGTTGGAAGTTCTGGAGTCCAATGACTGGGATCGTTTTCGCCCTCGTTTTATCGCGGTCGAATGGCTTGAGCCGCCGTCCGTCAAACAGGCGATCTCAAGCGGCGTGCACCGTTTTCTTGAACAACAAAGGTACGAACTCATCTGTAAGACGCCCGCGACGCTCATCTTTTGCGAGAGCGAAACGGCAGATTCAGGATATAAAAACTCAGAGTAGTGGTACTGGTACTACGCAAAATCCCTGCGCACCGCGAAGAATCTCTACGACACATACCTGGTAAGGTTTTAATTCCCGGTCCGACGCTAAATGGAAAGCTTCCGCCTCCGATTCGGAATTGTGCCGCAGGTGCGGCAGTCTGTGTTCGTGAAGGATTGAGGACCTGGTAAAAGTTACAATGTTCGCGAACTTGGATTTGAAGCGGCGAATCAGGGTCAGATTTGATAAATTTCGGCCGTTGCGCAAGCTTCGCCAAGGGGACGAGCTCGTTGCTTACATGCAGTTAATTCGCGACGATTTCTGCCTTTATGAAGTCTGTCGCCGACTCGTTGATGAAGGCATTACTCGGCTATTTTGGGCAGAACCCGATCGCTATTGGTCGGGTGAACCGGTGGAACCGGAGTATTCGTCCGAGCTGGATTCCGTCGCGAGTCGTCTCGAAGCCGACGGGATTACTGTTCTTCGGAGAAAGTTCGGGCTCAGTAATTATCAATCTCCCGGAATGAGCAGGACTCTCGTCGAGACGCGCGTGCGCAACGCGAGTCTCAAGTGGGTTCGAAAGCACGGCTCCCGCCACGTCTTGATTGTTGACGGGGACGAACTTTGGTTGAGAGGAACGCTGAACATCGTCCGCGCTGCCGCAGAGCGAGGAGTGGCGGCGCTGGCGCTGCGCATGATTCCCGCGATTGGCTTGCCTGCATTACCGATTGAGGGAGCGACTGATCTTGCTGTCGTGTACATCGGACCCGGGCGAACATTCTGCGACTGTCGGATGCCGTGGAATGTTGCCGTCATTCCAGATGCTCGCATTATTCACTTCACTGGCGTGAGGCGAACGATGGCCGAAACAATCCAGAAGCATAAACGCTCGGCACATTTTGGTGACCCAGACTATCGATACGAAGAATGGCTACAACGGGTTCTTCCCAACGTTCAGGTGGGCCTGAAGAACGCTCACATGTACAGGCCGCAGCAAATTTGGCCTGAGGTTCGCGCTTGGAAGCGGTTTGAGTTAGACGAGATTCCGCAATCTCTGCATCGGTACCTTGCGGTCGATCAGGCGGAAAGCGAATCAATAACTACAGCAAATGGGAGTTAAGTTCTCTATTCTCGTGCCGACGTATAACCGACCGACTTACCTCGCCCAAGCTCTGGAAACCGTGCAACGCCAGCGGAATGTTCAAACGGAAATATTCGTGCTGGATGATGCGTCCGCCGAACCAGCATCAATCGTCTGTGAGCGGTTTTCCGACCTGAATCTAAGGTGCATTCGATTTCGTGAAAACGTGCATGTTTCGGTGATGCACGAGAGCATACTCGACGAGGTGTCCGGTGATGTGCTCTTCATCTTAGAAGACGACAACGGCCTTGCTCCCGATGTCCTAAAAATCATCGGCAATATCTTCGAAACGCATAGTGAGATCAACGTGTTAGGCACGGGATTTGTCCTTTACGATCACTCTTCAGGGAAAATGAGCCCAAAGAATGGCAGGACAAGCTTCTCTGGAGAATTAGCTAGCTACGATGCTCGCCAATACATGCTAAAGAGCTGTGCCAGCTGCGGTATTGGATCCTATCACGGATACACGCAGCCCCCTATGGATCACGTGTCCGCCACTTTTTGCGCCGTTCGCTTTGTAAAACAATATCACAAAGAGTCGGGGCCACTGTTCACACCGCCGGCTGGAGATTACCGCATCCGCTTTCACCTGGCTGCAAAGCGCTTTTATTATTATGACGTTCCTGCCTTCTATGTCGGGGTGCATCCTGGACAGGCGACCAACACTCGCGACAAGAATAGTCGACTGCGGCTCGTCAACGGTTCATGGGTTAAGAATTATAAAATCGAAAATTCTCCGCTGAAAAGAAGTATAACCTTTCCGAATATTAGCGCTGATTGGCTGCTTCGCGATGCCTTCGACTCGGGGCTGCTGCGACCAAGCATATCTCTTTTCAGCCCGGGTTTTTATCGTTTGCATATTGAACAAATCTTGACGGATTCGCCGTGGACGCGGCGAACTCTCGCCGATCTTATCGAAGCACTGCCACGAGCTACGCTAAGCTACGCGCTTCATCTGCCGTTCCGGAGGTGGCTAGCGCAATTACGGAAACTCATTGCGCAGCCGCGCACAGTGCTTCACAATCGGCTTCGCGCTCGACCAGACGCCGCCGCTGATTGGCCTGTGTGCTCGAGTCCGTTGCAAGCGGCAGAGTGGGTCCGGCGAAACTTATGGCCGTCCCAGACGGATCATTTCTAAAGGTCCTGGTTGTCCGCATTCCAACAGACATGTGATTTACGGATGTCCGCCAGACATCTTGTGCCGGAAAAGTCTTGGCCGCCGTGCAACGGAAAAGAGTTGAAGGAGAAATTCTCAAAACAAGCGCTGCAACTGCATCAGACGCTGTTTAATCCTGACCGATTGCAGGACATATTCGTCCAAAAATAACCGTGTTGGTCAATGGATGAAATTAATGTGATTCTGATTTCCTCAGTTCGTCCTGAGAGAAGTATGTCTGGTGCACTGATACTGCATCGACATCTGATGAACCGCAGCGGCATTCGACTGCACATTTTGCCCGCTGAACATCACGAGATTGTTCACGGACGTTTCCACTCGAAGATTGTTCCGCGGCTGATGCGAACGGCCGCGCGCCGGTGGGCAGGAGACATCGATTACCTGATGCACACCGCATTACCATTAGAAAAGCAGCTTGCCGCGCCGCCCCGTGGCACGCGAAGAGTTGTTCTTACACTCGCATACCGCAGCGGCTGCTGGGTGGCGCAACGCTACGCGAGGCGGCACCGACTGCCGTTGATTGTGCGATTTGATGACTGGTGGCCCGACATTGCCGAGGTTCATACTCCAGTACGCAAGCAACTGGAGCAGCGATTTCTTGAGCTCCATCGATCTGCTGATCTAAGCATGTGTATCAGCGAGGGAATGCTCAAAGCGTTGGGCCCGCATCGCAACGCGCGCGTCATATTGCCGATTCCTGGTGTCGAGCCGATCGCGCCGTCAAAATCGAACGATTCGGCGGATGAGTTTCGCGTTGCCTATAGTGGCAACATGTTTGATTACAGCGATATGCTGTGCGATCTGGCTCAGTTAGCGCGCAAACAGACTGACGTCCGGATCGAATTCAGGGGACGCCCGCGCTGGCCGCGAGCGTTAGTCGATGAAATGCGGCACCGGAATCTACTGCACGATTTCGAAGCCGAACCAGGTTTTGACGACTGGCTGGGTTCGTTCCACGCATACTTGGTCGTAATATTTTTTAATGCAGCACACAGGCGCCGTGCCGAAACATGTTTCCCGTCAAAGCTCGTCGATTACTCGCGCGCCGGCCGGCCAGTTGTCATCTGGGCGCCGGAAACATCTGTTGTAGTGCAGTGGGCAAGAAAGAGTAGAGCTGCACTTTGCGTAACGGAGCCCGACGCTCGCGCGCTGCTCTCTGCGCTCACACATTTAAGGAGCGATAGAGCCTTGCAAGTGGAACTCGCTGCGCGAATGCGGCGTGCGTACGAAACAGAATTTTCGCCAGTTAGACTGCAGCAGCAATTCCTGGAAGGATTGAATTCGGTCATCTGACGAGGATTATCAGAAGATCACGAGCATGCCATTAGCGATCGGGACTGAATTACTTTCCCCTCGGCCACTGCTTCCTATTTTGGGCTCATTATGCTTACGTAGCGCGGTGACACTAGCGTAGACGTGAAACCCTCCATCACAAATACTGACGCTGTCTGGGAATGGTTCGGAAAAAATCAGCCTTATTCTGCTGTGCTTGTAGAGGCGAAATATAAGAATGAACAGTTGAATGAAGAGGCCAGGAAAGATTTTTTTTCTACTGGCAAGGCTTACGTAGACTTTGTTTTAAGAACTATCAGAGAGCACTTCGACACCACCTTCACCAGAAAAAGAGCGTTGGACTTCGGCTGCGGAGTGGGACGATTGACCATTCCTCTATCGGCAGCATGCAAGCAAGTCGTTGGGGTTGACGCATCGCCAAGCATGCTTCAAGAGGCAACAAAAAATGCGAAGGAAATGGGCGCTCAAAACGTTGAGTTTTTGCTCGCTGACGACAATCTCTCCGCGCTTGGTAGCGAAGGTTTTGATTTCATCAATTCGTTTATTGTCTTCCAACATATTCCAGTTGACCGCGGGTATCGTCTGCTGCGACGGCTGTTAAGTCTTCTCGATGAAGGTGGAATCGGCGCGCTGCATTTTACTTACAGCACTCTGCCGCCTGGCTGTGCCTTTACTCTAACAAGCATCCGTGGTTTTCTTCGATATTTACGCTATCGCATCTACTTTGTGAACGGGATCGTGAACCTTATTCAAGGCTATAGCTTTGAGAGACCGTTACCAATTATGCAGATGAACGAGTATGACCTCAGCGCCATCCATAAGCTTTTGTATGAAAACAAATGCGGAGAAGTCTACACTCGATTCACTGATCACGATGGTGCTCTCGGGGTGCTGCTGTTTTTTCGTAAAAAATCAATCACGCCATTGTGATCGTATGCCTTCCTGCAATTGCTCATTTGATTGAGCGTGGATGGCGCGGTGCTGCTCCCGGCTTCATGAATGATTTGCTGCCAAGCTCATCGGCGCAAGTCCATTGAAGGTCGCCCGGCACCAAAGAAGATATGCCAGAGTTGCCACGGGAGTATTTGTGAACGGGTTTCTTCAAGTACAGGTTGGTTATTTGCTGCGAACACTGCCGTATCGGCATAGCTGGCGGCTCAAACTATGGACATTAGTACAGGCAATGCAGTTAATCGTGGGGTACATTCGCCTGAAGCTCACATTGCGGTTCAGTCGGCGGGCGGGGCCCATCCGTGGCAAAACGTGCGTCGCGGTGCTTCTAACGCACAATCGCCCCCAGAACATCTGGTTCCTCGTTCAGGGCGCGCTGCGGAATCGATTTGTCACACGAGTCATTGTGTCCAACAGCAACCCACGGGTGAAAATTCGAGACTGGGTACGATCGGCAGATCCCCGCTTGACCCTTATCGATGAAACGATCCCAACACAACCCGGTCATCGCCTCGTTCTGGCTAAGGAGACGGGGGCAGAGTACGTTCTCTCGATTGACGATGATATCTTTCTCACCCCAAAGCAGTGGACAAAATTCTTTGAATTTCTCCTCAGTGACGAGAAGTGTCCGCACGGAATTATTGGACACCTTTATCGTCCGGGCACCAAATCTTCGAATGGCAGCTCGTTTCATCATGTCGTCGCTCGGGACACGAAAGTGGACGTGTTAATAGGGGCATACGCCTTTACGAGTGAACATTTGGAACGCGTCTTCGATTTGGCTGCGAACATCGGCGTTTTGGATCTCTCGCGAGTCCGGAATGGTGAAGACATTCTGCTTTCCTTTAGTGGCACAGGGCGACCATGCATTCATTCGCTGAAACCCGCGTTGTTCTGTGCCTCCCAAGGTCTTCCCGGCGTAGCTTTGTGGAAGACTGAGTCCGACTTTTGGGGCGAACGGATCCGCATGTTTGGGAAGGTCCGAGACGCGCGACTTGCAATGAAAACCATGTGGGCCGACGAAAATTCATAGAATGAAATTTGATGTTCACACATCGCCGCTTGCTTCATGAAGCTATTGCATCTCAACACTAACTCCTCGGGTGGCAGCTACGAATATGCCGTGCTTGCGCGAGTTTCTGCCTCGCAACGCGAAGTACTCCGCTAAAGAAGATTCGTGGTTGATCAGCTACCGCGAGAGGACGAGTTTGCTCGCTTTCGACTTTCAGCTCGATGACAAAACAACGCACGTTCAACCGACATTCATTTGCTCGTGTCCATAACCTCATCTTAACAAGCGTTGCAACCGACGGCTACCGGCTCCGCGTCCAGCTTTTGTCATGATTAAACAGTTCAGCAGATTGCCTCGCTCCGTTAGCCGTGGCTAAGCCTTAGCTCGTTAGACGCAAAAAAGCATGGAAACGAATTACACGAGCGGAGAGTAATTGAAGACAACTCCGACTTGGCATACCGAGGATTCTCCTTGGAAAGCCAATCAAATCATTGAAATCATTTGTTACAACCACCTCCAGCCGAAATCCATTGCAGAAACAGGATGCGGCACTGGAGCGATTATTGACGAACTTTCCAAAAAAGAATCTATCATCGGCAGACAATTTAGCGGTTACGATATCCCTCTACAGGCAATCGAACCAGCCGAACAAAGAGCGAGTGAGAGAATCAGATTCTTTCGAGAGGATCATGAAATAGTAGACTACTTTTATACGAATGCAGCTTTTCGGCTTTCCAAGCAACGCCCTTCGCTCAAAAGAACGATCGCTAATGGTCCACGATGGCTATTTTCCAGGTTCAGTAGGTGATTCACCGCAAGAGTTTTCGGGGGATACTCACTGCTGGCGTTGGCAAAGTGAGAACCTCTAACAAGGCGCTGCAATGAAAATTGGACGGTTCTTGCCGGGTTTCGTCAAAGATCCTTTAAGCCGTGCACTGTCGGCTGTATTGAACTACTGCGGTATCGACTTTTTGAGGTATTACGTCGAACGCCGACAGGGGATAGGAGCCGCGGGAACGAAAGAAATCACCGGTGAGAAGTTTCTCATCGAGCACGTACTTCCTCGGCTGTTGGATAAGGAGCAGCCTGTAATGTTCGACGTGGGTGCGAATGTGGGAGATTATTCCAACGCTCTATATGCCACCTTTCCAAAAGCTCAGATTGTGGCGTTTGAGCCTGTGGCCCGAACTTTTGAAGTTCTCCGCGCGACTCTCGCCAAAACGACTGTGAAGTGTTGTTCCATCGGTTTGAGCGACGCGGAGGGCGAAGCAGTCATTTACGATTATGAGCAGATGATTGGATCTGAACATGCTTCCCTTTTTCCCGGTGTGCTTAAAGACCTGCATCGCGCAGAAACGATAAAAGAAACCAATGTACCGCTCATCACATTGGACGCCTACTGCTGTGCCGAGAGTATCCTCGCGATTGATTTTCTTAAAATTGACACCGAAGGCAACGAACTGAACGTGCTGAAGGGTTCTCGAGCAATGATTCAGAAGAACGCCATTCGCGCCATTCAATTTGAATTCAATGAAATGAATGTCTTTTCGCGCGTCTTCCTGAAAGACTTTTATGATATCCTGCGAGGATATTCGTTTTATCGTCTACTACCCCGTGCCCTGCTGCCGCTTGGACGCTATTCGTCTCGCAACGAAATCTTTGCCTTCCAGAACATACTTGCGCTGAATGATGCGGTTATCGGCGCTAGTCTAGTGGCGCCGTTCGTTTCCTGTCCGTGATTAGCAGAAAACAGATTGAGCGCAGTGGCATTCATCATTTTTGATCGACCGGAATTGACCAAGCGCTTGTTTGAAAAAATGCGCTCCGCAAAGTCTGCCATTCTATTAGTAGTACCTTTGGAAGTCGGCCAAGGCTTCCCGGCGCAAAGGTCATTGGTCGCGCTAGCGGCGGCCAGCTACGTAATCGAGGAAGCATGACGAAAAGTTGTCCCTTTTATTTCGGCGCCCGGCGGGACTGGCGTAAAATCGGAAGCTGCAGATTTCAACGGTGAAATCGGCTACAATACAACAAGCCATAACTGCGGCGTGCGAAACGCCCACAGCCTAGTTTGATGCGCAAAACGGCTCCCGTGAATCTTTCATCAATGCATTTCAACAAGCTGCCGGCTAAAATCGCGGCGCGGTTTCGTCGCACAGTTAGAATTTTGATCCAGCGTTTTGGAATTATGCCAATGCCGCCGGTTTGCGAGAATGTCGTCTCGTTGTCGCTGGACCACGGTTACAAAACATTGCGAATCCATGATCCTTTTGTATTGGACTTTCCTGTGCCGGGTTGCATTGCGGAACGCCCGCGCTTGAACGGGATGTTTCAGGTGCTCAACGGATTGGGCTATTCCAGCCAGCATCTCGTGGTGTTGCCCGAGGCAACCCTCAAGAGAAATCGCGGCTTGGTCATGTTCGACAAAAATTGTCATCTGGCGGAGGCTCATTGGCGCGTGTCCAATGTTTATGACGACCCTGCTTATCGGAATGAATGGCCGCTGACCGACAAGCGGCGACTGACCGGGAACTGCTATTGCCTGATGGGGCACTGGGGCAGCAATTACAACCATTGGATGTGGGACGAGCTGCCACGACTGTTTTCCGCCCTGCCGCACCTACCGACCGATGTGCGCTTCGTGGTTGCGGATGACATGAGCGATTTCCAACGCGATAGCTTGCATGCTATGGGCATCGCTCCGGAACGCTGCCTGGCGCAATCGGCCTTCAGCGAGACATGCGTGGAACGGCTTTGGTTTGCCACGCCGCTCGGCCATTCCGAACATGCGACGACCGCGCCGGACATCGCCAAAAAAATGCGAGCCGTGTTTGTAGAAAAACTGGGAAGCCAAGCGACCAAACGGAAACGCCGCGTGTTCATTTCGCGTGTCAACGCGAGATACCGCCGGCTGCTCAACGAAAACGAATTGACGCCCGAACTGAAGAGGCTGGGCTTTGAAGTCGTGCGCCCGGAAGAACTGACCTTTGCGGAACAGGTCCGGATTTTTGCCGAATGCGCGATCGTGCTGGCCCAACACGGCGCAGGCCTGACGAACATATTTTTTGCGCCCGCCGGGTGCCGGGTTTTGGAAATCCACGGGCCGGAGGTCACTCGGTTACATTATTGGATCATGGCCTGTACGCTGGGACATAGTTATGATTGTTTCGTCGGCCAGGCGGTGCAGGCCTCTGCCAACTGCGTAGAGCCGGATTTTAAAGTAGACCTGGATCACTTTATACCGTGGCTGAACACCGCTCTGGTGTAGGACTTTTCACAGGTTGAAAAATGTCCAAGTTATTTGCTTCGCGCGAGCTGTCATCGGAAAGTAGAAATGCGCGTCTGCCATTATAATACTCATGCCTTCGGCGGCAGCTATGAGTACGCCGCGCTGTTGTGCGACGCGCTAGACGCGGAAGGAATCGCGAGCCGGCTGCGTTGCAATGTCTCGCCGGGAGACCGAGGCGTCAGACGTTTTTTTGACCGCTTGATTCGGCGCTCCTATGTTTCCGTCTCCCGAGAGCCATGGCATGGAACCCGGCGATTTTCGGCTCCTAGTAGCACTCGCGACTTTGAAGAAATTGACGTGGTGCACCTCCACACCGTCGCCGACTGGTTCGACGTTCCAAGTTGGTTAGATACGCTGCCAAGAGAGATCGGGGTTGTGATTAGTCTGCACGACATGTGGCATTTTACGGGAGGCTGCTTTCTCTATCGTGGGTGCAATCTCTACAGTGAAACCTGCACTCCCTGCCCGATCTTGAAGTCGCCTTTCAATTGGTTTCTAGCCAGGGACGAACACAGGCGCAAGTTACAGGCGTATCGGAACTGTCGTGCCCAATTTGTTGCGAATAGCTTCTGGCTGGCGGAATTGGCTGCGCGAAGTCCAATCGTCAAGGCCTCGGGTGGAGTGCGAGTAATTCCTCCCGGGATCGACACAACGGTTTTTAAACCGCAGGACAGAAATCGGTGCCGAAAGCAGCTGGACTTGCCGCAGAATGCATTTGTCATCATTACAGGCGGCGCGTCGCTGACGGATGCGAACAAAAATGTGCCGTGGCTGTTCAAGCAACTGTTGCATTTGCCAGATCTTCAGGACGCAATCGTTTTGGCATTCGGCGAAGGCAGCGTGCCGGTTCCGGACCATTTGAACGTGCGGTTTACAGGGGGCATTCGCGATCGACGTGATCTGGCACAGCTGTTCGCGGCTGCTGACGTTTTTGTCAGCGCTTCGTTGATGGAGACCTACGGACTGACACTAGTGGAATCGATGGCTTGCGGAACTCCAGTCGTAGCGTTTCGAGCGGGCGGAATTCCTGAAGCTGCGCCTGATGGGCAGGGTGCTATCCTTTGTGAGTCGGGAAATGGCGCGACATTGATCGAGGCTATCACCAAACTGCGGGATTCACCGCACCTTCGGAAAACCCTCGGCGAGGCTGGCCGTGAAACAGTGCGCGTTCGTAACGCAGCGAGTTCGTTCGCCAACGCATTCGCGCAGCTCTATCAAGAGTGCGTCTCGTCGCGTGAAGACGCACAGTGCAAACAACTAGCCCTTAAGACGTGAAGGTGCAGGCGCCGTACGGTTTTGTGACCGGTTGCCACGCCGGTGATAAGTTCATGGTTCAAGCCACGCTGGCGAGCATGAGGCACTACTGCCCAAAGGTCCCTATTTGTCTGGTTGTCGATGGTGATTTTGATGTTTCGGACTTGGAGAGAGAATACGAATTGATAGTGTTGCGTGTTACCGACTTGCCTTCGGCAGCCATGCGCAAGCTAGTTGGTGGGAGCAGTCGCGCTAAACTGGCGGCGATGTGGGAGGGGCCTTTTGAGTTTTACGTGTGGATGGATTCGGACGCGATTGTTTGGGGCAACTTCACCCCCGAAATCCGCATGGACGTCGATTTCCAAATCTTCTGGAGCGAGATTTCAATTCCGGCCGATGCCACACAAATTCCACCGTGGCTGCCGCATTTTTATTTCGATCCACAAAAGCTAAAACGATATGACCCTGAATTTGATTGGCGAGGACACGCCTACTTTTCTGCCGGTGTTTTTGCATGCAGACGGGATGTTATCCCTTTCAGGAAATGGGTGGAGGTGGAGTTCTGGGGCAAGGAAGCGCCTGGGATATTTGGCGATTTCTCCGACCAGCCGCTCCTAAATTATTTTCTTCACTCGATGGCGCAACGCGGAGAACTTAATGTTGCCATGTCAGATCTGCAGCACATTGGCGGTCATCATGGAGTAGATGAACTCAAACAGGATTGTGCGGATAGTAATTGGCATTTCCCGAAAAAAATCAACCGTCCCCGGGTAGCGCATTTTTGCGGGCGCAAACCGTTCCTGTTTGATCGATACGCTTACTCGCGCCCGTTTACCATCGCTCGGTTGGAGCATCACCGGCATCACCACGGCGAAATGGGAGCATGGGCGGCGCTGCTGAACGAAGACCTTGGAGTACTGTTTGGGAAAGTAGAACGAAGAGTAAAGCGTTTCGTTTTTGGATAGGAAATCTAACTATCATCACACAACACGTGCAAAGGCACTACGAATTGTGACGACCGGTAGAAATAACACTCAGTTCTTGATGCGTCGTCTGCCTTTTTGGAGGCTATCAAATTAGCGGACTATATTTAGGTGTATGACGCCAGAAGCACAGATGGCATGTTGGAGTCTGCCGAAAAATTGAACCACGCCGGAATCATTCCCTGGAAACAAGATGCAAAGGTGTCAGCGAGGCGTTGCGGGTGCAGATTTTCAATGAATTTCGATATCACCGGTCAAAAGGAGACTCGTGGTTGCAACTTAACATAGACGAATTCTATGTCGGAAATTCCAAAGCATTTTGTTGCCGTGTACCCAGGGGACAGGACCTTGTCTGGGAATCATGGTGGAATACGTTCTTACTAACAAGGCCGTAGGTAGTATAGATTTTGTCTGCCTTTCGAGAAGGTTAAGCCTTTATTCTGGCCTTGTTACGTCGCGTGGTCGGAACCCCGCGCCTTTCGATATCGAGATGGTTTTATTTGGAAAGACGACTGGGCGTGGCCCCGACACGCCGGTGTCGTTGCCAAAGAGGGCATCATTTACAAGCAATATCGTTGTCGTTCGCTTAAACAATGGAGGCGTTGGAAGCCTCGCAAACAGAGCTATGAGCGTGGTTTTGAAGGCTGGAAGAAGACGTGGAAAGTTGGCAGCAAGCCATAAAAAATAACAGAGAATTCATGTGCGATGATGGCATCAGCCCACCAAGGATTGACGAATCGGCGCTGCCGCGGCATTCGGAAGCGCCATATTTGCGCTTGGCAAAACAGATGCTTCATGGTTTGGAATCTGGCCGTAAGGAAATGCCGCTATCGTTACGGTTACGAATTGTTTCGCGACTTCACAGACAGCAGAGTTCTAATGACATAGCATGAAAATAATAAGCCTTGTGCATCATTCTATTTCCCCTGACTTATTAACTGCTGACTCTGTGGTTCTCGATCTTGGCGCTAATTATGGTGCGTTCGCTAATGCAATGGCCAGCCGTTTCCGATGCGAGGTTTATGCCGTGGAAGCATCCCCTCGGGTCTTCGCCAAAATGCCTGCTGGAGATTTCGTGAAGAAGTTCAATTTTGCGATCTGCGGGAGGTCAGGGACAGTCGCGTTAAACATAAGTTCGAACCACGAGGTGACTTCTCTAAAGCGGTTAGATAATTGGGAGTACATTGATACTATTAGAGTTGAAGGTCTATCTTTGGACGAATTCTTGAAAACGGAATCTGTTCCTCAGATTGACCTTCTAAAGATTGATATCGAAGGCGCAGAAATTGAAGTTTTCAATTCATGTTCCGACGCATTCTTGCGATCCATTGATCAGATAACAGTCGAATTCCACGAATGGCTCGGCGGTTCGTCAAAGACTGAAGTTACAGATGTTGTGTCTCGTCTCCAGACTTTAGGATTTTTTGTCTTCAAGCTTTCGCGAGCAAACTTCTCCGACGTCTTATTTGTTCATCGCCGGCACATGTCTTTCATCGATTATGCTTCAACGATTTTAGACATTTGGGCTCCTCGGATAGTTCGCTATGCGCGGCGCCGATTGTCGATACGACAATTGAGGCACCGAACTGACTCGGTATAACCGGAAACCACCTGTTAACTGTTGTGGGATTATTGCTGTCCGTTATGATCACAACGAAGAACCGGGCAGGTGACTTGCGCCGGACGTGCCGGGTTCTACAGCAGTTGAATCCATCGCCAGTGGAAGTGCTCATCACAGCCGATGGCTGCATCGATGACACGGTGAAGGTGGCAAGGGGTGAAGTTGCCGGCGTGCGGCTGTTCGTAAATGAGCTGGGCCAAGGTTCAGTGGCTTCGCGTGATCGGATGATTCGCGAGGCGAGGGGTGATTTGGTCCTGGCCCTCGATGACGACAGTTATCCGGAGCAGCTAGATTGCATCAGGCGCATCGTCCCTTTGTTTGAACAGCAGCCCAACTTGGCCGTGCTCCATTTTCCTCAGCGCACTGATGAGTATCCCGAAACACTCGCGCAAACAAACTTCGGCTCGGAACATTTGACGCGTTCGTTTGCTAATTCCGGCGCGGTGCTGCGCCGCTCTACCTACCTTCAACTACCCGGCTTTGAGTCACGGTTTTTCCACATGTATGAAGAACCCGACTACGCGCTCCAATGTGTGGCGGCGGGTTATGACGTGCTTTTCTCTCCGGTTATCACCATTCGTCACCATTACTCCGGAGAGGCGCGCGATGAGATGCGCGTCCATCATCGTCACGCGCGCAACGAATTGTGGAGCACCGTGATGCGATGCCCTGTCCTCTGTGCGCTTGGCATCCTTGCCTGGCGCGTTTTCTCGCAGTTTCGTTATGCATGCAAACGTGGGTCGTCGTGGGTCGTTCGCGAACCGGTATGGTGGGCGCGCGCATTGGCTGGAATTCCGTACTGTCTTCGAAACCGCCGGCCTGTTTCATGGGCTGGTTACAAACGCTGGCTCGCGTTGCCTTAGAATTCATGTCGTCGATGCGTTGTAGCCACGGCGCTCGATCGCCGTGTTTTGCGTCCGATCCCCGACAGCGGGCTCGAGACAGCCAGGCGATACAAGTCCTGTGAGAAGCGCTACCAGAATGAAGTGGGTTTGCTGTGACGGTCGCGCTGCCGTGTTGAATTTCGCTTGCGCAAGTCTGCGGGCACAGCGGTAATACGAGGATCGACAATGAGTATTTCGATACCTTGCCGCGCACTAGGGCTAAAGCTAATCGTCGTTACCGGCTGTTTGTTAGTCATGAGTGCGATGATTGTTACGAGTCCATCGCAACTTAGGTATGACGAGCAAAACCATATCGGGTTGACCCGACTCGTGGCGACCAACGGATGGCGCGACGCACTGCTGTCGCCTAAAAATAGTAGTGCCGCCGGACCGCTCTATCCGGCAATTCACCTGATGCTGTCTCCGATTACGCACTTGCAACCGCCGGCGATTCGATGGGTAAACTTCTGTTGTTTCCTCGGAGTTGTTCTGCTGCTTGCAAAGTGTAAACCGGGGGTCCCTCCCAGATTATTATCTGGCTTCACGCTGTTGGCGGTGCCTTTCCTTTGGCCCGCTGTGGGCATGGCGCTGACGGAATTACCGGCATTACTCTTCTTCACCTGTTTTGTCCTTTTGTTTCTGAGAGTGATTAATTCCGACGTTGTGTTATCAGGAGGAACCTTGGGGTTAGCGTTTCTGGCAGGATTATGCCTGGGAACAGCAATTCTCGGACGGCAGATATATCTAATTGTTATTCCGGCCTTAATCCTGCTGATATTTTGGCTGCGCGAGAAGTGGTTGTCCGTAGTGATATGTATCATCACTTCTCTCGCTGTTTGCAGCTGGTTATTTGTGCTTTGGCATGGCCTTGCTCCCTCCCACTACTACCGGATCACTGAGTCGTCTTGGAGCTTTGCGAACCTGCTGTTTTCGTTGAGTTACGCAGCTGTGGCTACGCTATTTCTCAATCCGAGGTGGCTTTGCCGACAGCGAGTAACAGTATGGATAATCTCCAGCTTGTGTGGATTCGCTCTGTCGTATTTCGCGCGGAACTATGACGACCCTCCTGCAAAATCCTTGCTTGTTCACATATTCGGCAACCAATTCGGGTTGTGGATCGGCTTCATTGTTGGGTGTGCCCTTGCCGCAATTGGTGTGGTTTGGGCATGGACCGCATTCAAAACATTTTGGCACGAGCGGCGAGATCCGAGCCGTGTGTTTCTTTTGCTGAGTCTCGGCGCCCTTGTGCTGACGCCGATGAAAATGCCAGCGCAATTTTCGAGTCGTTACATTGTAGGATGTCTCGGTGTACTGTTGCTGGTGGTCGATCCGCCCCTCAAATCGAACGGCTACTGGGCAGCGCGAATGTTTGTTGGTAGCGTTTTGGGCACGGCGATTTTGTGGACCTATTTCCGGCAGAGTTGACAGCATCGTGCGCTCTATTGGTGCATTTGACTCACCGCGCTTGCAGTGGGTTTGCTGTCAGCTACGCGCGCTGGAACACTATGCGATTCCCCGCCCGTTGTTTCGCAACGGCTTGCTCGGCTCTTTCATAACAGACGGGTGGGTCCCACCTTCGTCTTTGGTTGCGAAATGCTGCGGGCACGGTTCAAAGTCCGACCATAGGTTCCACAGTGAGCTACGTGACGCGTGAGTGAAAGCATTTAAGTCGTCCTTGGTGCTCTTTGAAATGCTTGCGAGCGCTCGTGACTCCCAGGGAGTGGCTCGGATTCCGTTTTGTTTTCGGAATCGTACGCCGGTTTATGGGCAAGTTTTCAAGCGCTGGCTCGCGTTGTCCTGAAACAATGAAGTGGCTTTGTATTGCATCGCATCCGCAAGGCTTCACACTCATGGGCGGCGACTAGGTGGCTTTGCAAAGCAACTGTTAACCTAAACTGATACATATTTCAGATTTCCAGCTTTTCAGTCTTCCAGGATTTTTACTTGTGAAATTCATCGTCGCTCAGGTTGGCGCGCGGCGCGGTTACGCGGTGCCGGCCATTCTGGAAAAAGCTGGAATGCTTGACCGGTTCTACACTGACATCACGGGCGACATTGGTCTTGGTGGCGTCTTTTCTGCCGCCAGCGTGTTGCCGCTTGTCGGCAAATCCGCGCGTCGGTTGGCCACACGGCGTTTGCCATTCAACATTCGCGCAAAGACGACAACGTTCCCGGGTATCAGCGTGGTTCACGCTTTACGTGAAGCGATGGTGGCGCGCGACCCGGCCGCAGCATGTCGTGAGGGGGTTCGTTTTTCCGATGCGCTCGGCATGGCAATGATGCGTCGTGGCTTTGGCAGTGCTACCCACATGTACTCGATGCTTGGCGAATGCGGTCCGCTGTTTGCGGAAGGGAAACGCCGTGGCCTTGTCACCGTGTCCGAGATTTATGTCCCGCTGAGCACCCAGCGCATATTGACGGAGGAGAGAAAGAAATTCCCCGGCTGGGAAGAAAAGGTACCTGACTACGACGCCGTCTGCCGCGGGTTTGAATCCTCGAGCGGCCCACGTGCGGACGCGGATTCTGCGATCTGCCCCTCGGAATGGGTGCGCGATGATCTGGTTCGCAACTTTGGGTTCCCAAGAGAACACACCGCGATCGTGCCGTACGGTGTAAATCCGGAATTGTTTTCTGTGCGTAACGAACCGGTGCGCGGTCGCATTCTCTTTGCAGGGACTGCGGAACTGCGCAAAGGCATTCACTACTTTGCGGCGGCGGCCGAAAAACTTCTCGGGCGCAGAGTGCACTGTGAATTCCGGGTCGCCGGTAACGTAGAACGCTTAGTTGCAAACCAAGAAGAATGTCGTCACCTGAAATTTCTTGGCCGGGTCCCGCGCGTGAAGATAACAGGTGAGTTCGCGCTTGCCGATGTGTTTGTGCTACCGTCGCTGGCAGAAGGCTCGGCGGAGACAACATATGAGGCGCTGGCCTGCGGAGTTCCGGTTGTGACCACCGCAGAGGCCGGATCCGTTGTGCGAGACGGCATTGACGGACGCATTGTGCCGTCACGAGACCCCGAAGCGTTGACCAACGCGATTGCCGAGATTGTTGAAGATCGTGAAAAACGCGAGCGCATGTCACGCGCCGCGCGCGACCAAGCACACGATTACACTTGGGAACGTTACGGAGAACGCTTGATGGCTGCGCTCAGCCGAAAGTTCGAAGACAGATCGTAGAAGCTGGGAATCAAGAGACAGCAATCAGCAGCCAGCGATCACCCCACTGCCAACGTGCATCGCACACGCGGTCCGTGACTGCATCGCGAGTCCGGACAGGCTGGAAAAGCTTGCGTCCGCGTCAGGTGTGCGTGATAAGTTCACAATCGAAGCGCTTGCCAACCAGCTGCAGCGCCTGGGCGCAACTCTCTAGCAATTCCTCCTGATGATTCTCTCAACGTCCACTTCTTTTGAAGTTTTCCTTCGATCGGCAGTCGCGAATGAACTAACTTTCTATCTCGCCGCCCTCGCGTTGTTGGTGTTGACGGCAGAAAGCTGCATCAGACTGCTAAAGCGGGATAGCTTCGGCATCACGGTCGGAGTGTACGTAACGGTATTCGCATGGTACTTCGTCGATCCGATTATACACCCAGAGGACTATAATTACCTGCCTTCCTCTTCGTTAGGCCATGCTTATGGGCAGGTACTATTGTTTTTAATCGGGTTCCGGGTTGTCGTGCCGGCGGTAACACGTTGGATTCTTAGCTGGCGAAGTACTGGCATTTTTGCGATGCAGCGTTTGGCCCCTGAACAGATCTTAATTGCCGTCGGGACGCTTTGGCTTCTGCTCTTTGCGCTTGGGATCTATCGAATGGGTGGTGACGTGATGGGCGCGGTCTTTCCGGTCGATTCCCGCGCGGGCATGACAATGTTTCTAGTGGGAGGTTCGGCCACCGACTTTCTGATCAATTCAGCATCGTATCTCTTTAGCGCCGTAACAGCGTTTCTTGGCATGTTGGTATTTTTTCAACGGACCACTTTATGGCGCATCCTCGCTGGCGCAATGTTCGCCATTACGCTCCCATATTTCTTTTTGTCGGGAACGCGCAGCGCGTTTCTTTCAGTCATTCTGCCGTTCATCATCACCTATCTGTTTTATGGCCGTCATCTGTTGATCCTAAGACTGGCCATTCTGGCGATTGCGTTCTTTTGTTTGAAAGAGGGTTTCAAGTTTGTGCAGGTATTTCGCCTCGGTGGCTTTAGAGAGGTGCTGGCTAGTAAGAATCCGTATGAGCTTATGGACGAAGATGTGGGAACAATCGGTCTAAACATGATTGAGGAGCTTTGCTATGTGAATGTTTACCTGGATTCCGGTGAGACGTCTCCAGCTTATGGCGCAAGATATTTGAATGAGGTGCTTAACTTTATTCCTCGCGCGATCTGGCCTTCAAAGCCATTGCTTGGAATTGACTACGCGAAGTGGCGTGGATTTGAAAACGATAGTGATCTGGGGGTGAACACCACCATCGCCAGTGGAATGATCGGCGGCGGCGTCTTGAACTTTGACAAAATTTTTGGTCCAGTGGCAGCCGGCATATTGATGGCCTTTTGGACTGGTCTGCTCATCCGCTGGTGGGAACAAAGAAAATCACTGCTGCGCCTGGCGTTGTTCATGCTTGGCGCCGCTCTTACCTTCAATCTCGGCCGCGACATCACTCTGCTGGTCCTTTGGCCTGTCGTGTTTGCCTACTTTTTCGTTCGCCTTATTGAGATGTTGGCGACGAAGCGATTTGGGCGACTGCCGCAAGTGCAAACTGTTGCCTCCCCGAGTGCTGGCCCCAGTGTTAGCTGGTCAGCTGACCCGGTGATCGCGCGGCACTGAGTTTTGCGCGAAGTGCTTTGGAGTGCGGCGGTGTTTCGTCGCTTTTCTAATCCCCACTTTCGGGGTGCGCTTCATTTTTGGGAGTTCACAACGCATTCATGTAGCTAACTCCCGGAGATACCCTCCTTCGGTGGCTTCTGTGCAACGATAATCATGCTCTTCCACAAGAATGGTAATCTACCTGCTCCAATGAACCGAACGACGCGGAACCCGGCATCGTTCAATAGCTGCGAGAGAGTCTTGCGTGACCAAAACTTGATGTGTCCGCCGTCCCAGAAAGGCGACAGGTGAGCGTCCCACTTGTTAGTGAGAGCAAAGACGAGGTTCTTCAGGTAACCATGGTATGGTGTGCTGATGATAAGGTAACCCCCGGCCCGAAGGAGTTGCTTGGCGAAGAGAAGCAGGTCGCGAGGTCGAACGAGGTGCTCAATCACTTCGGTACCGATAGCCACGTCGAAGCTCTCCTCTCCAACGGAGGTCGGGTCATCATCCACTCCGATCTGGTAAAAAACCAACTCCGGCGCTGAACTTCGTGCGAAGTGAACACCCCTGGTGCTCGGCTCGCAGCCGACCACTTCGTATCCTCGGCTGGCCAGTTCGCGGCAGAGTGCGCCATTACCGCATCCAATATCGACAATACGCCGTGCGTTCAGCTCCGCGGATAGCCTGATGATATGCTGCCACAAGTATGCTTCTGTATGAGGCGCCTCCGCGGAGCCGTAGTCATAGTCCGCCAAATGGTTCCGGGATGCTGGGTCGTGTTGCATAGACGACACATCTCAGCTATTCGAACACGTTGAACTCAAAGACAGGCATTAAATTGAAGACCAAGCTTACATGAAATCATGGCGAATAAAGGCTACTTTTAATAACACTTCGGTGGCCCCAACGTAGAGAACTGGTGTTTTAATCGCAATCGATCGAGCGCTGTCACTCGCCGGGGCAAGTTACAGGCGATGAAGATCGCAAGCGGTCTCACTCACTCAGCCGACAAGGCAGTCCTTTGTTCCCTAGGTGCCATAGCCTGGTTCAGAATTGCCTGGCGCGTCGGTGGGACGCTTATCAAAATCTCCGCGATTTCCGGAACGAGGTTCAGGAAATGAAATTTTCAAAAACCACAGATTTAGCGGTCTTTATGGAGCGGCCATCTTTGTCCAAGGCTCCCGCCGAGACAAGGACTGCGTGTCAGGCCGCAGCGTCCAATCCCTTACGAGGAGAGTTGCTGCTTCAAAAGAAACTGCGCGGACGTGGCGCATCGGAAGCGGAATGCCCGATGAAAGGGATGCTAATACCGATGCCGAACGCGGCCAGATTCAGTACAATCATTACAAGAGCAAACAGATACATTCCCATCGTCAGTCCGATTGCGGCGTGCATCGTCAAAATGCACACCAACCAAAGAAATCGGGTCTTTTTCATCCAAATAAAAAACGGATATCCGATCTCGATCAGGCAAATCAAAATGCCGAGAATCGGCAGCGCGTACTTGAACCGAATCAATATGTCTGGCGAAAGAAGATTCAACGGGGGCCGTATCAAGGCCCGCCAGAGATTGGATCCATTCCACCAACCGCTGCCGAGAAGTTTTGCCAGACCTCCAAAGAAATAGACAAAGCACAGGTGAATCTGTAATACGCGCCGCCAAAAACCCAGCAGCCTTGGATCGGGTAGTTTTGTTTTTACCAAGCGGCGATCAAGCGCATATCGATCCGGTAGCGGTGCCAACATCAAATAGAACAGTGCCATGGTTATGAAATTGTCCGCGCCGTACGCCAGCAACGCGCCGCTCTCAGCCGCGCAGAGGTGAAGAAACCAGGCAATGATTGCCGCCGGACGGCAGAAAAGTCCCACCAGCAGACAACATCCCATGCAAAGCAAACAGGCCCAGGCGATGGAAAGGACTGTTCCTTCTCCGAGGCCAATAAGCTGGCCAAAAGCCACGAGCCAACCAAGCTTTGGAATAAGCGGACTGTCGAATGAGGCAATCGCCTCTCCCAATTCGCGGCTAACAAGCCCTTTGCCCGTTGTTGAAAACAAGGAGTGCCAGTCTCTCCTTAAGAACAGGGCATAAACGACGACTTGCAGACCCACGCCGACACGGAAGACGGCAAGCCATGCGTCTGTTTCTGCAGGAAACAGGAATTCAAGCAATTTTTGCCACTGCCGTTGCAGCAGGATCATGCTGTGATGTGCGGAGTTCCGCTACGGCTTCTCCTCATCACGCAAGCTGAAATCGTAGCTGAACATCGGTTCAAATAATTCGCCCTTGCCCTGCTCAAAATCACTAATACTCGGAGGGCTGACCAATCCGAAAGTAGCCCGAATTTTTTTCACATCAGGACGTTCGCGCCAGATCGACAAGGCGAGCATTTTTACCACCACCTCCCGCAAGGGTTCGTAACGGTTATCGCCCAGTCGCGCTAATAAACTATCCAAACGTAAAGCGGCTGCTTTCCCGCTGAAACGCGGAGATTCGTACTCTATGTGCCCGTCCTGATAGTTTAATTCGAAGATCAACTTGTGGTAACCGGGGATATTCGGCGCAAAGAAAGTGTATCCTGATTGGATGCCGGCAGCGTGCAGATAAGTCGCAATGCTCCCCCGTACCGGACTGGGTGGGGCGGCGTGTTTTCCTAAGAGGAAAGCTGCAATCAATTCAGCCTTGCGCGCGTAGGTGTCGAGCGCTGACGGCAATATTGTAGCGCGTTCAGCCACAAGCGAGAACAACCCTGCAAAACAAACTGTTGTTATCAGAAAGAAATGTATTGCGAACCAAGTGACATAAACGCGTTTCGAAACCATTACGTTTTTACTAAAGACATTCGCTGGGAAGTTAAATATCGCCGTACACAATACAGCCAGTCCCGAGACTCTCGGGACTGGCTAAATGATTACCGCTTAACTAGCCAGCCAGCAGCTTAAAGTGCAGCTGCAATCACTTTCAAATTTTCAGTGGCGTCTTTGCTTTCGCTAGTTCCTGGCAGGACCTGCTCTACGAACCAATTAGCGCTCGGAGTCCTGATCGCGTAAAACACTGTGGCTTTATCGGTTTGGATGCTGTTCAAGGAGCGAGCGGCTGAATTTTGACTTGGCGCGTGGATCGTAAAAATGCTCATGGCAATTACGGCCACAGCCACGAACACTCCTGCGACAATACGTTTATTAATTCCGACTAAATCTCGTTTCATTAGTTGCGACGGTGTCTATGCTTGCCTGTTTTGTCAAGATAAAAGCCCGTTGGTCAAAGGGTTGTTCAGTGTTTTGGCGCTAGCGAAGCGACAATTTCGTCAAAACGCGGATCGGCCCGCAGCGGGTCCCATAGCGGGTGAAGACGCAAATAGCCGTAAGTCACATGACTCCCTGGCAGTTTGGCTGCTTTCGCCAATCGTTCAATGGCGCGGTCTTTGTCGCCCGTCCACGCATAAATAATAGCCAGATATTGGGTTAAGACGGAACCCTCGATGGCGCTGTTGCCAGCGGGCATCAATCTGACCGCGAGCTCGCCTTCGCGAATTGCGTCTTCCTTGTTTCCCAAGGCAGCGTCAACCACACCGAGTGCGCAGAGAGCCTGCGCGTAGCCGCCGTCATTGCGTAGGGTCTGCTCAAGTTCGTTTCGTGCTCTAAGAAATGCGTCGCGCGCCGCCCGGTCATCTCCTCGGAGCCGTGCAACAAGACCCGCGCACCAACTGATCGGAAAGGGAATATTTTCTTCATAGCAGCCGCCGACCGGCATGGCTGCTAGCGCACGTTCCGCCGCCGCAGGATCGCGTTCGCGTAAGGCTAAGTCGAGCCATCGGTAAACAAGAACGGGAAGCGCGCTCGGGTCATCGGCGAGGACCGTCTCAATCGTCGTATGCAGCGGCTTTAGATCTGCGTGCCATTCCGCGGCAACCCATGCCCGTCGCACCTTGCTGGCCGCATCCTTTGGAGCTATCGCCAGCACGCTGTCCAGCGTGGATAACGCCTCCTCGTAGCGACGCAAGGCTTGATAGGTGAGAGAGATTTGCTGGAGTATGGAGAAATTATGCGGGTCCAGCTCCAATGCTTGTTTCATTTCCTCCAGGGATTTTTCCCATTGGCCTTGCCGCCGTTCGATATAGCCGGTCAAAAGAGGAATTCGCGATTCGTTCGGCAGCGAGCGCTTTGCGATTGCCAGCTCTGCCTTGGCCTGATCGTAATCGCGATAGACCCAATAAAGATGATGAGCGAGGGCCAAATGTGTCTCTCCGGAGTCGGGACGCGGGCCACGAACGGATTGAATGGCTGTCTCCGCTAATTGAAGGCGTTCTTTAGTGTGATCAAATCCGAGGAAATAAATTTTGTCGTGCGCTGCGGCGAGCTCATAATAGGCATTGAAGAACAAAGGATCGCGTGCGACAGCCTGACTAAGTAGCTCCACCGCCTGGAACAAATCTTCTTTTGCTCGTGGGCTGAATGTATTCCCATCGATTAGGTCCTTGGCCCGCAAATATGCGTCGTAAGCAAAAAGATCGGTGGTTGGTGGCTCTTCAATTGCGGCTTTCTCGTCGGACGAAACTTGGGCTCCAAGACGATTTGCGACCTTTTGCGCTATCTCGCTTTGCAGTGCGAACACATCTTTCAGATCGCGATCATACCTTTCTCTCCATATCCGTGCGCCGGTGCGGGTATCAATTAACTGAGCATCCAGTTGGATCCTGCCCGCTTCTCTCCGCACGCTTCCTTCGAATATGTAAGCTACATTCAATGCGTGGCCGATTTCCCGTGCATCGTGTACGCCACGATATTTTGCTACGCTGTTGTGGCTGATCACCTTTAGGTTGGCGATCTTCGCGAGCTTGGTCGAAACCCCGTCGTAGACGCCATCCGCAAAAAATGCATTTGTCTTGTCTGGAACTAGACTTTCAAAAGGCAGCACGGCAATACCACCGCCCGCTATTGGGCTGGTCATTTCGCTCTTCCAAAGCATTACGCCGAGTAGTGATCCGAGTACCAGTAAAAGCGCCGCCATCCCTGTAAAAATCGGATTCCTCCTGGTCCAACGCCAAAGCTGTGCAGGCGGCGAAACGGGACGCGCGATAATCGATCGCCCATCAAGCCAGCGCTCAAGGTCTTCGGCCAAAGCGCCCGCAGAGCGATAGCGCGCAGCCGGATCGCGCTCCAAACACTTTGCGCAGATTGTTTCCAGATCTTTATCCAGCGTCGGCACAAGCGAACGCAATTTGGGCGCCGGGTTTTGACTCGCTTGCTGGATCACCGCCAATGCGTGCTCTCCTAAAAATGGCGGCCGACCAGTCAAAAGATCGAATAAGATCGCGCCAAGACTATAGACATCAGCCGCGGGCGTAAGCTTGTCCGCTTTGGCCCGCGCAGGATTGGCCTGCTCAGGGGCTATGTAACCGGGCGTGCCGAAAATAGTAAGGCTGTGCGTGAGATCACTGACGGTGTCGAGCCACGTGGCCAGACCGAAATCGCTAACCAATGGTTCGCCGTGTCCGTCGAGTAGAATATTCGCCGGTTTCAGATCCCGATGCAGAATGCCTTTACTGTGGGCGTATTGAATCGCACGGGCTACCTTAGCCATCAACGCCGCGGCACGGCGGGGTTCGCCCGGAAGAGTAGGCGCTGCTTCGACCAAGCTGCCGCCACCGGCAAATTTCATGCTAAAGAACGGAAGCTCGTCCTCGCCCTGACCGACTTCATAAATGGGCAGAATATTTGGGTGATCAAGGTGCGCCGCCGCTTCCGCTTCACGCCGGAAACGCTCCAGCGTCTCCTGCGAGTCCGCGTGATAAGCAAGGATACGCTTTAGGGCAACGATGCGACGCGAGTGCCGTTGCCGTGCCCGGTAGATCACGCCCATCCCGCCACGCCCGATTTCTTCCAGAATCTGATAATTACCCAGTCGCCAGTCAGCGTCCCGCACCTCAATTTCGGCCAACACATCTTCGAGCGTCTCTGCGTCATGGCTCTCGCCGTTTTGATTTATTTTCGTCGGAGTTTCTTCAGGCAGGCCTTGAGAGAGCAGGCAGCCCAGGCAAAGTCCGCGTTTGACACGCGATCCCGACCCGCACTGCGGACAGGCATCAGGTTCCTTTCGAACAGACCCTGAAAGGGGGGCGCAGGGTAAACTCATGGAAGGCGATGAGAGTAGATCGGAGTCCAAACATTGCAACTAAAAACCAGTAAAATTCGCGTCCAATTACCCAGCTAATATGCGTAGCTTTCCGCCCTAAGCCACAAACGCCTTCGTCTCGGGATCTATGGCGAGGGGCCCGAATTGGCACGCCACAGCAATTTCGGAATCTGCGTGCTACTTCACCACAAATCCGAGCGCTCCGTCAGGTTACGATATTTTAAGGCAACTGGTGTCCGATTTCTTCCCGGATTTGATAATTACCGTACGTCAGTCGGCGTCGCTTACATGAATTTGATCGAGCTCGTCGTCGAGGGTTTGTCCGTCGTGCATCTCGCCATCAAGACCGCATGCAAGCAGGCAAGCTACACAGAGCCCGCGTTTGAGATGCCACGCCCTTCCACATTGCGGGCAGTCGAGCGGCTCCCTATGCGGAGTGATCGAAACTAAATTGCCACTCATTGGAAACTTTAAATTTGAAAATTACAATCGTTATCCCGCACCGAGACCGGACGAGCTTGACGTAGGCTGTGAGGGGGCGGCTCTTCTCTTATCTTTCTCCGGGAATTCGAGAGCGAAGTTCTCGAAAATGTTGGGCTTAGCTTGCCAATCGTCAGCTGCCTATAATGCCGACTCTTAGCCCGCTTCAATTGACGTGAACTTCGAGACTCTCGAAAAACTTTGTTTCGGAGTTCGAATTTAGCTATTCCGCGGCGCTCAACGCAGCGCACAAATACCGCAGTTCATCGTCGACCTCATCAGGTTTCTCCACAGTGAGACTGACTTCTTCTCGTAGCAATGCGCGATACCGAATGCGCATCTGATGGATAAGCCGCTTCACCGACGCTTCCGGAATGCCGAGCGTTTTTGAGAACTTGGAATAAGAAACATTATTCCGCTCTGCCGCCAGACACGGACTTAGCATGTCGAAAACGCGTCGGCGCCCCCGCGCCTCGCATTCCTCGCCCAGGCGGCTTAAGGCACGCTCAACTACCGTGGCCGCCCAGCGCACATCGAAAATCCGCTCCGCCGGCCATCTATCCGATTCCTGCTGAGAAACCGAGAAACTCGATGGCGCCTCGGACATCCAATCATCCCAGGAAACAAACTGGACGCCCCCGCCGCGTTTCCGCGCGCTACGCTTCGCGTCCGCATCGCGCAAAAAGTCCTCCAGCGCCTTAAGCACCAGCGAACGGAAACGCCCGCGATCTGGATTGGCGCGCTGCAAAAGCTGACCTTTAAGCACCATCACAAAAAAATCTTGTGTCAGGTCCTGGGCGTCCGGAGGCGAATGTCCGAGGCGCCGAATGAACGCGAAGACAGGTCGCCAGTATATTTTGCAAAGTTCTGCCAGCGCCGTGTGCATCTTTTGCGTGTCACCATCCGAATCGACGCAGGAGAGCACCACGCTCCAGCGAGTCGTAGTGAAACGACCGTGCGAGGGCC
>DASYSX010000003.1:0-3431 GCA_036002955.1 Candidatus Udaeobacter sp. | reverse complement strand
CTGCGCGATTATAAAACCGCGTGGCTTCCGCAGGATGTCATGGCTGGTCTGGTGCTGACCACTATGCTGGTGCCGGTCGGTATCGCTTATGCCTTGGCTTCGGGGGTTCCCGGAATCTACGGACTGTATGCCACGATCGTGCCTTTGCTTGCATATGCGCTCTTTGGTCCAAGTCGCATTCTTGTGCTGGGGCCTGATTCGTCTCTCGCACCAGTGATTCTCGCGGTCGTGCTCCCTCTGTCGGGCGGCGACGGGGTAGGTGCGGTAGCCATCGCGAGCATGATGGCCGTGGTATCGGGTCTGGTGTGCATGTTGATAGGTGTGTTGCGCCTGGGCTTCATTACAGAGCTTCTCTCGAAGCCGATCCGCTACGGCTACATGAACGGTATCGCGCTGACAGTGCTGATCAGCCAGCTGCCGAAGCTCCTTGGATTCTCCATCGATGACGCCGGTCCTTTGCGCGATCTGGTGCGCATCACCGAAGGCATTCTCGGCGGAAAAGTGAACTGGACGTCGTTCGCAGTCGGCGGCGGCACACTCGCGGCGATTCTTTTGCTCAAGCCATATAAGCGCATTCCCGGTCTTCTGCTCGCGGTCGTCGCCGCGACTGTTGTGGTTGGTATACTGAATCTCGACGTTACGGCCGGCGTAAAAGTTCTCGGCCCACTGCCCGAGGGACTTCCATCGTTTGCGTTTCCGATAGTTAATTTTGCTCACCTCGGCGAAATTATTGTCGGCGGATGTGCCGTCGCGATAGTGGCGTTCGCGGATACGAGCGTCTTATCGCGGACGTACGCCGCGAAGATACGCACGCCCGTTGATCCGAATCAGGAGATGATAGGGCTGGGCGCCGCCAATCTCGCCGCCGGTCTGTTTCAGGGATTCCCGATCAGCAGCAGTTCGTCACGCACTCCAGTTGCAGAAGCAGCCGGCGCGAAGACGCAGCTCACCGGAGTTGTGGGCGCGATTGCGGTCGCGCTCCTTCTGATGTTTGCGCCAAACCTGTTGAAGGATCTGCCTAGCAGCGCGCTCGCTGCGGTGGTGATCGCCGCGGCGATTGGCTTGTTCGAATTCGCAGACCTCCGTCGCATCTTCCGCATCCAGCAATGGGAATTCTGGCTCTCAATTGTTTGTTTTGTCGGAGTTGCCGTATTCGGGGTGATTCCCGGCATCGGAATCGCCATTGTCATCGCGGTCATCGAGTTCCTATGGGATGGCTGGCGACCACACTTCGCAGTGCTCGGCCGGGTCGATGGTATTCGCGGCTACCACGACATCGCGCGCTATCCCGCTGCGCGTCGCATTCCCGGTCTCCTCCTGTTTCGTTGGGACGCGCCTCTTTTCTTCGCCAACGCAGAGCTTTTTCACCAGCGAGTCCTCGACGCCATTGCAGAATCGCCGAGTCCAGTCCGGCGAATTATCGTCACCGCCGAGCCCGTCACCAGCATCGATGTGACTTCGGCTGACATGCTTGCCGAGCTCGAGCACAGCCTGGCCGAATCCGGCATCGAGCTGCGATTCGCCGAAATGAAGGATCCAGTCAAGGACAAGCTAAAACGCTTCGAACTATTCGATCGCTTCGGGGCCGCCGACTTCTATCCGACTATAGGCAGCGCAGTGGACGCCTACCTCGAGGAGCACGCTGTTGACTGGAAGCCTTGAAACCGTGGATAGATCGAGTGACCTCCAACGCGTTAGGTTGGGCAAATGCAACTAAGCGAGCGCGCAGCTTCACAGGTTCAGTGCGGCGCTTCGATGCGATCGATCGCCTTCTGCAGTCGCCGGCTTTGTAGCGCGCGTGGCGCAGGTTTTCGGGAGCGCATTTTGAAGTTCAGCATTTCTACGAACAGCGCGAAGGCCATCGCAAAATAGGTGTAGCCCTTCGGAATGTGAAAGCCGACACCTTCGGCGACCAGATTCATGCCGATAAGAAGGAGGAAGCTAAGCGCGAGCATCTTAATTGTGGGATGTCGTTGGACGAAGCCGCTTACTGGACCAGCGAAGACCATCATGACAATTACCGCCAGAACGACTGCGATGATCATGACGGCGATTTCATCGACCATGCCGACAGCGGTAATGACCGAGTCCAGAGAGAACACGATGTCGAGCAGACTAATCTGGACGAGCACGGCCAAGAATGACGCCACGACGGGCGTTTGCCGTTGCACGTGCTCTTCCATCTGGTCATGAATTTCATGCGTGCTTTTCACCAGAAGGAACAAGCCGCCAGCGACCAAGATGATCGCGCGGCCGGTGACTTCAAAACCGGCAATGGCAAACAGCGGACGCGTAAGGCCCATGATCCACGTGATCGATAACAGCAGCAGGATGCGCATGAGCATGGCCAAACTGAGGCCGATAAGACGCGCGTTCTTTTGTTCATGTGCAGGAAGTTTCCCGGAGAGAATCGAGATGAAAACGATGTTGTCGATGCCCAGAACGAGTTCGAGAACTGTTAATGTTACCAGTCCGATCCAAGCATCCGGATCATTGAGCCATTCCATGACCGATCGTTCAGTCTACCGCCGTGGAACTCGTCGTGCACGGTCTTACGTCAAGTATGGTTAGCGCCGGAATTCTCGAATCGAGACATCTGTGTTGCCGGCACATTTTGAATCCAATTCGCCAAGGCAGTGCATCCAATGTGGGAATGAAATCGCTGTTGCATCCGATGCGTTCAACGGCACTTTGCTCACTTCGCTCTGGTTACTCTATGAATATGCTTTGTCGCTTCTTTTCTGTATGGATCACGATCGTCGTTTGCTCGTTGACGACTGCCCCGGCGCAAAATCTGCCGAACACGACGCGTCTATTGCGTTTTCCGACCACGAATGATCAGAACATCGTCTTCTGTTACGCAGGTCAGTTGTACACCGTCGGCAAAGACGGCGGGACAGCGCGCCGCCTGACAAGCGGCCCAGGTTACACTTCGTTTTCGCGATTTTCCTCCGACGGCACTCAAATCGCTTTTAGTTCGGAGTATGATGGTAATAGAGAAGTTTACGTCATGCCAGCTGACGGCGGCGTCCCGAAGCGCCTGACGACATCGGCCACACTGGGCCGCGATGATGTTTCTGATCGCATGGGTCCCAACAACATTGTGATGGCATGGGAAAACACCAAGCCGCTCGTCGTCTTCCGCTCGCGCATGCGATCGTTCAACGATTTCGTCGGCTCGCTTTTCGCCGTAGGTTTGGACTCAGAGCTGCCGCAACCATTGCCGGTCCCGAGAGGCGGATTCGTTTCTTTTTCGCCGGACGATTCGAAGATGGCGTTTAACCGCATCTTCCGCGAATTCCGCACATGGAAACATTATCGCGGCGGCATGGCAGATGACGTTTGGCTTTACGACTTCAAAACCGGCGCGACGGAAAACCTAACGAACAACCCGGCGCAGGACATCTGCCCGATGTGGGGACCGGACAACA
>DASYSX010000002.1:0-10142 GCA_036002955.1 Candidatus Udaeobacter sp. | reverse complement strand
CTCGCCGAACGATATCCTGTCGCAGCGGATTTGTTTCGTAATGCCGATGAAATCCTCGGTCGAAACTTGTGCGACATTGCCTGGAACGGACCGCTAGAGGAATTAACCAAGACTTCAAATTGTCAGCCGGCGCTTTATGTTCACGCGCTCGCGTCGTTGGCAGCGTTGCGCGAGGTTCTCGGCGAGTTTGAAGTCGGCGGCGCAGCCGGCTTGTCGTTAGGGGAAATCACCGCACACGCGGCAGCGGGCACGTTCGATTTTGCAACCGGTCTCAAACTTGTGCAAAAGCGTGGCGAATTCATGGACGAAGCATGCGCAACAACGCAAGGGGGGATGGCCGCTATGCTTGGTGGTTTGGAAAACGATGTCCGTCGGCTCGCCGCGGACGAAGATGTTGATATTGCCAATATCAATGCGCCCAATCAGATCGTCATTTCCGGTCAGTTAACAAACGTGGAAACCGCTGTCGGTGTTGCCAAGGAACATGGCATAGGCCGCGCGATGATGCTCAATGTTGCCGGCGCATATCATTCGCGTCTCATGGAAAGCGCCTATGTGAAATTGGGTGAAGCGCTTGCCGATGTGCCGATGCAATCGCCGCGTTTCCCGGTGATCAGTAACGTGACCGGCGAAGAAGTAAAAACGCCTGAGGAAATTCGGGAGACTCTCCGCGAACAAGTCACGGGTACGGTACGATGGACAGATTGCATGCAGCGCCTTATCAACCTTGGTTGCGATTTTTTCATTGAACTCGGCCCGGGCAATGTGCTCGCTGGTTTATTGAAACGCACGAACCGTGACATCAAGGTTCTCTCCGTTGGTGACGCCGAATCCCTGCTGAAGTGTAGCGAGGCGCTGTAGCCGCTTCGCTGCGCGAAACGTTTATTCAATATGCTTGGAAGCGTCGCCTCCAGGCGACGGCTACAGATCGACAATTGCGTTTGGTCGTCGTAATTGTGCCGCATGACACTGCCACAGCGTGTGGATTTAGATCTGAAGGAGGCGATGCGCGCCAAAGACGCGACGAAACTAAACGTGCTGCGTATGCTTAAATCGGCATTGAAATACGCGGTCATCGCAAAATCGGACGCCGAAGCCGAACTCAGTGATGCTGAAGCCGTTCAAGTCATTCGCAAGCAAGCAAAGCAGCGACAGGATTCGATCGAAAGTTTTGAAAAAGGCGGCCGCGCGGAATTGGCTGACAAAGAAAAACAAGAATTGGCGATCTTGAATACTTACTTGCCACAAGGAATGAGCCCGGACGAACTGACGAAAGTCGTGCGCGAAACCATTGCTGAACTCGGTGCCACATCCAAAGCACAAATGGGCGCCGTGATGAAAGCGTTGCAAGCGAAGGCGGGCGGTCGCGCCGATGGCAAAACGCTTAGCTCGGAAGTGGCACGACAATTGAATTAGTGAATCGAGAGTCGAGATTCGTGAATCGGTTGTGCCGAAGTCGCTGCGTTCTTGCGTCGTTAGGCCGCTGGAGCCGGCGCGCCTTCGCGCCGTTAGACGGCCCGAGGGCGAGCGATCTCCATCACGATGTAGCGATTTAACAATGCTCAGCGCCATCATCGTAGCCGGCGGCAGCAGTCAGCGCATGGGTTTCGATAAGTTGTTTGCCGTGATCGCGGGCGAACCCGTGATCGCTCACGCAATGCGCGCATTTGAGCGGACGACTGCCGTTACCGAAATCGTGGTCGTGGCTCGTGAACAGTGGCATGATGAAATCAGAAAAATCGCTTCAGGCGCAGGATTCAAAAAAATTCGCGCGATTGTCCCCGGCGGCGAACGTCGGCAGGATTCTGTTCGAGCTGGCTTGGGTCGGATCGATCGAGACGCGAAACATGTCGGCGTGCACGACGCGGCGCGTCCGCTGATTACTCCGGAACAAATCGAACGTGCGTTCGCACAGTGTCGCATGCATGGCGCAGCCGCCTTGGCACAACCGGTCAATGACACGTTAAAACGCGCGGGTGCAGATCTTTTGGTCGTTAGTTCGGTTGATCGACATCAGCTGTACGCAATGCAAACGCCACAGGTTTTCGAGCGGAAATTGATTGAGGACGCCTACCACGATGTTTACGCGACGAACGCTTCCGTAACCGACGAAGTCTCAGCCATCGAGCGACTTGGCCACAAAATCGCTCTCGTCCTTACCGACGACTTTAATTTCAAAATTACTTACCCGCGCGATTTGCCGATGGCAGACTTCATTCTCCGAGAGCGAGCGAACGATCCTCTGCAGGAGTAGGCAGTCCTCTGCACGCCGTTCAGATTCACCTCACGGCAAGTACTCGCAACCGCGAGCAAGCTACGGGACGCGCGAGCGCTACAGCTAATTTTTTTTTGGACTTTCAGCGTCCCATTTCGAGCCGCTCGGCCAGGAGCCGCGGCAGACCGGCTTTGGTGATTTTCTTCTGGGCGGTGGCGAGATCGTATTTTACTCGCAAGAGTTCGACGAGGTTGTTCTCAATGTCGTAAATACAATATCCAGCTCGCCAGTTTCCGTCGCGAGGTTGGCCCACGCTGCCGGCATTGATGAAATATTTTTTGCCCGGCTCAATACGAATGTGTTCGGAGTTCTGGCGCCGGACGCCGTCATCGCGCACGAACACCATCGGCACATGGGTGTGGCCGAAAAAACAGACTGGTGTCCGCTGATACGTAAAACTCGCAACAGCGTCGAGATTATTGAACACATATCCCCATTGGCCGGGCGTATCGAGGGTGGCGTGCACGATGGTAAAATCGAGAACCCGTTGCTGCAACGGCAGGCTGCCCAACCACTTCATGTCCTGCTCATTCAAACGTTCGCGCGTCCACTCGATGGCGCGTTCGGCGAGCTCGTTGAAACGTTCCGATGACGCGGGAAACGTAGCCTGCTCGTCGTGATTGCCTTTCACCACCGGGCAATCCAGCTCGCGGATAAGCTGGATGCATTCAGCTGGATTTGCATTGTAACCAACGATGTCGCCCAGACAGACGAAGTCCGTGCATCTGCGTTGACGCGCGTCCGTCATCACGGCTTCGAGCGCTTCGAGATTGGAATGAATGTCACTGAAAATGGCGAACCGCATTACGACCCTGTTAAACCACCGAAAAGTCAGAACGTTACAACGGAAGAACCCGGAAGCACCAACGTTTTGGTGAATGAAACGAATTTTTCAGTCGCCTAACCTAAGAAATTCAATAATTGAATCGCTTAACGTTTCGTCAGCGTATCAGGAATTCGTTGCTCTTGCGGAATCGCGAGTTTGTCCTCAAGCAACTTCAGTCGCTTGATCAATGTCGGCAGCCGTTCCTTCTCGCCTTCATCGTAGAGGCTCCGCAGTCGCTCATAGGCTTCGCGCTCGCGTCCCTCGCAATACGAGAGCTCGTATGCCGAGAAACGTCGGTCCCACGGCGCTGCTTCCGGTAACGTTGCTGCCTTGGCATAATACTCGGCCGCGCGTTCGTGGTCTTTGTATTTTTCCTTATATAGTCTGGCGAGCGCTTCGTAGAGCTCTGGTCGCTCAGGATTATTTTTAATTCCGCGCTCGAGGAAGTCTTTCCCAAGAGCGAAATATTCGCGCTGCGCTTTGACTCGCAGAGCCTGACGCGGCTGCTTGGTATCGTTCATCGCCGCCACGCTGGCGTTCCAAGCCATGTGCCACGCGGCTGTGTCCCAAAACAAAAGCACCCGTGGTTGGAGCGTCGTGATTTGTCGAAATAACAACAGCATTCGACCCCATTGAGTGTCTTCCCAGGCAGCATGCGCCTGGATGAACAGACCATCAGCGACAATGGCTCGAAATCCGCTCAGCGCGGCGATGAATCCGAGTTGCCCGAGTTGTTCGCGAAGATCGAGATTGAATTCGACGCCACGGAAATGTTCCTGACGGTGAAGAGTTGCCAGATCGCGTTCGACCGGCAATTTGAGCAGGCCCATCACGATCAACACCGCCAGCGCGATCAGGCCTCGCGTCATAATTCTTTGCCGTAAAAGACAAAAACTGCGAGTAACGTGTAGATCACGGTGTAGAAAATGCCGAGCACCGCCGTCTTGGTGAACACTGCCATTGAAATGACGGTGCCAGCGATGATGTCATCCACCAGATTGAATGCCTGGAGGTCGGGAAAAAGCAGCGCCACGATCGCGAGACACACGCGTGTGACTAACCCGCCGCCGTGTACTGCGAGCCAATACTCACGCGCAGTAGCTTCCAAGTGCCCGATGAAATAAATAAAAACCATCACCACGATCGTGAAGATCGTCGAGGTGGCGAAGGTAGAAACAAACAGTGTTAGCGCTGTGAGCAGACACGCTTTTAGAAAAATGATAATAATTCCGGGAACAAGATTAACGTTGAACGCGGAAGCGCGAACGGCTCGCAGCGCATCGGCGAGCTGGTCCGGCGGCGCACTGGCCATTTGTTTCGCGGTAACCTGCAGCACCGCCTGCTCGCGCATGTAGAGCACGGCCAGGAACGCTGCGACCATTATCAGGGTGCTGATCGCGAGCAACAGAAGAACACCGGCAATTTTACCGACAATGTATTCGAAACGTGGCACCGGTTTGGCGAGAATGGTGTAAACCGTGCGATCTTCGATATCCCGCGGCAGCATTCGCGATGTCGCTACGATCGCCAGGAGCGAAGTGAACATTGAGATCGCGCCTAACGAGACGTCCTTCAGGATTTGGAATTCCTGTTGGAAAGAGAATTGCGCCATAAAAATGGAGCTGCCAATCAACAGCAGCCCGAACACCAGGAGCACGTAAAAAACCTTCAGGCGCGTCAGCTCGGTCAGCGTGTTGCTGGTGATGGCGAGAATGCGCGACAGAGAGATAGCGCGGTGACGCTTCGGGAACGTTGAGGCATCGAATGATTGAACCGTGGAAGTTTCGCTGTCTGTCATTTCTGTTTTGTTAGCTGATCACTCGCGCGTTGAGCTTTTATCGTTCCCTCCAGTCGATTCCAGGAACAATCTTTCCAGTGTGGTGGTCGATTTTCGTCGCTCGAGCAATTTCGCGTTCGACCGGCTGATGAACGTTTCAATCTCTCGCATCAGGTCGTCGGAGGCATCGGCGATCACAAGCTCGGTTTGATTTTCGATCGCGATTAACTCCTGCAAACGTCCTTCGCGTACCATCACTCCGTCGGCGAGAATCCCAATGCGGTCGCAAATTTCCTGCGCTTGCGCCAGCAAATGCGATGAAAGCAAGACGGTGATTCCGCGTTGCTTCAAGTCGATGATGAGATCGCGAATTTCGCGCGAGCCCGCCGGATCAACCCCGGCGGTCGGCTCATCCAGGACCACCAATCGCGGATCATGAATCAACGCTTGGGCTAATCCGATGCGTTGCAACATTCCCTTGGAATACGTGCCCAATCGCCGGTCGCGCGCTTTGTTTAGCCCAACAAGATCGAGCAGTTCGTTTACACGAATCTTCAGTGTTGCACCTGACATTCCGCAAAGGCGTCCAAAAAAACGCAGGGTTTCCGCGCCGCTCAGATATTTGTAGAAATATGGATTCTCAGGGAGAAAACCAACTGCTTCGCGGCTCTCGACGAGACGACTGTCTCGTCCAAAAATTTCGGTACGCCCCCGTGTTGGCGATACCAGGCCGAGAATAATTTTCAGTGTGGTACTCTTGCCGGAGCCGTTTGGCCCAAGCAATCCGTAAACTTCGCCCGGTTCGATGCGAAGGTTTAGGTCCTTTACCGCGACAACCCTGCGAGTGGGATGAAACGGAACAGGAAAAATTTTGGTCAGTCCGTGAACGGCGATGGCGGGGTTAGTCATGGCGAATCTCAAATCCGCGCGCAGCGACTGGTTCGTTTAACTTGTTCTCGGTCTGTGCGCGAATGAGCGAGTGAAGTTCGCTTTGAGCGATCTGATCGAGAAACGCGCGCACCTCCTGCTCATCACCGGTAACCTGAAGTTCTACGCGATCGTCCGGGAGGTTGCGCACCCAACCGGTTACGTCGAAGCCTTTGGCGATGTGACGCACAGTGAAACGGAATCCGACGCCCTGGACGCGACCTTCATAAAACACCTGAAGCGAGATCATCGTCTGCTCCAAGAGAGAACCGGGCATCGTCTATTTATACGAATAGACGAGACAGAAACTGCCTTCCTGATCCTCAACCGAATCGACCGATACAAAGTACTGTCCGCTGTTTTCCGGCGCGAAGCCCGCTGCGGCTTTGTCCCCTTCGCTGAAATTTTCCGTGGTCATTTGGTTTCCGGTTTCGTCATAAAGGCTGACGCCAACTTTTTTCAGCGGTTCCGCTATGCCCACAGAAAACCAATACTGATTTCCGGCATAAAGATTCACCGCGATCAGGGCATGATCGTGTGCCTTAAGCACGCCGCACGAATGTCCGTCTCGAATCTTGAATCCGTCATTTCCAAATGCTCCCGCAAGCTCGAGCGCGTCTTTGCGAGCATTCACTTCGGCGTCTGTGTCTGCGCGAAGAACAACGTTCGCGCTTAGCGCTAAAATCAAAACCAAAGACGGCAGGCAATATTTCATTTAGGCGACTCCTTGCTTTCTATTTTTGTCATCAGCTTGCCGACTGCCTCATTGAGTTTTTTCACCTCTTCCGCGGTCGGCGTCTTTCCTCCGGGAAACGAAACGAGTTTTTCGATTGCCGTGAGTTGCTCGCTTACGTCTTTGACCAGCGGTTCCTGACGTAATTCAGGCGAAATGGCGTTCAGCTTTGACTGGATGAAGCGGACTAACGCAGGCTCCCGCAGAACCTTTGCGGCGGATTCGTTATAATTTTTTATGATCGCGCCGGTGACGACCTGCGTTCCGCGAATCCAACCGCCAAGCGTGACGAGGATAACTAAATCCTGGTCGGCGTGCGATTGCATTGAGGATTTCACCTCGTTTTGTGTCGCTTCCAATTCCTCCTGGAGCGTGTCCCATTCATTGTGCTCGGCAAATTCATTGATGCTGTTGCCGCGGCTAAGCAGTTGCTCGCTTACTCCCAGGGCCTTTCCGAGCTTCATGATGTCTGAGCCGATGTTCTTGACCTGCTGACCGTCCTTCGCTTCCACCGCGATAAATCCGTCGGCTATCAAACCGCCAAGATTAAGGGCAATCTGCGCGCGGTTGCCGTAGGTCGTTGGAATTGGTGCGCGGTATTGAGCTGACCAGTTAATTTTTCCCGATTTCCCGAGGGCAGCGAACAGCTCACCCGGGGTCGGGACAGTTATGGAATCGCTCTTGGCAGCTTTCGCCATTTGGTCTGACGACAGATGTTGCCCCTGTTCGGCTGCCGCTGCGGAAATAGCAGCAACCAAGGCAAGCATGGACGATGCAAGCAAACGAATCATCGCGAAGATTATGCGTGGCTTAACGAAATTGCCAATCGGAATCTCTCATGCCCCCAACCGGTTCCATCTGGCTCTCGTTACACTGATCTGGCCGGTACGGATTTGCCTCGTGAAGCCAAAGCTGTTTTAGTCCGCACAGGATTTATGGCGAGCGGCAGCATTACCTACATTCATGCGCGCGAAATTTTGGATTCACGCGGTAATCCCACGATCGAAGCAGATGTTCGCGTCGAAAGCGGCGCGCTGGGGCGAGCAGCGGTTCCCAGCGGGGCAAGCACAGGCGAACATGAAGCATTGGAATTGCGCGATGGCGACAAAAGCCGCTTCGGAGGGAAAAGCGTGAGAAAAGCCGTTGCGAATGTTAATGACAAGATCGCACCGCTTCTAAAAGGACTGGATGCGCGAGACCAGCCGAGCATCGATAAGAAACTCATTGAGCTTGATGGTACGCCGACCAAAAAGAATCTCGGCGCCAATGCCACTTTGGCTGTTTCACTGGCAGTTGCCCGAGCGGCTTCGGCCGCTGAAAACCTGCCGCTGTTTCGATATCTTGGCGGTCCTGATGCGAGAGTGCTCCCAATCCCAATGATGAATATCTTGAACGGTGGCGCGCACTCGGATGCGCCGATCGACTTTCAGGAATTCATGGTCATGCCGTGCGGGGCGCCGAGTTTTTCTGAAGCGTTGCGTTACGGAACGGAAGTGTATCACGCGCTCAAATCGGTTTTGAAAGCGCGGCATCTTTCCACGGCCATTGGCGACGAAGGTGGATTTGCTCCGCAACTCGATTCCGCTGAAGACGCATTGGAATCGATTTCCGCAGCAGTCGACAAGGCAGGCTACAAGCTGGGAGAACAGATCTTCATCGCGCTCGATCCAGCTGCCTCGGAATTCTACGACAGCGAGAAAAATCTCTACGTTTTCAAAAAGTCGGGTGGCGCGCAAAAGACCGCTGAAGAATTGGTCAATTATTACGCCGAGCTTTGCGCGCGATTTCCGATCATCTCCATCGAGGACGGTTGCGCGGAGAACGATTGGGACGGCTGGAAAAAATTGACGGAAAAACTCGGCTCGAAGATTCAACTGGTTGGCGACGATCTGTTCGTCACCAACGTGAAATTTCTCCAAAAAGGAATTGCAGAGCACGTGGCGAATTCCATTCTTATCAAGGTAAATCAGATCGGCACGCTGACGGAGACGCTGGCGACCATCGACGTGGCAAAGAAAAATAATTACACGACGGTGATCAGTCATCGCTCTGGTGAAACCGAGGACACGACCATTGCCGATATCGCAGTGGGGACAAACGCCGGCCAGATCAAGACCGGTGCGCCATGCCGTAGCGATCGCGTTGCCAAGTACAATCAGCTGTTGCGGATTGAAGAAGAACTTGGTGACAAAGCCGTATACGGCGCTACAATCGGCGGAAGTGGAGCACGGTTACGCTGATTTCCGCGCGCGTCGCGAAGCCACCGTTTGGCAGCGACTAAATCGCATTCTGCTCGTCCTGCTGGTCATCGCCATCTGGCTTGTCATCGTGAGCCTCTTTGTGCCGCCGTATAAAAAGCTGATGCAGAGTCGTAGCGAGATCGACAACCTGCAGCAACAGGTTAGCGAGCAACAGCATTTGCTGGCGCACCAGACTCGCGAGGTCACCCTGCTCAAGACGGACGTGAGTTATCTCGAAACCATCGCTCGCGATCGCCTTGATTTAATGAAGGAAGGCGAAACAATTTTTCGCCTCGAAACGGCGCGCGCCAAGGCAAAGCCAGTTCCCACACACAAGTAGGATTTAGTTCTGGGCAGCACAGACTGCCGGCCTGTGCTCCCCAGAATAACAAATGCCGTTGCGCCATATCTTTGCGGTTGTCGATCAGTTGAATTACTCTTCGTCATGCCAACGGAAATCTCCATTCCAGATGCTGAGGGTCTGAAGTCGCGCGTGCGCGAGTTGCGGAGGTTTCTTTGACGTCGAACAGCTTCAGGAAAATCTAGCAGCAATTGAAGCGCGGATGACCGCGCCTGATTTCTGGTCGAATCGGGAGCGCGCCCAGGCTGATGTGGAGGAAGTTTCGCGGCTGCGTTCGTTGATCAATCCGTTCCAACAATTGGAACGCGAAATCGAAGATTTCAGCGCGCTGCAAGAACTCGCCGCGGAAGAAAGCGACCCGGCGCATCGCGCGCAGGCGGAAAAGGAAGTCGCTACGGAACATGACCGTCTGGCGCACAAGCTGGACGAATTCGAGCTCCGTCAGTTTCTCTCCGGCGAAAATGATCAGTCCAACGCGTTTATCACGATTCATTCCGGCGCCGGTGGTACAGAGTCGTGCGACTGGGCTGACATGCTGCTGCGGATGTACCAGCGCTGGATCGAGCGCAGCGGTTTCAAATCGGAAACGGTGGACCTTCAGCAGGGCGAAGAAGTTGGAATCAAATCGGTGACGTTGCTCGTAACAGGCGACTACGGCTACGGATATCTGCAAACCGAGCGCGGCGTCCACCGCCTTGTACGGATTTCGCCGTTTGACGCGAATAAACGGCGGCACACATCATTCGCGAGCGTCGACGTTGTGCCCGAAATTGCTGACACCGCGCCGATCGAAATTAATCCGGCTGATCTCGAGATTGGCACGTTTCGCAGCGGCGGCAAAGGCGGACAGAACGTGAACAAGGTCGAAACTGCGGTGCGGATTTTGCACAAACCCAGTGGAATCGTCGTCGCCTGCCAGGCCGAGCGGAGCCAGGGGCGTAACCGGGAGCTGGCGATGAAAATGTTGAAAGCGAAACTTTATCAGCTCGAGGAAGACAAGAAA
>DASYSX010000001.1:0-3910 GCA_036002955.1 Candidatus Udaeobacter sp. | reverse complement strand
GCCTGTCGCTGAAGTGAGCCGATCTGGCGTTTGACCTCCTTGATCACGTCCCCGATGCGCAAGAGATTTGCTTCCGTTGCCTCCAGTTTCCGGAGCGCCTCGCGTTTTTGCGTTTTATATTTCGTGATCCCGGCTGCTTCTTCGAAAACCGCGCGCCGATCTTCGGGACGCGAGCTCAAAATCATGTCGATTCTGCCTTGCTCCATCATGGAGTACGCAGTTCGCGCGATCCCGGTGTCGGCGAAAAGACTTTGAATGTCGCGAAGCCGACACGCCGTTTTGTTCAGCAAATATTCGGAATTTCCATCGCGATAAATGCGGCGCGTCACCCGCACATCATGCCATTCGGTTCCGAGTTCTTCAGCGCAGTTGCTGAATGTAAGTGAGACCTCCGCAAATCCCACCGGTTTACGTGTATCGGCGCCGTTGAAGATGACGTCAGCCATCTCATCGCCCCGAAGCGATTTGGCGGATTGCTCACCGAGCGCCCATTTCACGGCGTCTAGCACGTTGGATTTTCCGCAACCGTTCGGTCCGACTATGGCGGTGACGCCCTCGTGAAAATTGAAGACAGTTTTATCGGCAAACGATTTGAAGCCGAATACCTCTAGCGAATGTAAATGCATTTTGGGCTAAACCCCGGGTCTTCGGAGCCTCAATACAGCAGGCTCATTTGCGTTACAAGGGGAAAATCACACAATTTGAAGGGGTTCCAAGGCCGCCCGGCCACATGATATTGTAGGTTGGCCACGACTACGACATTCCATTAGCAACGTGCAGCTGCAATTGCTGCCCATTTGAAAAGCACCGTCCTTGGCGCGTGGAACTTAACTCGCACTCTTGCGTTGAACAACCCAATCACGGAGGATGCGCCGATGGGAAATGAATCAGCGAGCTCCCTTGAAACAGCTGAGCGCGTTGATCATCAACTGGTTCGCGGCATCGGAATTCCAGCTCTCACGGCGAATATCGTCAGCTCAACAATTGGGGCTGGGATTTTCGTGATTCCAGCGACAGTTGCGAAGGGATTGGGTTCCGCGGCGCCACTCGCCTTTGTCTGCTGCGCGATTGCCATGGTCTTGTTTGTCACCTGTTTCGCGATTGCTGGCAGTCGCGTTTCGTTGACCGGCGGTCTTTACGCGTATGTCGAAGTGGCGTTTGGGCGGTACGTAGGATTCCTGGCCGGGATGCTGTATTTTCTCACAGCACTCGGCGCGGTCGCCGGCGTCGTGAACGTACTGGCAAACTCAGTTGCCCTGGTGGTGCCGTTCCTCGGCGGTCCCGTGATGCGGATCATCGTGATGTTCGCGGTCTATGCGTCCCTCGTATTGATCAACATTCGCGGCGTCCGGCAGGGCGCTGGTGCCGTGACAGTCATCACATTCGCCAAGCTTTTGCCGCTGTTGTTGTTCATTTGTGTCGGAATATTTTTTATTCATGCTCCGAATCTTGCCTGGAGCGGTTGGCCGAGCAGCAAGTCGTTAGGTGACGCCGTTATCCTTTTGATTTTCGCTTTCGTGGGGATCGAGGTGGCATTGATTCCAAGCGGCGAAGTGAAGCATCCTGCGCGCACCGTTCCTCGTTCTGCTTATCTCGCGCTGGTGATTACGACAATCATCTACCTGATGATCCAACTCGTCGCGCAGGGCACGCTCGGTGCCGATGTGGCCAATCATCCCGACGCGCCCCTCGCTGAATCGGCGGCGACATTCCTTGGTCACGTCGGTCGCATAATTCTTCTGACCGGAGCGAGCATCTCGGCGTTTGGATTCGTGACGAGTGACATCCTGAGTTCGCCGCGCATGATCTTTGCATTCGGGCGCGACGGTGCGTTGCCGCAGTTTTTCGCGCACGTGCACCCGCGCTATCGATCACCAGATGTCGCAATTATTACGTACGCTTCGCTCGCGTTCGCGCTGTCAATCAGCGGCACATTCGAGAAACTGGCGGTCCTTTCAAATGTCGCGGTTCTATTGATGTATCTGCTCTGCTGCGCCGCTTGCTGGGTTTTGGTGCAACGGGATGTGCGCGCGGATGGTAAGCCGTTCAATTTTCCCGGAATGAACATTGTTCCTGCGCTGGCGATTCTTGCGATTATTTGGATTTTGTCTCACGCCACGCTTCGTGAATTCCTTGTGACTGGAATTGTGCTGACGCTTTCGTCTTTCTTGTACTTCGTGCGTAGAACAATCGCGCGTCCTGAGCATGTGAATCGGTGACATCATGCTTTTGCAGGGCAAGCGCTCCGCTTGCCAGGTCATTGGCTGGGCAGGCGATGCGCCCGCCCCACAACTGTTTCTCGCGTGGGACTTGAGTATTGGACGTTCGTAGGAACGCGGGTTTACTCTTTCGCCATGCGCGACAATTATCTCGAAGAGTATTATTCGTTTCTGCGGTTTCCGAGCGTCTCGACTGACGACAAGCACAAAGAAAAATTGGTCGAATGCGCAGAGTGGCTGGTGAACAAGCTCAACAAGATCGGTCTGCAAGCGCAGCTTGTACCCACGAAACGTCATCCCATCGTCTGGGCGCGCAATGAACATCGGCCCGGGCGTCCGACAGTGATGATTTACGGCCATTACGATGTGCAGCCGCCGGATCCTCTGGAACTTTGGGATTCACCGCCGTTCGAGCCTGTCTTGAAGAACGGCTACGTGTTTGCCCGCGGATCGACGGACAACAAAGGCCAAATTCTTGCGCACATTCTCGGAATTCAGGAGACGATCGAAGAGCATCGTGAGCTGCCGGTGAATTTGCATTTGGTGATCGAAGGCGAGGAGGAGATCGGAAGCGCGAATCTCGGGCCTTTCCTCAGTCAAAACCGCGAGGCACTCAAATGTGATGTGGTAGTCGTGTCCGACACGGGAATGGTCGAGCGTGGCGTGCCGACGATGAGTTATGGGCTGCGCGGCGTCACGGCCCTTGAGGTCAAAGTGACCGGTCCGAAAATGGATTTGCACTCGGGTGTTTTTGGCGGAGCCGTCGCAAACCCGATCACCGCATTGGCCCAATTACTCGCAACACTTCACGATCGCGACGGTCGCGTGGCAATTGCAGGATTTTATGATCAAGTCAAACCACTCGAGGAGTGGGAACGCGAAGCGTGGCGCAAACTTCCGGTCGATGGCGACAAACTGATTCGCGAGGAGACAGGTGTGCCTGAGCTTTTCGGGGAGGCCGGATACAATTCAGTAGAACGCATCTGGGCGCGGCCGACTGCCGAGATCAACGGAATCGGCGGCGGATATCAGGGGCAGGGGACAAAAACGGTGATCGCGAGCCATGCGTTTGCGAAACTGACGTTCCGTCTCGTTCCCGACCAGAAGGGCGAGGAAATTCTGGAACTGGCGAAGACGCATTTAGAAAAAAATTTGCCGAAAGGCGTGACGATGGAAGTCACCATGGGCCACAGCGGTCCGTGGTATCTCACCGATCCGCACTCAGCGATGGGTGAAGCAGCACAACGCGCATTGCGCAAAGCTTTCAAGCGCGACGCTGCTCTTATTCGCGAAGGCGGCAGCATTCCAATCGTCTCCGAGTTCCGGGAAATTCTCGGCGTCGAAACATTGCTCATGGGACTCGCGCTACCCGATTGCCGAGCGCATTCGCCTAACGAAAATTTCCCTCTCGAGAATTTCGAAGGCGGTATTCGCTTGAATAAAGCAATCTTGCAAGAGCTCGCGCAGTCGTAGGCAGATATCTTATCTGCGGAACGGGTGGGCATCCTGTCCGCCACTGGACGGACTCACCGTGACGAGCTTGCCGATCTTCTTTACGTGCTGTCGCTCACGCTGTCCTCATGGCATCCGGCTGGACTACTGCACTCGATTCTCCGCTGAGGACAGCGGACACTACAGCGTCGAATTATGAAATGGCTTCTGATTCTGGTGATCTTGTTCGGAGCTGTTGA